>CAZWFC010000024.1:0-26231 GCA_964632965.1 uncultured Rhodocyclaceae bacterium
CCGACTCCCACGCCTGGCTGCACGGCAAGAAGATGGCGCTCTACGGCGATCCGGACTTCGTCATGGGCATGACCAAGGTGCTGATGGAATTCGGCATCGAGCCGACCCACATCGTCTGCAACAACGGCAGCAAGAAGTGGGCGAAGGCGATGGAGAAGATGCTGGCCGAGTCGCCCTACGGCGCCAGCGCCAAGGTCTATCCCGGCGCCGACCTCTGGCACCTGCGCAGCCTGTGCTTCACCGACAAGCCGGATTTCCTGATCGGCAACAGCTACGGCAAGTTCATCCAGCGCGACACCCTGCACAAGGGGCCGGAATTCGAGGTGCCGCTGATCCGCATCGGCTTCCCGATCTTCGACCGTCACCACCTGCACCGCATGACGACGCTGGGCTACGAGGGCGCGATGTACATCCTCACCACGCTGACCAATGCCGTGCTGGAGAACCTGGACGACAAGACCCGCGGCATGGGGACGACCGACTACAACCACGATCTGGTCCGTTAAATCGGGTTGCCGGCGGGGCTCACAAGGCTCCGCCGGATCATCGGGAGAAGCGCATGGCCAACATCATGATCCGCAAGGGCGACAAGGGCTACGTGTTCTACATGCCCAAGCGCGACATCGAGGACAGCATCACCTCGATGGAATTCGACACCCCGGAAAAGTGGGGCGGCGAGATCAAGCTCGGCAACGGCGGCATTTACTACATCGAGCCGCAGGAGCAGCCGGCCCGGTTGCCCATATCGTTGCGCGCCAGGCGTATCGACGGAGTTGAGTGATTCAGCGACACAAGGAGAAACATCATGGCAATGAAAATCGTACAAGCGGAATGCACGTCCTGCGGCGACTGCGTGCCGGTCTGCCCGACCAAGTCGATCACCGACAAGGGCGGCATCTACAAGATCAACAAGGAAACCTGCACCGAGTGCGAGGGCGAAGCCGATACGCCCAAGTGCGTCGATGCCTGTCCGGCGGGCGAAACTTGCATCGTGTATCTCTGATACACGACGCGTATAGACGCCCGCCCCCTCCCGGCCTCCCCCTCGCGGGGGAGGCGACTGATTAGCTCGCTGCGCTCGAAAGGAGTATCCCCATGTCTGCATCCATGACTCGCGAAGCGGCGTTGCGCATCGGCCTGGCGGCCAAGGAACTCGATGGCGTCAGTGTTTCCGGACTGGTATTGGCGCTGGCCGGGAAATTTAGCCTGCCGCTGACGGAAACCAAGCTCGCCGCCATTACCGTCGGCGATCTGCGTGAAATCCTCGCCGGCGACCATGCCGACGAAAACTGTCATGTCGGCGTCGCCCAGGAAAATCTGAAACGCGCCGTGCGCCTGCTCTGGGGCGAGGGCGTCGCCGGCAGCGAACTGCCGCCGCTCGACGGCTTTGCGGCGGGTGACATGCCGGGTTCCATCCGCATTGCCTGCGCCTCGAACACCGGCGAGGACCTCGACGGCCACTTCGGCTCCTGCGAACGCTTTCTCGTCTATCAGGTATCGCCGACGGAATTGCGCCTGGTCGCCGTGCGTCCGACGCTGGATGCGGATCATGCCGAAGACCGCAACGTTGCCCGTGCCGCGATCATTGCCGATTGCCAAGTGGTCTATGTCCAGTCCATCGGCGGCCCTGCCGCGGCCAAGGTGGTCAGGGCCGGTGTGCATCCGGTGAAGATTCAGCGCGCCGGACCGGCGCGCGAAATACTGAAGCGCCTGCAGGATGCCCTGGTCGTCCCGCCGCCGTGGCTGGCCAAGATCATGGGCGTGGAGGCGGAGTCCCTGAAAAAGTTCGCCGCAGCGGTGGAGGAGTGATGATAGACGCCTCCCTGCTGGCCAAGGTCATGGATCAGGTCGTGAGTCGGCCGAATGCGCCCGGCGACGTGCTGGTGGGACATCTGCGCAGCAGCTTTCCCGGCGTCCATTTCACGGTTTGCAGCGACGACGACGTCCCGCCGCGGCTGGCGTCGGTCGCCGACAACGACTTCTGTCGTCTCTACTACGTCTCGTCGAGCGAGCACTGCCTGGCGTTCACGGCGGATGCCGCGGCGGCCACCGGCCTCGTGGTCGGGCTGCGCGATGGGGACGACGACTGAACCCACGCCCGGCATCGGCCGCCATGGCTTGTGCGCCGGATGCCCCCACGAACGCGACTGCCTGCCCGCGGGCCGCTGTCAGCCGGGCGAGGCCTGCGTGCGCGCCCACAGCGGCCGGCAGATCGACCGCTTCTTCCGCGCCAATCGCGGCATCGCCGCCGCTTACCTTGCCGACGGCTTCTGGGAGCGCCGGGCCATCGCCGTGCGCTATGCGCCGCTGGAAGCGGTGCGCGCGCTGGCGAAAGACGCCGACGAGGTCGTGCGGCGCGCGGTCGCCGCACGCCTGCCGCCGGACGATCTGACGGGCATGCGCCACGATCCCGACCGCGAAGTGCGCATCGCCGTCGCCCAGCGTCTGGCGCCCGATGCCTTGCTCAAGCTCGCCGGCGACCCGGACTACATGGTGCGCGTCGTCGTCGCGCGCCGCCTCGCGCACGGCAAGCTGCCGCGCCTGGCGCACGATCCCGAGCGCGAAGTCCGCAAGACGGTCGCCGAACGCCTGCCGTCCTTCGCCCTGGCCCGGATGATCGACGACCCCGAACCCGAGGTGCGCCGCATCGTCGCCGCCCGCGCCTTGCCCGAGGATGCCGGGCGCCTGCTGGCCGACCCCGACTGGACGGTGCGGCTCGCGGCGCTGGCGCGCGCGCCGCGCGAGGATGCCCGCCGCTTGCTCGACGATCCGGAACCCGATGTACGGTATGCCGCTTTGGCGCGTATCGCCGAATCCCCTACCCACCTGGAGTCATCATGACCACGAGTACCGCTGCGCCCGACACGAAATGGAACGATCTCAACCGCGCCGTCGCCGAGCTGTGCGTGCGCATACCGGTGGCGGCCGGCGTCGCGGGGCTGGCAAAGGAACTGGCGCGCATCGCGCCGCAACTGGGGTTCCGCGAAGTGCTCGCGCGCGGCGGCTGGTATCGTCTCGGCGGCGTCGTCGATGGTGCCGGCACCCGCGTGGCGGACGATCTGGCGCAGTGGGCGGAAACCGAACTTGCCGCCCATGGCGACGACATCCACGCCCTGGCCGACGCGCATGCCGACCAGGGATTCCGGGCGACGCGGCTCAACGGCAAGACCCACTACCTCGTCGCCAATACCGGCCCCCTGGCCGCCGATTTTCTACAGATCGAAATCGAGGAATTGCAGGAAGTCGTCAGCCACGCCCTGTTTGCGGGCGAGACGCCGGGCAGCCTCGAAGAACTCGTCGATCCGCCGCGCGTGGAGAACGCCAAGGCACCGGCATTGCCGCTCGACGTTCCGTTCTACGCCTTGCGCCGCATTACCGACGTCGCCGAATTCCTCCAGCGCATGGGGTTGCAGAAACCGGAGCCGCAGACCGTGCATCGCTTCTTCGACGCCTGGCAGGCCAGCAGCGCGGGGCACGCCACCCAGTTCAGCAATCATTGGGTGGTGGCCGTGCGCGAGCATCGCGACCGCTTTCAGCAGCCGATACTCCAGGCCACGCCGGTGGCGGCGGTGAACGGCCTGCCGCCGAAGTTCGAGAGTGCCTTCGGTGCCCAGGGGCTGGCCCTGAACACGGCCCTGCAGCGCTTCGACCGCCAGGCGGGCTACCCGATGGCCTGGTTCTTTCACATGCTCACCACCAAGGCCGTACCTCATGCCGTGGCGAATGCCGTCATCGACGACGTTCAGGCTGGCTTCAGCTACCTGCCGGAGCGCGACGTGAAAGTCCTCAAGGACTGGCTGCATCGGCCCTACGGGTTCTGATGGCATTCCATCCGCGCATTCGGGAGTGCTGATTGGTTGCCAAACGGGACGCCAGTTGCCCGCTGTGCGGCGCGAAGATGTCCGCCGCAGAACTGCTCGATGCCTGCACCGAGCTTGTCGATGCGCATCTCGGCGTATTGGCGGCGCGCTGCCCCCATTGCCAGGGCTATCTTGAGGTTCAACCGACATCGGGGCGTGTCGATGTCGGTTATCTGACAGGTGCCGGCAGGGATGCGCATTTTGCGATCGCGATTTCCCTGCCCTTCGACGCGCTCGATGTGCAACGTTGCGAAAGTCCGCCGTACCTCCGGCTCGCAACGGCGGAGCGTGCGTGGGATTTCCGGCTGTAGCCGGAGTTCAGGCGCCGGTGGACAGTTCTTCCGCCAGGCAGCCGATCGGCAGGCCAAGGCCGCCCGCCGGGCCGGTTTCGAAGCGCACCAGGTAAATTTCCTGCTTGGGCATTTCGGCGACATGGCCGACGTTGACGACCACGCCGCGCGTCGCGGCGGCGGCGAGCAGGGCGTTGGGTTCGGTATCGGGGATCAGGCTGGAACCGTCCGCGGCGAGTTCGTCGTTGAAGAGGTCGGTGGCGGCGAACACCATGTCGCCCATGTCGAATTTGCTCATTGTGTTTCTCCGTTCAAACCGGCGCAACGCGCGCCGTGTCGAAGGAGTAAAGAGCATTTGCCATGCCAGCCCGGCGGCGGAGTCGCGCCGGGCCGAATCGCGTGATCCTCAGTTGCGTTTGACCAGCTTGAAATGTTCGACCATGGACATGAGTCCGGCGGCGGTTTTCGACAGGTCGTCCACGGTCTGGTAGGCGTCCAGCGCCATCGAGGTGTTCTGGTCGATCAGCGTGGATATCTTTTCCATGTTGGCGGCGACTTCCTCGCTGGCGACCGCCTGCTGCCTGGCGGCGGCGGCGATGTGTTCCGACATGTTGGCCACGTCGTCGCTCGACGACTTGATCTGGTCGAGTCCGCCGACGCTGGTGCGCATCATGCCGATGCCCTGTTCGACTTCCTGTACCGCCTGGCCCATGGAGCCGACGGCATTGTGGGTCACGGCGCGGAACTCGGCGACCGTGGCGGTGATGTCGCTGGTGCTGGCGCTGGTGCGTTCGGCCAGCTTGCGCACCTCGTCGGCGACGACGGCGAAGCCGCGGCCCTGCTCGCCGGCGCGCGCCGCCTCGATGGCGGCATTGAGCGCCAGCAGGTTGGTCTGGTCGGCGATTTCCTTGATGGTGTTGGTGATGTCGCCGATCTTCTGGATGGCGTGATTCAGGTCGCCGATGCTGGTGCTGGAGGCCTGGACGGCCTCGACGACGCGCGACGTGGCGGCCATGCTGCTCGACATGCTGGTCGTGCTGTCGCCGACGAGCGAACGCGAATGGACGGCCGCGGTGGCGGCATGACCTGCGCTGTCGGCGACTTCGGCGACCGACTGGGTGAATTCCTCGGCCGTCGCCGCCACGCTCTGGACGCGGTCGCGCTGCTCGCGCGACTGCTCGACGACGTGGTTCATCTCGTCGGTCAGGCGGCGGCACTGGTTGTCGATGGTGCTGGAGGCGAGGCGGACTTCGTCCATCATGACCTTGAGGTGCACCTGCATCGTCGCCAGGGAATGCATCAGGTGGCCGGCTTCGTCATGGCCGGAGATGTCGATTTCGTCGGTCAGGTTGCTCTGCGAAATGCGGTCGAAGTGGCTGATGGCGCGGCGGATCGGGTCGATGATGGCGTGGATCAGGAAGGCGCCGGCGACGGCCACCAGCAGCAGCGCGAACAGTGTGCCGACGATGCCCAGATTGCGGATCAACTGGTAGCGTTCCTGAGAGGCGTGGAAGTCCTTCTCGCCGGACAGGAAAATGTGCTGCTGCAGGGCGTCGCCCTTCGCCAGCAGTTCCTTGTAGAGCGGGTTGATCTTGGTCAGCAACAGGACGTTGGCCTTGGTGAAGTCGCCGGCCTTCAGCGCTTCGCGGGCCGGCGAGTTGCCTTCCGCGGACAATTGGTCGCGTGCCGCGAAGAAGGCCTTGGCGAGGGCTTCCTCGTCGGCATCCTTCCGTCGTTTGTTGTACTCGGCGCGCAGGCGCTCGATTTCGACGCGATTCTTTAGGGCCGCCTCGATGTGCAGGTCGACCGGATGGTCGTGCATTTTGGCGGACGGACCGTCGGGGTTGTGTTGCAGGCCCAGCATGACCTGGGCGCGGTTGTCGCCCAGCCGCTCGATCATCTTCGCGATCGCCAGCGAAGGCGTCAGATGATCCTGATAAGCCTCCTGTAAATCCTGGTTGGTGAGGTAAATGCCCACCAGGCCGACGCCGGCGCCGCCGACGAGCATCGCGGCCATGAACGCCATCACGGCCACGAGCCGGGCGCGCAGGCTGATGCGCTTGAGCCAGCTGCCCTTGGCATCGAGCTTGGCCTTGGTCTGGTTGAGCTGTGCGTAGAGCGCTTCGGCCGCCTGGATCTGCGCGCGCGACGGTTCGGAGCGCACCGACATGTAGCCGACGGTCTGGTCGTCGTGGCGCACCGGCACCACGAAGGCATCGACCCAGTAGTGGTCGCCGTTCTTGGCGCGGTTCTTGACGATGCCGCGCCAGGGGCGCCCATCCTTGATCGTGTCCCAGAGGTGCTGGAAAGCCTGCGGCGGCATGTCCGGATGCCGCACGAGGTTGTGGTTCTTGCCGATCAATTCGTCCGGGCCGAAGCCGGAGAGTTCGACGAACGCGTCGTTCGCGTAGGTGATCGCCCCTTTCAGGTCGGTCTTCGAGACCAGATACTTGCCTGACGGAAAAGGTTTTTCCTGCTGCGTGATCGGAAGATTTGTCTTCATGTTTGTGGTCGCAGGTTATTGGGCGAGTAAGTTGATTCAAATCAAAAAGCATTCTAGTCGATAAGCCATCGGAATTTATTCCCCGATCATCGAAGTAAATGGGTGCCACTTCCTTTCATTCGACCCGGAACGATGGTCGGCGGAGGGCGATCAAACGGTCTTCACCCGACCAGCGCCACGGCTTTGATCTGCACCCAGACTTCCATGCCCGGCTGCAATTCCAGGGCGGCGGCGGAGCGGCGTGTGAGTCGTGCCAGTAGGGAGGAGCCGCCGACGTCGAGCTTCACCAGCGCCAGGGCCGGGTGGCCCTCGGCGCCGATCTCCAACACCGTCGCCGGCAGGGTGTTGAGGATGCTGCTGTGCTCGTGCTTTTCCAGCGCGAGGCTCACGTCGCGGGCGAGGATGCGCAATCGCACGCGGCTGCCGATTTCGTGGCCGCTGTCCCGCACCCAGAGGCGGCCACCGGGAAACTCCGCGCCGGCGAGATGCCAAGCGGCGTCCCTCTCGGCGACCACCGCGTCGAGTACCACGCCGGCATCCTCGCCGAGCCGGATCGGCAGGTCGATGCGCGCGAGGGTTGCGGCCAGCGGCCCGTTGGCGACCACCTTGCCCTGTTCCATCACGACCAGGTGATCGGCCAGGCGCGCCACCTCGTCCGGCGCATGGCTGACGTAGACGACGGGAATTTCCAGTTCGTCGTGCAACTTCTCCAGATAGGGCAGGATTTCCTGCTTGTGGGCATGGTCGAGCGCCGCCAGCGGCTCGTCCATCAGCAGCAGGCGGGGGCTGGTGAGCAGCGCCCGCGCGATGGCGACGCGCTGGCGCTCGCCGCCCGACAGGCGTTCCGGCAGGCGGTCGAGGAGGGCGGCGATGCCCAGCAGTTCGATGGCCGCGTCGCGAGCCACGCGCCGATGCGGCGCAGCGACACGCAGGCGGCCGTAGTCGAGGTTGCCGCCGACGCTGAGATGCGGGAACAGGTTCGCTTCCTGGAAGACATAGCCGAGCGGGCGGCGATGGGTCGGCAGATAGATATCCTTGGCGTCGTCCTGCCAGACCTCGCCGTTGACTTCGAGATAGCCGCCGGGCGTACGCTCCAGCCCGGCCATGGCGCGCAGGCAGGTGGTCTTGCCCGAGCCGGAAGGACCGAACAGGGCGGTGACGCCGCGTCCCGGCAGGTCGAGTTCGGCCTCCAGCGCGAAGCCGTCGTAGCGGACGGCGAAGCGGGCGCGGATGCTCATGTCCGTCGCCGCCGGTTGGGACCGAGGCCGTAGAGCGCCAGCAGCACGACGAACGAGAAGGCCACCAGTCCCGCCGCCAGCCAGTGCGCCTGGGTGTATTCGAGCGCTTCGACATGGTCGTAGATCTGCACCGAGACCACGCGCGTCTGATCGGGGATGTTGCCGCCGATCATCAGCACGACGCCGAATTCGCCGACGGTGTGCGCGAAGCCGAGGATGGCGGCCGTGACGAAGCCTGGCCGGGCGAGCGGCAGGGCGACGCTGAAGAAGGCGTCGAGCGGCGAGGCGCGCAGCGTCGCCGCCGCTTCGAGCGGCCGGTCGCCGATGGCTTCGAAGGCGTTCTGTATCGGCTGCACGACGAAGGGCATCGAGTAGACGACCGAGGCAACCACCAGCCCGGCGAAGGTGAAAGGCAGCAGCCCGATGCCGAGCGCCTGGGTGAGTTGCCCCACGGGGCCGTTCGGACCCAGCACCACCAGCAGATAGAAGCCCAGCACCGTCGGCGGCAGCACGATGGGCAGCGCGACGACGGCGCCGACCGGCCCTTTCCAGGCCGAGCGCGTGCGCGCCAGCCACCAAGCGATGGGCGTGCCGATCAGCAGCAGCAACACCGTGGTCAGCGTCGCCAGCTTGAGGGTGAGCCAGATGGCGGAAAGGTCGTCGGCGCCCATGTCAGAGTTCGTAGCCGAACGATTTGATGAGCGCTTGCGCCTTGTCGCCCTTCAGGTAGTGCATCAGCGCGGCGGCGGCGGGCTTGCCGCGGCCCCGGTCGAGGATCACCGCGTCCTGCCGGATCGGCCGGTGCAGCTGGCCGGGCACGATCCACGCGGAACCTTCGGCGATGCGGCCGTCCTTCGTGATCTGCGACAGGGCGACGAAGCCCAGTTCCGCATTGCCCGTGGCGATGAACTGGTAGGCCTGGGCGATGTTCTCGGCCTGGACGAATTTCGGCTGTACGGCGTCAAGCAGCTTCAGCGCCGCGAGCGCCTCGACGGCGGCGGCGCCATACGGGGCGAGCTTGGGATTGGCGAGGGCGATGTGCCTGAAATCGCCCTTGGCCAGCACGCCGCCTTTGGCGTCGACATAGCCGGGCCTTGCCGACCACAGCGCCAGACGGCCGATGGCGTAGGTGTAGCGGCTGCCGGCGACGGCGCCTTCCTTTTCGAGTTTCGCCGGGGTCTCGTCGTCGGCGGCGAGCAGGACGTCGAACGGCGCGCCGTTCCGGATCTGTGCGTAGAATTTGCCGGTGGCGCCGAAGGCGAGCTGGGCCTTGTGTCCGGTGTCCTTTTCGAACTCGGCGGCGATCTTCTGCATCGGGGCGGTGAAGTTGGCGGCGACGGCGACGCTGACCTCGTCGGCGTGGACCATGCCGGACGCCAGCAGGGCGGCGGCGAGAAACAGATTGCGCAACATGGCGGTTGTCCTTTCGTTCAGGCCGGTATGGCCAGGATGACGTGGGAGGCCTTGATGAGGGCGCAGGCGCGGCGGCCTTCGGCGAGGCCGAGTTCGCGGGCGCTGTCGTTGGTGATCGTGGCGACGACGAGTTTGCCGCCGGGGAGTTCGATGACCACCTCCGCGTTGATCGCACCTTCCTGGCAGCGCACCACCGTGCCGCACAGGCGGTTGCGGGCACTGGTCTTCAGCGATTCGTCGGTGGTGACGATCACCCACGGCGCCTTCACCAGGGCGTAGGCCTCGGCGCCGGGTTCCAGCGCGAGGTGCTCGGCGCTGTCTTCGGTGATGACGGCGGCGAGTTCGTCGCCGCCGCCGATGTCGAGTATGACTTCGGCGTTGACGGGGCCATGTTTGACGGATTTCACCCGGCCGAGGAACTGGTTGCGTGCGCTGGTCTTCATGTCGAATCTCCTGACGATTTGGTAGTACTGCTCGAAGTCATCCATGATCTGGCCCAGTGCCGCGAGCACTTTCTCCCTTTCCTTCTCCAGCCGCCGGTAGGCGCCGACGACGCGCCGGCCGTAGGTCGTCAGGCTGGTGCCGCCGCCATGGGGGCCGCCGGCCTGGCGCTCGACCACCGGTTGCTCGGACATGTTGTTCATCGCCTCCACGGCTTGCCAGGCCGCCTTGTAGCTCATCCCCATGGCGCTCGCGGCGCCGGAGATCGAGCCGCAGGAATCGATGCGCTCCAGCAGTTCGAGATGGTCCCAGCGGCGTCCGCGTCCCAGGCCGGCGGGAATGCTCTTGGTCATGGTCGAAGTTTGGCTCATGCGGGTCTCCCGGCTTTCCGAATTGTCGTTATTACCTCGTACTGCATAACGCTAGCAAAATAAAGGCCAGGTGGGAAGCTATGCATCCTCCGGCCCGAAGCAAATAGAGTAGTCGCAGCAGGCGGCACAGTGCGGCGACTTGCAGATCGGCACCTCGGCGCGTTCGCACAGCTGCCGGTAGAAGAACTTCTTCCACTTCATGTCGCCGCTGTTCTTCGCCGCCAGCGGCGCGAAATGCTCTTGCATCAGTTGCGACAGCACTTTCCGGTTCGGCAGTCCGAGGTCTTGCCAGAGATGGTTTTCGCCCATGGACGCCGTGGCGATCGCATACGCCAGCCAGGCGCCCTGTTCGCTGGGCGTGCTGCGGTGTTCCAGTAGCAGGTCCACGATCTCGTCGAATTCGTTCGCTTCGGCTGGGTCGGATGTCGCGTCGCCATTGCCCAGGACGAGGCCGGCGAAGAACTCGTTGAGCAGCTTCTGGAAGCGCGCTTCGCTCAGCCCGCGGATCAAGGGGCGCCGACCGGCGCGCAGGGCCAGTGCAATGACGCCGGCAAAGGCGCGCGTCGCCGCATCTTCCGGCCGGCGGGCACGGGAGAGCGGTTCAGGCGGGGGCGGGGATACGGGCTCGGTGGTCAGCATGCAGTCGTTAAAGCAAGACTCTTTCCATCCCGCCGGATGCCTTGACCGGGCGTTCCGCGAGCCGGGCGATGCGGGCGATTTGTCGCATATCCGACAAGTTTTGACGCCAATGCATGAGTCATAACGCGGAACGGAACTTGCATGAGTCGTAAAAACCATATGAAAAGTATGGAATCTAACAAAAAAATGCCCCGCTTCGGGGAATCCGCGACAGAGCATGACGCCGGAATGGTGCATGGAGGAGTTGGCATGACCCGCTACAAGAATATCGAACTCGAACCCCGCCTCGGCGGCGTGATCCGCCACATGAACGCGGTGGAGGAATACCGCGAGGTGCTGCAGAATCTCCAGGCGGTTTGGGACAACCTCACCCTGCTCGGCCAGTTGTCCGGCACCGGCACCGACATGAGCGGCACGCGCCAGGCCTTCGCCCAGCTCACCGGCAGCCTGCTCAACCACCTCGGCTCCGAAACGCTGGAGAAGAGCGTGCTGGAGATGACCGCCAAGGCGCAGGTGGCCATCGACATCCTGGTGCGCAACCTCTTCGAACGCACGGCCGATATCGGCTTCCTCGCCACCGACGAGGACATCCGCCAGTTCATCGCCGACAGCCGCGAGCTCACCGGCAACATTCATTCCGAGAAGCAGTTGCAGCTCGAACGCGAGCGGCTGCGGGCGCGCTTCGCCGAATACGTGGCGAAGTATTCGGTCTATTCGGACATCATCCTGCTCGATACGGAAGGCAAGGTGCTGGCGCGTCTCGACGATTCGGTCGCCGTGCCGCGCACCGGCGACGCGTTGGTGGCCGAGGCGCTGGCGACCGCCGGCGCCTACGTCGAAACCTTCCGCTCCTTCGATCTGCGGCCGCAGCGCGACCGTTCGCTGGTCTATTCCTTCCGCGTCACCGATGCGGCGGGAGAGGCCATCGGCGTGTTGTGCCTGTGCTTCCGCTTCGAGAACGAGATGGAGCGCATCTTCGCCAACCTCGCGGCGCCCGACGACTGGTCGGTGATCCTGCTGCTCGACGCCGCCGGCCAGGTCATCGCCAGTTCGGACGGCTTCCACATTCCGGTCGGCGCCCGGCTGGCGCTGGTGGTCGACGAGGAATACCGCATCGTCCGCTTCGGCGCCCAGGAGTACATCGCCAAGACGCGGCCGACCAAGGGCTACCAGGGCTACATGGGGCCCGGCTGGTACGGCCACGTCATGCTGCCGGTGCAGCACGCCTTCAACAAGGACGCCTCCGAAATGCTGCGCGGCATCGACGCCGCCGCCATGGAGGCGGTGATGGGCAGCCCCGCGCTGTTCGGCGATGCGCTGCGCAATATCCCGGCGCAGGCCGAACACATCCAGCGCGACCTCAACCGCTCGGTGTGGAACGGCAACGTCCGCCAGGCCGCCGCCAAGCAGGCGCTGAATCCATCGTTCTCGAAAATCCTGCTGTGGGAAATCAGCAATACCGGCGCGCGGACCAAGGACGTGTTCGAACGCTCGATTTCCAACCTGCACGAGACCGTGGTCTCGGCGATTCTCCAGGAAAGCCGCTTCCTGGCGTCGCTCGCCATCGACATCATGGACCGCAATCTCTACGAGCGCGCCAACGATTGCCGCTGGTGGGCCCTGACCTCGGCTTTCCGCGAACTGCTCGCCGAGGCCGAAATGCCGGCGGACGGCGGCGCGCGCATCGCCGCCATCCTGCAAACCATCAACGGCCTGTACACGGTCTATAGCAACCTGGTCGTCTTCGATGCGCAGGGACGGGTCGTCGCGGTGTCCCAGCCGGGCGAAGCCGCCTGGGTCGGGCGCGCGCTGCCCGGCGACTGGGTGCGCCATGTGCTCGCGCTCGCCGATTCGCAGGGCTATGCCGTTTCGCCCTTCGGTGCGACGCCGCTTTACGGCGGCCGCCACACCTACATCTACGGCGCCCCCATCCGCTCGCCCGCGGGCGACCGGACGGTCGGCGGCGTCGGCATCGTCTTCGACGCCGAGCCGCAATTCGGCGCCATGCTGCGCGACGCCCTGCCGCGCAACGAACAGGGCGGCGTCACCGACGGCTGCTTCGGACTCTTCGTCGAGCGCGACGGCACCGTCGTCGCCTGCTCCGACGCCAGCTACAAGGCCGGCGACCGCCTGCCGTTCGACGACGGTTTCCTGGCGCTGGAGCGCGGGGCCGGGCGCGCCGGCGTGGTGCGTCTCGGCGCGCGCTATTTCGCCGTCGGCGCGCGCCTGTCGTCGGGCTATCGCGAGTACAAGAGCCAGCAGGACGCCTACCAGAACGATGTCACGGCCCTCGTCTTCGTGCCCCTGTGCGAGGCGGTGGCGAAAAAGCAGCAGATCGACATACCGCGCCTGTCGATCCGCCCGGACCGTGCCGCCGACGGCGAAACCGTCGAGATCGCGACCTTCCACATCGGCCAGACCTGGTTCGGCCTGCGCTCCTCGCAAGTGGTGGAGGCCGTGGACATGGTCGGCATGGCCGGCGTGCCCGGCGCCGGTTCCGACTTCGTCGGCTACCTGATGTACCACGGCGTGCCGATCCCGACCTACGACATCCGCCACCATGCCAACGCCGGGCCGGCGCGCGAAGGCGCCCGGCACCAGATCGTGGTGTTGCGCAAGGGCGAAAATTCGCACTTCGGCATCCTCGCCGACGGACTCGGCGAAATTCCCGAAGTGGCGCTCGCGCGTCTGCGTGCGCTGCCGCCGATGCTGGCGGGCGGCAACGTGCTGGCGGAAGCCATCGTCGGCACCGATACCCCGCAGGACGAACACCTGCTGCTGGTGCTGAGCGTCGAGCGCATCGCCGCCCGCCTGCTGGTGGCCGGCGGCGAACCGCCGGCGGCGATACCGATGACGGCGCGGCGCGACGCGCCGCAAGGCAAGCCCTCCCAGGGGAGTGCAATTTCCACCGCGGCCGGCGGTTTCGCGCCGACCATCGCTGAACAGAAAGGCTGACCCGTGAATGCGTTGTTGAATTCCCTCAAAGGCTTGCTGCTGGTGCTCGTCGTCGTCTGCGTGGCCGGTTTCGCCGTACTGTTCCTGCAGGGCCAGTTCGCGCTGCGCGGGTTGGAACGCGCAGCGGTGCAGATGGGCGACGGCAAGGACATCGTCGCCGACATCCTGCCGCCGCCGCTCTACATCATCGAGGCGCACCTCGTCGCCTATCAGTTGCTCGAAGCGCCGCTGGCCGAGCGGGCGGCGCTCGGCGCCGGCTTCAGGCAACTGAAGAAGGACTACGACGACCGCAACGCCTACTGGAAAGGCCGCGCCGACGACATCGAGGCCGGCGTCGCGCAATCCCTGCTCGGCGTGCAGAAGACGAACGGCGAGGCCTACTGGGCGCGCCTCGACAGTGTCTTTCTGCCGGCCGTGCTGGCCGGACGGGACGACGAGGCGCGCCGCGCCTTCGCCGAATTGAAGGCGCTGTACACCCAGCACCGGGGCGGGGTCGACGCCACCGTCAAAGTAGCCGGAAGCTGGGCCGAGGCTCGCCTGGCCGACGTTTCGGCGACGACGCGGGGCACCCTCTGGATTCTTTCGGTGGTGGCGGCGCTGTGCGTCGCCGCTGCCGTCGTCATCTATTTCATCGTCGCCCGCCGCATTGCCGGCCTGCTCGGCGCCGAACCCGAGGAGTTGCGCGGCGAAATGCTCAGGCTGGCCGGCGGCGACTTGCGCCCGTCGCAGAAGCGCGCCCCGGACGGCAGCGTCTTCAACGCCATCAAGCATGCGCAGGAGCGCATGCGGGCGCTGGTGGAACAGACCTCGCGGCAATCGTCGACGGTCGATAGCCAGGTCGGCGATGTCCAGCGCACCCTGGTCGAACTGGACCGCAACGCGCGGGAACTGGCCGACGCGGCGATGTCGACCAGCGCGGCGATGGAACAGATATCGGCCAGCATGGCGATGATCGCCGACCAGGCCGGCAGCGCCGAAGCGGCGGTGGCCGACGCCGGCCGCGAGGTGGGCCGCGGCCAGCAGGCGCGCGAGCAGAATCTGTCCAGCGTCGAACGCATCGCACAGGCCAGCGTGGCGGCGCAGAATTCGGTGGCCATCCTCGGTGAGCATTCGCAGGAAGTCACCGGCATCGTCCAGACCATCCGCTCCATTGCCGAGCAGACCAACCTCCTGGCCCTCAATGCGGCCATCGAGGCGGCGCGCGCGGGCGAGCAGGGCCGCGGCTTCGCCGTGGTGGCCGACGAGGTGCGCAAGCTGGCCGAACGCACGACGCAGGCCACCGAGGAGATCGCCAACCTGATCGGCACCATCCACAGCGGCATCGGCACGGCCGTGGCCGCGATCAACGCCAGCGTCACCGACATCGACGCCGGCCGGCGCAGCGCCAACGATGCCGGCGACGCGCTGCTGGCGATCCATCAACGCATCGACGGCGCCATCGCCTCGGTGGCCGACATCGTCAATGCGACGCGGGAAATCAACGCCGCGACGCGACAGATCGCCGGCAACATGGCGACGGTGAGCGCGCTGGCCGACAGCGGCAGCGCCAGCGCGCGCGAAACGGCACAGGCCGGCCAGGTGCTGGGCGACGTTGCGGTGCAACTGAACGGCGCGCTGAAGGCATTCAGCTACTGACGGGCATTCCTGGCAGGCGGGGCGGCAGGCATAATCCTGCCTGCCAGGCGGGTAATCCGGGCGGCTCGATGCCGCGGGTCCCGCCGCCAACCACGGGAACCCGCCGCCATGTACGTTTGCCACGCCGACCGATTCATTTTCCAATTGCTGCTGGGACCGGGCCAGCGCGCCGCGGAAGTCGGCGTTTACCGCGGCGAATATTCACGCGGGCTGCTCGCCCGCGCGCCGGCGGAACTGGTGCTGGTCGATGCCTGGCGCATGCCCGACAAGGCCGACCTGCTGCCGTCGGACTGCCATATCGACGCCGCCGCCCGCATCGAAGAGACCTTTGCCGAGTACTATCCGGGCGGCATGGCGGCGGCCCTCGCGCAGGCCGAGCGCGAGGTCATGGAGACGCTTGCCGGCGAGCCGGGCGTCCGGATATTGAAGATGTCGTCACAGGCGGCGGTAGCGACGTTCGCCGACAACAGCCTCGACTTCGTCTATATCGACGCCAACCACCGCTTCGATTTCGTCCTCTCGGACCTGATCCGCTGGTCGCAAAAGGTCGCCGCCGGCGGCTGCATCGTCCTCAACGACTGCTATGTTTCCCAGGTCGGCGCCTTGCAGTTCCTCAGCGTCATGGAGGCGGCCAGCCAGTTCATGAAACTCCACGACTGGGCGCCGCTGGCGCTGAACACCACCGCCTACGGCGACCTGGTGCTGGTCAGAAAAGACGACCTGCAAGCCCGCGGCGGAAATCTGAGCGCCCTGGCGCAAAAGATCTTTTCCATCCTGATACCGAACGGGATTCCCTTCGTCGAAGTGCCCGACGCGCTGGTGCATGCAGCGATGCACAAGCCGCTGCGCGTCGACGGCCAGCCCTTCGAATATCTTTCCTTCGCCTAGCCGCCGTCGGGTAGACGGCGGCGCCTACGGTCTACGGACAGGTCGTGCCGTTGGTGAATCCGATGGTGCCGCTGGCCGGCGCACCGTTGCAAGCGCCGCTGCCGCGTGTGTTTCCGGTGGAACCGGCGTTGATGGTGGTGGTGCCTGCCACCCATACCATGTTGTTGGTCGTGCCGCCCGAGGCGGTCAGCGTGTTGCCGCTGACACTGACGGTGATGTTTGCGCCGTTCGCGGCGAGGGCCGTCATGGTGGTTGCTGCGCCGCTACCGGTTGCGGTGAGGGTGTTGCCGCTGACGAGGACGTTCGCGTTGTTGCCGCCGAAAACCAAGGCGCCCGCGGCGTTGGCGCCGCTCTGGGCGACGGAGATCGTGTTGTCGCGGACGCTGATGTTGCCGGCGCCGCCGGCGAGCAGCACGGCGTAGCCGCCGGTGCCGTTGTTGTAGGCGCTGGAAACCGTCACGCCCGCGAGGGTCGCATTGTTGACGAGCTGGATTGTCGATGAATTGACGTTCGTGCCGGTGATGGTCGCAGACGTGGTCAGGACAGCCGTGCGGCCCGAAGCGGTGCGCACCGTCGTCGCGCCGGCCCGCAGGGTCCTGCCGCCGTCCACTACCACGGTGTTGCCGCCGCTGACATTGAAGGTGCCGGAGACAATGATCGTCGAGTTGGCGGCGGCGCCGGCCACGGCGGCATCCAGGTCGTTGCCGGCGGTCGAAGTGCTCGAAACGAGGGTGATGGCCTGCCCGCCCGACGTGGCGGTGGCGGTTTCCACCAGCGTCGACGCGACCCGGTTCTGGGTCACGACGTCGACGTCGCGCATCACCGGCGCGGTCATGCGCCGCTCCTGGGCCGTCAGGGATCGCGGGGACGCGCTCTCCTTGCCGAGCGGAATGCGCAAGCGCACGCCGAGGAAGCTCTGCCCGCCGCGGGCATTGTCGTCCTGCATCTCGGCGCTGAGGAACAGCCGCGTACCCTTGCCGAACCAGGGCAGTTCGTCCAGCGTCAGTTCGGCGCGCAGGCGTGGGCCTTCGACCTTCACGCCGGCGTCGCTGAAACGGTAGCCGCCGACGTAGAGCCGCAGTTGGCGACTCGCTTCGCTGTCGAAGATCGGCGCGCGCCAGCCGATCTCGGCGTCGAAGCCCTTGAGGGCACGTTCCTCGCGAAACGCGGTCGTGACCTGGACCGCGGCACCGGAAATCGCGGCGGTACTTTCGGGGGCGAGCGCATACGCCCACGTGCCGACCGGCAGGTAGCCGTTGGCGCGGAAGTCCCAGTCGCGGCCGAGCGCTTCGACGCCGAGAGTGGCTTGGTCGAAGAAGTTGCCATTGCCGCTGCGGCGGTGGTCCCAGTAGCCGTAGGCGCCGAGGTTCCAGCCGTTGTCGAACATGCGGCGTACGCCGGCGCCGAGGTTGCCTTCGTAGCTGCTCTGGTTGTCGAGACGCGCGCGCAGGTTGCCGAACACCAGCGTGTCGGCGTCCTGCGACAAAGGCAGGAAGAAGTCGGCCTCGCCGAGAGTGCGCTTGCTGCCGGGCTTGGCTTCGAAATCGATGTGCGCGCCCCATTTGGGTGTGGGACTGCCGGACGACTGCTCCTGGGCCATCGCGCCGAACGCGAATGCCGCCAGTCCCCACGGCAGCGCACTACGCCAATTCTTGATTCGATTCATTACTACACTCCATTCGTTGGCGAGTTGTACCGCGGCCGGCGCGGAACTATGCCGCTATCCTGCGTGAAGAGGAACCCCCTATTCGAGGGGAAGCGGGGCGGCGGCATGAATCGGGTCACGCGCCGTTTCCCAGCCAGAGCGCCATCAGCGCCGGGCGGTTGTTGACGCCGAACTTGCGGTAGATGGCGGTGACGTATTCGTGGGTGGTGTGGTAGCTCTGGCCGAGGTCGGCGGCGACCTGTTTTTCCGTCTGCCCGGTGAGCAATCCTTGCAGTACGCGCCGTTCGACCGGGGTCATCGGCGTCCTGGCGACCAGCAGGCCGTGGCTCAGCAGCAATTGCCGGTGGAACCACTTGATGCCGCGCAGGGCGTAGGCCACCGTGTCGCGCTCCTGCGGCGTAAAGCGCGGCTGGCCGACGGCGCGGAAGATGCCGAAATAGGATTCGGCGTCCTCATTCACCGGAAAGGCGACGTAGATCGCATCCTCGCGGTCGCAGTCGCGGTAGTAGTCGCGATAGACATCCGAACCGAACCACTCCGGCGCAACGACGTCGCACAGGCGGCAGGCGCGGAAGCGGCCCGCCATGTCGAAGATCCAGGCGGCCACCTCATTGATGAAGGGCCGGTTCAGCCGGCGCGACTGTTCCTTGACGGTGGCCGCGAGTTTTTCGTTGGCATGGAGAAAGTGCACTGCCGGCGGACGCCAGCCGCCGGACGGGTCGCCGGGCTGCGTGTCGGCGAGGCGTACCACGCCGATCCAGTCGGCATTTTGCGCGCCGACGAGGGCGCACAAACCTTCCAGCATGCAGGTGAGAGCCTGGTCGACCTGGGCGGCGTCGAAATCGGCCAGTGCATCCCAGAGCGCATGGACCCGTTCGCGAACGGTACTGTTCGGCGTCACGGATCGGATTGCCGGTCGGGGCAATCCGCAGTGTCGGGGCGGTTTGAAATGTCGCTTGTTGGAATGGCGATGGTGCGCATGGGGGCGAACTATGCCTTTCCCATAAGGTTTGCTGAACCCCCTGATTAGGGGGGGGTCAGGCGGCCTTGCCGAGCCAGAGCGCCATCAGCGCGGCGCGGTTGTTGACGTCGAACTTGCGGAAAATGCTCGCCACATGGTCGTGCGTCGTGTGGTAGCTCTTGCCGAGCATGGCGGCGATCTGCTTTTCCGGCTGGCCGGTGAGCAGGCCCTGCAGCACGCTGCGCTCGGTCGGCGTCAGCGGCGAACTGGCGACCAGCAGCCCGTGGCCGAGCATCTGCCGGCGGCAGAACCACTTCAGTCCGCGCAGGGCGTAGGCAATGAGGTCGCGCTCTTCGGGCGTGAAGCGCGGATGGGCGCCGTCGCGAAAGACGCCGAAGTAGCATTCGGCGTCGGCGTTGACCGGTACTCCGGCCCAGATCACATCCGCCTGGTCGACGCCGGCGTAATAGACGCGATAGAAATCCGATTCGAACCAGCTGTCGGACGCCAGGTCGACGAGGCGATTCGCGCGGAAACGGCCGGCGAGCGCAATGTTGCGCACCGCCGTTTCGTCGATGTCTCCCTGCTTGAGTTTCCTGGTCAGTTCCCGTGCCTTCGCATCGACCGGCCGGGACGGGCGCAGGTAGTGGACGATGCCGGGCCGCCAGCCGAGCGCCGGGTCGCCGGGCAGGATGTCGGCCAGGCGCACGGCGCCGAACCAGTTGGCATTCTGGGCAGCGACGAGTTCGCACAGAAAGCTGAGCAGACGATCGAGCGCGTCGTCCACGCGTGCGGCATCGAAGTCGGCGAGTTCGTCCCAGAGGGTATGGATGCGGTCGAGGTGCCTGTCGTCCATGGCAATGAAATCCGGCGTCGCGGGGAAAAGTGCCAAGAGCATAGCGGCAAATTCCGCAAGCGGTTCATCGCTGTCGTATTGTCGGCTTTGCGACAACGCGGCGGTAAGCCGGATTGCCTAGCAAACAATGACTTGGCGATGGCACGGCGATTGCAGAGCATGACCTGAAAGGATGCCGCCATGAAAGCCAGCGAGATCGCCGTCCTGCTCAACGAGCCGGCCTGCACGCACAACACGAAGGAAAAGTCCGGCTGTGCCCGGCCCAAGCCCGGTGCCACGGCGGGCGGCTGCTCGTTCGACGGCGCGCAGATCGCGCTCTTGCCCATCGCCGATGTCGCGCACATCGTGCACGGCCCCATCGCCTGCGCCGGCAGCTCGTGGGACAACCGCGGCACGCGTACCACCGGCCCGGCGCTCTACCGCATTGGCATGACCACCGACCTCACCGAGCAGGACGTCATCATGGGGCGCGGCGAGAAGCGCCTGTTCCACGCCATCAAGCAGGCCATCGACGACTACGCGCCGGCCGCGGTGTTCGTTTACGCCACCTGCGTCACGGCGATGATCGGCGACGATCTGGTCGCCGTCTGCAAGGCCGCCGCCGAGCGCTGGGGCGTGCCGGTGGTGCCGGTCGACTGCGCCGGCTTCTACGGCACCAAGAACCTCGGCAACCGCATCGCCGGCGAGGCCATGACGCAGTACGTGATCGGCACGCGCGAGCCGGACCCGGTGCCGGAAGCGGCCCGGCGGCCCGGTATCCAGGTGCACGACGTGACGCTGATCGGCGAATACAACATCGCCGGCGAGTTCTGGCACGTGGCGCCGCTGTTCGACGAGCTGGGCCTGCGCATCATCGCCGCGCTCTCGGGTGATGCGCGCTACCGCGACATCCAGACCATGCACCGCGCCGAAGCGAGCATGGTGGTCTGCGCCAAGGCGCTGCTCAACGTTGCGCGCAAGGTGGAGGAGGGCTGGGGCGTGCCTTTCTTCGAGGGCAGCTTCTACGGCGTGGCCGATACCTCGCAGGCTTTCCGCGACTTCGCGCGCCTGCTGAACGACGCCGACCTGAGCGTCCGCACCGAAGCCATGATCGCGCGCGAGGAAGCGGCTATCAACGCCGCGCTCGAACCCTGGCGCGCCCGGCTCAAGGGCAAGCGCGTGCTGCTCTACACCGGCGGCGTCAAGTCGTGGTCGGTGGTTTCCGCCCTGCAGGATCTCGGCATGGAGGTGGTCGCTACCGGCACCAAGAAGTCCACCGAGGAAGACAAGGCGCGCATCCGCGAACTCATGGGGGAGGATGCGAAGATGATCGACGACGGCAGCCCGAAGGCGCTGCTGTCGACCTACAAGGAATACGGCGCCGACATCCTCATCGCCGGCGGCCGCAACCTCTACACGGCGCTGAAGGCGCGCATTCCCTTCCTCGACATCAACCAGGAACGCGAATTCGGCTACGCCGGCTACACCGGCATGATCGAACTGGCGCGCCAGCTGGCGCTGACCATCGAGAGCCCGGTGTGGGCGGCGGTCAGGAAGCCGGCGCCCTGGGCCAGGACCAAGGCGGCCGGGACGCCCGTGGTGGCGTAGCTGCGGCGCAAGGCCCGACGGGCCGCCTGTCCGCTACAATGGCGGACAGGCTTCAGTGCAGCATCTACACCATGCAAAAAACACGTATCGACCGTCTTCAGGCGGGTGTCTTCATTTCCCTGGCGGGCGTCGGCTGGCTGCGTCACCCGTTCATGCTCAACGAGTTCTGCATTTCCAGCGAGAAGCAGATTCAGGCGCTGGAAAAAATGGGTCTCAAGGAAATCGACTGGGACCCGGCGCGCAGCAAGGCCGAGCCGTTGCCGGAAGCCTCGCACGCGGTGTCCCATGAAGAGGATTTCGGCGACACGGCGCTGGCCGGCATGCTCGACGAGAAGCGCTCGCGCATCGAGCGCGTGCGCGAGCGGCGCGAGCAGTTCGCGCGCAGCGAACGGGCGTACGAGAAGGACACCGCCGTGGCGGCCGATGTCCTGAAGATGATCGCCGGGCGTCCGGCGGAAGCCTATGCCCAGGCCCGTGCGCTGGTCGGCCGCGTGGTGACCAGCCTGATCGCCGCCGAGAGCGAGGTGATCCAGCTCATCAATAGCAAGGCCCGGGAAGCGGGGCCGGCGTCGCACTCGGTCAACGTCATGGTGCTCGCGCTGCTGCTGGGCAAGGCGCTGCGCCTGAACGAAGAGGAACTGAAGTGCGTCGGGATGGGGGCGCTGCTGCACGACGCGGGCAAGTCGGAAGTGCCGGCGCGCATCCTGCGCGCCGCCAGCCGCACCCCGCCCGAGGAGGAGTTCTACCGCGCCCATGTCGGCTACGGCATCAAGGTGGTGTCGGCGATCCGCGACCTGCCGGTGCCGGTGCGGAACATCATCGCCTGCCACCACGAACGCTGGGACGGCAGCGGCTTTCCCAACCGCCTGGAAGCGGACAAGATTCCCCGGCTGGCGCGGCTGGTGGCGCTGGCCAACCGCTACGACAATCTGTGCAACCCCTTCGACATCGCGCAGGCCAAGACGCCGGCGGAGACCATCACCCACCTGTTCAAGAAGGAAGGGACGCATTTCCAGCCCGAGCTGCTGCAGGCCTTCGTCAAGACGCTGGGCGTCTATCCGCCGGGCAGCTTCGTCACGCTGTCCAACGGGGCGGTCGGTCTGGTGATCGAGTCCAACTCGGCCGACATCCTGCATCCGATGCTGATGCTGCACGATCCGGAGATTCCGCGCGCCGAGGCGATCCTGCTCGATCTGCGCGGCACCGGCCTGTCGGTGGCGGGGGCGGTGAACCCGGCTACGCTTCCGCTCGAAGTCGTCGAATACCTGGCGCCGCGCGGGCGCATCGACTACTACCTCGAAGGTGCCGCCTGATTCGTCAGGAAGCGGTCGTCGTACCGGTGGCGATTTCGAACAGAGTCCTGTCGTGCGTCGCCATGTGGCATTCGATCCAGTATTTCAGTATCCACAGCACCGACGCGACGACTTCTTCCGTCGGCACCTTGCCGCAATCCATGACGTAGGCGCTCAGATCGTTGATCAGCAGGTCATGGGACAGCACGTGCTCCTTCAGCGCGTGCGTGTATAGCGGGTCGACCCGATGCAGACCGATGAGCTCGTGCTCGTTTCGCACATGCGTCGCGGCCGTGTCGAGGAAGCGGCTGAGCAGTCTGGAAAGGTCGTCCTCGCAACTGTGCTTTTCGTCATCCCGTTCGCCGGCGCAGCCGCTGCATTGACCGTCCGCCATACGGTCGCAGAATGTCTCGAACTCGCTGTAGAGATCGACCAGCAGCGCATGGCCGTAGGCGATCTTCGCAATGAGGGGATGGACGGCGTCCGTATCGTCCGCGGTGTTGTCCGCATCGGATGGCAGTTCCCCGGCGGCACGATGGCGGACTGATTCTGTCGTATTGAGTTCGGCTTCCACAAATGGCTCCTCCGGCATCGTCGTCACGCGGGCTGGTGCGAAGACTGGGGCCGAGGCTACTTGCTAATGCCGGGAGCCGTCAATATGACGATAGTGATATCGGCTATGCAATCCGCCGTAGCGAAATGAAATTGGCGTACCTCGGATGCGGGTCGGCGGCACCGGGCCATGGGCCGCCAAAACCGGATGCCTGCCCGACTTTCTACTTTCCGCGGCCGGCACCCATGAACGGGCGCAGTGCTTTCGGCGCTTCGGCAAAGGGGTAGCGGCGCGGCTGGGTGATCATCGTGCGCCGGTTGATGAGGAGGATCGACAGGGCTTCGACCCAGTTCCAGTATTCCGCGCGCGCCTCGTCCGGAAACCCGACATCGTCGAAGGCGCCCAGCATTTCCGCCAGCCAGACGTTGCGTGCCGTCTCGTCGATGGTGATGGGGAAATGCGCCGTGCGCAGCCAGGAGTGGCCATGCGCGCGGGAGAACGCGGACGGCCCGGCGAGCGTCTTGACGATGAAATTCGCGATTTTGTCCACGACCGCCGAAAAGTGGCGTGGATCCGCCGGGAACAGATTCCCGATGCTGGAATCGCGCAGCCGCTCGTGATGACGCCTGACCAGATTCCGCAGCAATGGCTCGCCGGCAACGGCGAGAACCCCGGGCGACGGCAATGGCACCGGCGGGAAGGCCAGATCGAACGCAAGCTCGGCGTGCCCGCCGGATGCCGGCTGCCGGTCAGCGGACATAGCCTTGGAATATCCATTTTTTCATCGCGGCATCGTGCCATTACTCGCTCGGAATGACAACCTCGACCGGCCGATTTTCTCCGGGCGGCCGCCTTGTCGGTTTTGCGACATCGTCGGCTCCCGGCAACTCGTTGAATAAATGCAACTTCGCCGCTGGCACACGGCTTGCGAACAAGAGGGTAAGCCCACTCTTTGTGTTGCCCCCGACATGGCTGAAATCCTCAAACGTGCAAAACCCCTGGCGGTGAATCCGCTCAAGGCGAGCCAGCCGGTCGGCGCGTCGCTGGCGTTTCTCGGCCTGCGCAACGCGATGCCTATGCTGCACGGCTCGCAGGGTTGCACGGCCTTCGGCAAGGTGTTCTTCGTGCGCCATTTCCGCGAGCCGATTCCCTTGCAGACGACGGCGATGGACCAGATTTCCACGGTCATGAATGCCGACGAAAACGTCATCGAAGGTTTGAAGGCGATTTGCGAGAAGAGCGCGCCGGAGATCGTCGGCCTGCCGACGACCAGCCTTTCCGAGGCGCAGGGCACCGACATCAAGCGCCTGGTACGCGAGTTCCGCGCCAGGTACCCGCAGTTCGCCCACATCGCTGTGATACCGGTGAATACGCCCGACTATTCGGGTTGCCTGGAGTCCGGCTTCGCGCTGGCGCTGGAGGCCATCGTCGATGTGCTGGTGCCGGAAACGCGCCATGCCGGGCGACGCAAGAAGCAGGTGAATGTGCTGGCTTCGTCGATGCTGACGCCGGGCGACATCGAGTGGATCAAGGAGTGGATCGAAGGCTTCGGCCTGCGGCCCGTGGTGCTGCCGGACATCGGCGACGCGCTCGACGGCCACCTGGTGGACAGCGAATTCACGCCGCTGACGCTGGGCGGCACGCCGCGTGGCGAGATCGAAGCCATGGGCGAATCGGTGGCGACGCTGGTCGTCGGCCGCTCCCTGGCGCGTGCGGCCGACCTGTTGAAGTCGCGCACCGGCGTGCCGGACTTCCGCTTCGATCACCTGATGGGACTCGACGCTTGCGACGCCTTCACCCAAGCGCTGGCCGAAATCTCCGGCCAGCCGGTACCGGAGCGTCTGGAACGCCAGCGCGCGCAGTTGCAGGACGCGCTGGTGGATACGCATTTCATGCTCGGTTTCGCACGCATCGCGCTGGCGCTCGATCCCGATTTGCTGCTGGGCTTCGGCGCCTTCTTCGCCGGCCTCGGCGCCGAGGTCGTGGCGGCCGTGGCGCCGGCGCGCGCCGAGGCGCTGGCCGACATGCCGTGTGCGGCGGTGCAGATCGGCGACCTCGAAGACCTGGAGCGCGCGGCGGGTGCCGCCGGGGCGCAGTTGCTGGTGTCGAACTCGCACGCCGTGCAGAGCGCGCAGCGCCTGGGCGTGCCGCTGCTGCGCGCCGGCTTTCCGCAATACGACTGGGTCGGCGGCTATGCGCGCGGCTGGGTGGGCTACCGCGGCGCGCGGCAGGCCTTGTTCGATATCGCCAACCTTTTCCTGGGACAGCACCATGACATCCCCGCCTATCGATCCATCTTCCGGTCCGGGCAAGAGCGGACGCAAGCTGGGCCTGGCGTGGTCCGCCACTGAGGGGGCGCCGGCCATGTTCAAGGTCGCTTTCGCCACCGACGACCGCGTCGCGGTGAACCAGCACTTCGGCGCCACCGTCGGCTTCGCCATCTACGCCCTCGATGCCGAGCGCGCGCGGCTGGTGCAGGTGGCGGAGTTTCCGCCCGAGTCGATGGACGGCAACGAAAACAAATTGGCCGAGAAGATCGCCGCGCTGGCCGGCTGTGCCGCCGTGTATTGCCTGGCGGTGGGCGGTTCGGCCGTGCGCCAGCTGCTGGCCGGCGGCATCCAGCCGGTGCGCATGGAAGACGAGACGGCCATCGAGCCGCTGCTGGTCCAGTTGCGCACGGCGATCCGCGAGGGTGGCATCGCCTGGGTGGACAAGCTGGTGAAGCGCGAAGGCGACGGCGGCCGTTTCGACCGCATGGCGGAAGAGGGCTGGCAGGAATGAAGTTCACTCACGGAGACTGACGATGACCACAACCGATCCCATCCTCGCAACCGATTTCGTCAAGGAGATGGCGCGCCAGATGCGCGCCCTCGACAGCTACGGCCAGTACGACGGCAAGCCGGTCGAAGACCTGCTCGATCCCTTCATCCTGACCAAGGCGCGCAAGGCGGAGATCCCGCTGGTCGGCGACCCGGACGAAACCACGGTGGCGCGCATCAAGGCCTTCTACAACGCCATCGCCGTGCTGATCGAAAAGGAATGCGGCCTGATGGCGGTGCCGCTGATCCATCTGACGCACGAAG
>CAZWFC010000025.1:0-26021 GCA_964632965.1 uncultured Rhodocyclaceae bacterium
CGCAAGGCGCCGGCCATCGCCGGCGCGCAGCCGGGCTATGCGCTCGAAGGCAATTCGAGCCGCTTCGACATCTATCCGAAGAAATCGCTGAGCGATACGCGCAACGCCCCGTCGGCCGGCTGATCCGCCGCACCGCCGGCAACCGGTTATCGCGCCAGCAAGAGTAAACTGGGACCGATCGCAACTTCCGGCAGCGGCCCGCAGCGCCGTTCAACTTCATGTCCCTCTTCGTCAATCTGCGCAGCGTCGTCCACGCTCTGTCGGACTCGCTGGATCTCGTCGGCATCAACGACGTACACCACGGCAAGCGCGTCGGCATCATGGCCGTCGAGATCGTGCGCGCCCTCGGCTGGCGCCAGGAGGATCAGGAGATGGTGTTCGATGCCTGCCTGCTCCACGACATCGGCGTTTCGTCCTCGGATCTCCATCGCCAGCTGGTCGAGGATTTCGACTGGGAAGGCGCGCTGGGCCACGCCGAATTCGGCGCCCACCTGCTGTCCCAGTTCCCGCCGCTGGCGCGGCTGGCGGCACCGATCCGCCTGCATCACACGCACTGGTCGGAACTGAAGGACAATTACGGCGGGGACGCGCGGATCGGCAACCTGATCTTCCTCGCCGACCGCATCGACGTCCTCGCCGCGGTCGCCATGCTGAAGGACCGGCTGATGGAGCAGGTTCCGGCGATACGCGCGCAAATCGCCGAGCAGGCCGGGGCGATGTTCGATCCGGAACTGGTCAAGGTGTTTCTCGACGTCTCGCGCAAGGAGGCGTTCTGGCTCGCCCTGGAAGCCGGTCCCGTCCTCGACTACATGGAGAACATCCATCGCGGCGCGCGCCAGACCGAGACCAGCCTGGAAACCCTGCGCGGCGTGGCCAGCCTGTTCTCCCACGTCGTCGATGCCAAGAGCCGTTTCACCGTGGAGCACTCCGAAGGCGTGGCGCGGATCGCCAGCCACCTGTGCCGCATCCTCGGCGCAAGCCGCAGCCTCGACGACGAGGATTGCGCCAAGCTCGAACTGGCCGGCTACCTGCACGACCTCGGCAAGCTGCGCATCCCGGACGCCATACTCGACAAGCCCGGCCCGCTCGACGCAAGCGAACGCCGCCAGATCGCCAGCCATGCCTATGAAACCTACCGCATCCTGTCGCGCATTCCCGGCTTCGAGGAAATCGCGCGCTGGGCTTCATTCCACCACGAAATTCCCGACGGCGAAGGCTACCCGTTCCACCTCAAGGGCGACGAGATACCGCTCCAGGCCCGCCTGCTGCGCGCCTCGGACATCTTCCAGGCCCTCGCCCAGGAACGCCCCTACCGCGCGGCATTGCCGGCGCGCGTGGTGCTCGACCACATGCAGCAGTTGACCGACGGCGGCAAGCTGGACCGCTACATCTACGAGGTCATTGCGGCCCACCTGGAAGAGTTCTACCGCCTGGCGGGACCGCCGCGGCAAACGCCTGCCGCGGCCTGAGCCCGGAACCCGCCGGCGACGATTTCAGTTGTCGCCGCGTCCGCGCAGGAGCTTGTCCCGCTCGGGCGCCCGAGCACGCTATTCCCGTTGCGGCAGGCTGTCGGCCTGCCGGGACGTCAAGCGAACAATGACCGGTCGATGACGTAGCGGATCAGCTCGGAGTTGTTCGCCACCCCGAGCTTGGTCATGATGTTGGATTTGTGGGTCGTGATGGTTTTGGGGCTGAGGTCGAGCCTTTCGGCAATCTGCACCAGCGACAGGCCGTCTTGCGCGAGAAGGCGCAGGACCTCCAGTTCGCGCGCCGACAGTGCGGCGGACGAACGACTGCTGCCACCGCCCTCCGGCCCGAAGGCGAGGGACTCGGCGATGTTCTGGGCCAGGTAGCGCCCTCCCTCGGCCAGCCTGCCGACCGCGGCACTGAGGATTTCCGGATCGGCGTTCTTCGTGATGTAGCCTTTGACGCCGCATTGCAGAACCTGACGCACAAGCGCCGGCTCGTCGTGCATGCTGAGAATCAGTATCGGCAGGTCCGGCATCGCCTGGCGGACTTTCTCGATCAGCGATACCCCGGAAACGCCGGGCATGCTGAGATCGAGGATCAGAACATCGGCGGCGACATGTTCGATGAGGTCGAGAATTTCCGCGCCGCTCGCCGCTTCGTTCACGACCCGGATTCCCTCGAACGAGTTCAACATCCGGACCAGGCCGACCCGGAACAGCTTGTGGTCGTCCGCGACCAACACCTTGATATCTGCACGTTTCATATTTCGCTCATTCCACGCCGACGAACGGCACCTCGTTTCCGACCAGCGGTATCGCGGCGCAAACCGTGGTTCCACAGCCCGGCTCACCGGCAATTGTGACACGCCCGCCGACGGATTCGGCTCTTTCGCGCATGCCGACCAGCCCGAACCGGATCGCTCCGCCCCCCGTTCCCGCCACCAAGCCGCGGCCATCGTCCGCCACCTCGACGACCAGCTCGGCGTCGCGGCACATGACGGCGATGCGCACGTGCTTTGCGTCGGCATGGCGCACGACGTTGGTGAGGGATTCCTGGACGATGCGGAAAAGCACGATCGATCGGTCCTGGTCCAGCGACAGCCGCGGCATTTCAGTCTCGATTTGCCAGCGGATGTCGGTCGCCTTGAATATACGTTCCGCCAGCCATTCGATGGCGGGAACGAGGCCGAACTGAAGCACGGCGGGATGCAGGGACGCGGCGATGTTCTTCATCCCGTCATAAGCCTCGTTCAGTTGCGATCGGATGTCGTCGATCTGGGCGGCCGTGTCCGCTTCCGTCTTGCCGAGGCTGCGCTCCAGCAGGCGTAGATTCATCATCGCCGCCGTCAGTATCTGACCCAGCTGATCGTGAATCTCCTGCGCAATCCGCTTGTGCTCGTTTTCGAGCAAGTGTTCGCGATGGGCGATCATTTTCCGCAGTTCGGAACGTGAATCCTCAAGGTCGCTCTGGTACTTCCTGATTTCCGAGATATCGATCATCGCGCCGTTCAGGACGAAGCTGCCATCGCGCTTCAAATCGACCGTGGCGCGTATCTCGATCCAGACCTCGCCTCGTTGCGGTTGGTTGACGCGCCCGGTCCAGGTGAAACCATGACGGAACAACGACAGCGGATAAGCCCCGGAAAGCAGGGCAGCCAGCACATCGGCATCCGCCGGGCGAACAACGTCGAGCAGCGCACGGCCATCGGCCAGCAGGTTTGCGGCGGAAACACCCAGCAGCCGAATTGCGCCTTCGCTGACATAGCGGAATGCGGCATCCCTTCCTTCTGCCCCGGCCAGCTGGAACAAGGTGATGGGCAACAGGCTGGCGGCGTTCTGCAGGCGCGCTTCCGCATCCATGCGTGCGCTGTCGGTCTCGGCGATGCGGCGGCGCAGCCGGCCGGTAGCCAGGAAAGCCAGGGTGGTCGCCAACAGGGCAACGAGGACGAAACCGCCGGCAAAGCGGGCAACTTCCAGATAAAGGGCGTCCTGGGACGCCCGCAGAACGACGGTGCCGACCTCCCGGTCATTGAGCACGACCGGCATGGACAGACGGATTTCGCGCCACGAAAACTCTATCCCCCGCGCCGGAGCATGGTCGCCGAGCCCTCCCGCTGCCGCTCCACGCGCCTTGCCATAGACCGACAGCAGACTGCCGTTGTCCCGGTAAAGCGCGGCTTCGAGAATGGCACCCGAATTGCGCAGGGCGGAAAGTATCTCGGTGGCGGCGGCCTGGTCGTTGAATACCAAAGCGGCGCTGGCATTGGCGCCGATTACGGTGGCGTCGGAGGACATCGACTCCAGCAACTCCTCGCGTTCGAGGTACCAATGGACGCTCAGCAGTCCCAGCACCATGAACAGCATGGCAACCAGCCAGAAGACCGTGAATTGCCGGTAGGCCGCCTTGTCGATGGGGTTTCTCGTCACTCGATCACCTCGCGCGCAAGCCTGAGGAGCTTGGAACTCACCGCCAGATCCACTTTCCGCAGAGATGCCAGATTGATGTCGATGACCACGCGGCCGGCAGCGACCGACAAGCCGATGCCGGCGCCTTTCTGCATGGCCTGGTCCTCTTCGGCGATGAGCAGTATCGCCAGGCCGTGGGTCGCTGCCGATATTTTCAGCAATGCGTAGGGATCGCCGGCTTCGACGAAGACCGCATGGCATTCCGCCAGTTGTTCCAACTGACGGCGGACGAGCCGGAAAGACAAGGTCGTGCCATGAGTCCGCATTCCCTCGTATTGCGCCAGCGCCGTGGCATGACGGCCGCCTTCGAGTGAGCAAAGAACGAAGGGGCGACCGGCCGGACGCTTCGCCGCCGGCCATTCGACGAATTGCAGGACATTGAACACCACGGCAGCCTTGACCTCGACCTCGCTGCCGGGCGGCCGGGAATGGACGTGCGAGGCCAGGCACAGCGACGCGATGGCGACGACCAGTCTGGCGAGAGCCGAGCGACGCATCAGAAGCTCAGTTCCCAACCCAGGCGCAGCTGGCGACCGTCCTGAAGGACGGCCCCCCGGCCCACGGCCGACGAGGCCGGGTCGAGATAGCGATGTCCCGACAGGTTGTAGATACCCACGCTCAGATTCCCGAACGACGGGGAGCCCTTCCGGCGCAGCATCAGGTTGCCGGCGACATGACCGGGTACTTCGCCGGTCGTGGCGCGGCGCTTCTCCATCGCATGGAGATCGAGGCCCAGGGTCCATCCGGTGGCGAACAGCGGGCCGTCGATCATCAGCTTGCCGAGCAGCCGGGGCGAATTGACGGCCGGGCCGAACGGCTGCTTGACGGTCTGCCGGGCGATGCTGCCCTTCCCGTGCAGCCCGCCGGCGAATACCGCCTCGACCTCGACCTCGACTCCGTGCGCGTGGATGGTGGGACGGTTCACGAACATCTGCAGGTCGTCGGCGGTGTCCGTAATCTGCTCGATAAGGTCGTCGATGCGGTAGTGGTAGTAGCTGCCGGAAAGCCGCAGAGCCGGCGTCACGGCATGATCGACGACGAACTCATGGGTGGTGATGCGCTCCAGCTTCAGGTCCGGATTGGCCTTCTGCGAAACGTTGCCGTCGTTGTAATAGTGTTCGTAGGCATTGGGCGGACGGAAGGCCTGGCCGTAGATCAGCTTCAGCGCCGTCGCCGGCGCCGGCCGATGGATCAGCGCCGCGCGCGGCGAAACGGCGTCGAAGGCGCCCATCCGGTCGGCGCGCACGCCGAGATTGACCAGCCACCGCGGATCGAAGCGCCACTCGTCCTGAATGAATACTCCGGCACTGCTGCCGCGACGGCGGTCGTCGAGCTGGTCCCGGCGCGGCTCCAGATCGAAGTTGCGCTGATCGAGACGCCGATTGTTCTGCGCTTCGATGCCGATGACGAGCTTGTGGTCCCGGTGGCCGCCGTAGGTCATCAGATAGTCGAGGCCGAACCAGGTGGCGCGCGCCTCGTCGCGATTCTGAGAACTGGAATAGATGTACTGCCCGACATACTGGTAGTCGCCGGCGCGCAGCCTCAGATTCGCATTCCAGTCGTTGGCCAAGGTTCTGGCGTAGCTGACGTCGGCATACGAATAGCGGTCCGTGATGAACGTGCCCGGCGCGTTGAAGACGGTGTCGTAGTATCCCGTCGGAATATCCTTGCGCCGGAACGAATGGCCGGCATCGACCTGCCAGTCGCCGCGGTTCAGCTTGGCGATCATCTTGACGTAACGCTCGCCGTCGCGCCCGTTGGCGATGCCGTTGTTGGTGGCCGGATTGTCGAACTCGCTGAAGTAGAGATTCTCGCCGCGCCGCCCGTACGCCGAAACGCCGAGCAGCCAATCGCCTCCGGAATCCATGCTCCGGCCCGACAGCAGGCTGAAACGCGCCATGTTGCCGCTGCCGGCATCGACCCCGACGCGGGTGCCGTCGAGATCGGCCCCGGACCACATGACGGCATTGGCGACGCCGAACATCGCGTTCGCGCCGTAGAGCGCCGACGACGGGCCGGGCACGAACTCCAGGCGCTTGATCCAGTCGACCTCGATCGGAGCGTCGCTCCCGATCATGGCGGTGTCGTAAAGGGGATCGTTGCGGCGTATGCCGTCGGTCAGCATCAGCATGCGCGTGTTGTAGTCGCCGGGGCGGGCGAATCCGCGTATGCCCAGGAAGGTGTAGTCGCGCTCGTTGGTCGTATAGACGCCGCGCATGCCACCCAGCGCCTCGCCGAGCGTGCGGAAGCCGAATTGCCGGATCTCCTCGGCGGACAGAACGCTGACGGCGGACGGCGCATCCGACAGCGGCTGCATGAACCGGGATGCGCCCTCGATATCGACCTGGAGCAGTTTTTCCAGCGGCAGGTGCGACAGGTTGTCGTCCGCCGCGGCGGACAGGCTCAGAAATTCCAGGGCGAGGCAAAGCAAGTATCGATTAACGCGAAGCGCCATGGTATCCCCTCAACCGATTCGGACCTGAAACACACACGCCGCCGTCCCGGAACGACCCGTTCGGACGGCTGCAAACTCCGGATTGCATGCCGGGTATCCCGGCTCCCGCTACCCGCGCCGCACGCTGGATACGCCAGCCACCTCGCCGACGAGCACCTGCACCCGCTGCAGGAGTTCGAGGCCGGGCAGCTCGATGGTGAAAGCCATGCGCGCGACGCCGCCCTTCGACTGCGACTTGACCGCCGTGACGTTGATCTTTTCCTTCGACAGCACGTCGGAAATGTCGCGCAGCAGGCCCTGGCGGTCGTTTGCCTCGACGACGATATCGGTCGAATACAGACCGTCGTGCTGACCGCCCCACTGCGCCTCGATGACGCGCTCGGGATTGCGCGCCACCATGTTGCGGAAATTGAGGCAATCGACGCGATGCACCGAGACGCCGCGCCCGCGTGTGACGAAGCCGGCGATGGCGTCGGGCGGCACCGGTTTGCAGCAGCCGCCCAGTTGCGTCAGCAGCTTGTCGACGCCGACGACGAGAATCTTCGATTCGCCGACCTTGCTGCGGCGGGTATGAATCTCCGGTTCCGGCACCGCCTCTTCCGGCGCGCCGCGCAGGGCGACCTGAATGGCACGGCCGCCGACCTCGCCGCGCGCCGCGGCCAGGAACAGCGCATCGGCATTCTTGAAGCCGAGCTTGTGCGCAAGTTCGTCGTGGTTGGCCTGGGAGTGGCCCTCGCGCTGCAGCTCGCGCGCGACGAAGGCGCGGCCTTCGGTGAGCATCGCCGCTTCGTGCTGCGCGGCGAACCATTGCTTGACCTTCTGCCGCGCCCGCGCGGTGGCGAGATAGCCCTGGGTCTGGCTGAGCCAGTCGCGCGACGGGCCGCCGCTCTTGGCGGCGACGATCTCGACGCGCTGGCCGTTGGCGAGCGGCGTGTTGAGCGGAACCTGGTGGCCGTCGACGCGCGCGCCGCGGCAGCGGTGGCCGAGGTCGGTGTGCAGCCGGTAGGCGAAGTCGATCGGCGTGGCGCCCTTGGCCAGGTCGATGACGCGGCCCTGCGGCGTCATGACGTAGATGGTGTCGTCGAGCGATGCGCGCTTGAACTGTTCGACCCAGGCTTCGGAATCGGTGATTTCGTCGCGCCACGACAGCAACTGGCGCAGCCAGGCGATCTTGTCGTCGTAGGCGCCGTCGGCTTTCGCCGGCGCACCGGCCTCCTTGTAGCGCCAGTGGGCGGCGACGCCCAGTTCGGCGTGGCGATGCATCTCCGGCGTGCGGATCTGTACCTCCAGCGCGCGGCCGTCGTCGGCGATGACGGCGGTGTGGAGCGAACGGTAGTAGTTGCCCTTGGGGTGCGAGATGTAGTCGTCGAACTCGCCGTGGATCGGCTGCCACAGCGCGTGGACGATGCCCAGCGCCGTGTAGCAGTCCTTCACCTCGTCGACGATGATGCGCATCGCGCGCACGTCGTAGACCTTGTCGAAATCGATGTCCTTGCCGCGCATCTTGTTGCGGATGCTGTAGATGTGCTTGGGCCGGCCATAGACCTCGGCGTGCGCGATGCCGGACTTGGCGAGCTCGTCCTGCAAGCGCAGCACGGCGCCGGCGATGAAGGACTCGCGCTCGGCGCGCTTCTCGTCGAGCATCTTGGCGATGCGCTTATAGGTATCGGGCTCGATGAAGCGCAGCGAAAGATCCTCGATCTCCCACTTGACCTGCCAGATGCCGAGCCGGTTGGCCAGCGGCGCGTAGATTTCGAGGCTCTCGCGCGCCGTGTCCTCGCGCGCCTGGCCGGGATGGTCGGTCATCCAGCGCAGCGTCTGCGTGCGGCTGGCCAGGCGCAGCAGCACGACGCGGATGTCCTCCGACATCGCCAGCAGCATCTTGCGCAGCGTCTCCGCCTGCGTCTTCACTTCCGCCGCGCCGAGCGCCGCCGCGCGCGTCAGCGGCCGCAGCGCGCCGAGCCGGTAGAGACCATGCACCAGCTCCGCCACCGGTCCGCCGAACTCGGCGCCGAGTTTCTCTTTCGCTTCGTCGAGGCTGTCGTAGGCGGCGAACAGCAGGGCGGCGATGCGCGTGTCGATATCGAGATTGAGCGACGAGACGATCAGCGCCGTGCCGACGGCATGGGGGAAGGCGCCCTCGCCGGTGCCCAGCGTGCGCTCGCCGTAGAGTTCGCCGGCCAGGGCGAAGGCGCGCGCGACGACGCCGCAGCCTTCGGTCGACAAGCCCTCCGTCAGCCGCGGCAGGGCGTTTTCATCAACGCCGGAATCCGGCAGCGCATGAACAACGGAAACCATAGTGGATAGCGAAGAATGATTCGGCAGTTTCAGGCACCGAAGTCGCACCGACAAAGGTCGCGACGACGACTCGACTACGCCGCCATTCTACAAGGAGACACCCGGCGACACCGGTTTGCCGGATACGCGTCGCGATTGACGGGGATTTGCCATGTAGTGCAGGATACGAACCCTCGAAGCGCAAAACCAGCCGGTATTTCCACTCACCCGCCCCCATGACGACACGTACGCCCGCCGCTGAAATTTGCTCACCGTCCATCGCGGAGCTCGCCAGCCTGGGCGAAATACGCGAGATTCCCCGCAAGACAATCGTCGTCAGGGAGGGAGAAAACGGCGGTTCGCTGTTCGTCCTGCTCGAAGGAAGCATCCGCATCTACATCGAGAATCCGGACGAACGCCGCTTCGTCATCGGCATCTACGGGCCGGGAACCCTGTTTGGCGAGGGCGCGCTCGACGGCGGGCCGCGCACGGCATCGGTAGCCGCCGTCACCGATCTGGTGTGCTCGGTCATCCCCTACGCCGTACTGAAAGACCGGATGGCGGCCAATCCGGCATTTGCCATGACCCTGCTGATGGAATTGATCGCCCGTAGCCGGGCGACGACACGGCGCATGAAGGGGCTGGCGCTCGACACGGTTTACCAGCGGCTGCGCGCGCTTTTGGAAAGCGAGGCGCAAGAACGACAGGGCGAACTCCTGCTGGGTCCGGACTGGTCGCGGCAGGAAATCGCCAACCGCCTGGGGTCCTCGCGGGACATGGTGACGCGGATATTCCGGGAACTGACGAAAGGCGGCTACATCGCCGTGCGCCGGGGTGAAACGAGGGTGCTCAAACCGCTGCCGAAAGCCTGGTAGCCGCAGCGCGTTCGCCGGAACGATCCGTGGCAACGGCGTCAGGCCTGCTGTTCGCCATATACCCATAGAGATAGCAACGCTTTTCCTGCCCGGCAAATTGCAGAAAAGTCGCCCGAAGACGGACATTTCTTCCCGATTTTTTGGTCTACCATATCCAGATAGGATGAAACTTCAGAACTCCCCGGATCGGAAATGATGAAAACCAACCTGCGCCGCCTGTCGGTGCTTGCCTTGTGGCTCCTGTTCCTCCCCCTGACGGCACTGGCCGAGAACGATCAGTACCTGCAAAAAGCGGAAAACCTGCTCAAGGAAGGGAAAGCCGCGGAAGCCTATGCGCTGCTCGAACCGCTGGAACTGGACCATGCCGGCGATCTCGCCTACGACTACCTGCTCGCCACCGCTTCGCTGAGTACCGGACGGCCGAGCAAGGCGACTTTCATCTACGAACGCATTCTCGCGGTGCAGCCCGACTACGTCGGCGTACGCGCCGACATGGGCCGCGCCTACTACATGATGGGCGACCTGGCCAAGGCCAGGATCGAGTTTGAATCGGTGCTCGCCTTCGCCAACCTGCCGCCCGATCTTCGTTCCGCCGTCGACCAGTACATGGCCGTCATCGAACAACGCAGCCGGCAGCAGATGACCGTCGTCACCGGCTACATCGAAGCCGGTTTCGGCAGCGACAGCAACGTGCTGGGCGCCACCACCGCCAACCCGATCGACTACGCCAACGGCACCCAGGCCATCCTCGGCCCGGAATCGCTGAAGCGCGGCAACAGTTACCTGACCTACGCCATGGGCGCGGAGGTCAACCACGCATTCGACGAGCAGCTCTCCATCTACGCCGGCGGCGATTACCGCGCGCGCAGCCACGCCTCGATCGACGCCGCCGACAACTACACGCTGGATGCGCGCGCCGGCCTCCAGCATTCCAGCGGCCGCGCCCTGATCCGCGGCGGCCTGACCTTGGGCGGCTACTGGCTCGACAATGTTTCCACGCGCGACAGCAACGGCGCCACCCTGGACTGGCGCTACGTCCTCGATCAGAACAACCAGCTGACGGCAAACGGCGTTGCCACGCGCTATGCCTATATTCCGGCGACGCAGCGCGTCAACGACTACGACCTGTTCGCCGTGTCGCTCGGCTGGACGCACGCCCTGGCTGCGGCGACATCGGGAGTCCTGAGCCTGTCGCTGGGCGAGGAGAACGCCACCCGCGGGCGCCTCGACGGCGACAAGCAATACTGGGGATTGCGCGGCATCCTGCAGCACTCGTTCGGCCCCACGCTGGGTTCGTTCATCACGGCCGGCTACCAGCCGGGCCGATACAAGACGCTCAACACCGATTTCGGCATCGAACGGCGCGACACGCTTTCCGACCTGACCGCCGGCTTGGTCTGGACACTCCAGGATCGCTGGTCGGTGCGCTCCACGCTCTCCCTGACCAAGAACAGCAGCAACCTGCCCATCAACGCATACAACCGCAGCGATGCGTCGGTGGTTCTCCGCAAGGATTTCTGACCGGAGAGGCCGCATCATGAATCTACGCCGAGGACTTGCTCCGCTACACCTGATCGCCCTCTTCGTCCTGGCACTGGTTTTCGTGCCGGACGGCCGCGCCGCCGACATGGCCGGGCAGGTCCAGGCCGTCGTCGGCAGCGCCAGGCTCTACGACGCCGCCGGCAAGGAACGCGACATCCAGAAGCGTGCCGAAATCCGTCCGGGCGACCGCATCGTCACCGGCGACCAGTCGCTGGTGCAGATCAAGCTGACCGACGGCAGCTACCTGTCGGTGCGCATGAATACAGACGTCGCCATCGAACAGTATCGCCACGACGAACAGGCGCCGAAGGAATCCGGCATCCTCCTCAAGCTGGCGCGCGGCGCCTTGCGCTCGATCACCGGCCTCATCGGCAGCGCCAATCCCGACGGCTATCGCATCGCGACGCCGACGGCCACCATCGGCATACGCGGCACCGACCACGAACCGGTGTTCATCCCCGAACCCGGCCCCGGCGAGACCCCCATCGGCACGCCGGGCACCTACGACAAGGTGAACTCCGGCGCCACCATCATCCGCGCCGCGACCGGCGCGATCGACATCCGGCCGGGCCAGGTCGGATTCGTGCCGGCGGTAGTGCGCGTTCCGCCGACGATCCTGCCCAAGCTGCCCGACTTCTTCAAGAACCTCGACCCGTCGAAGGAAAAGGCGGCCGCGCGCGGACAAGGACGCGAATCCGCACCGGAGAAAACGGGCGGCCGGCCGACAGGCCGCGCGGAGGCGGCCGGCGATGGCGACAAGTCGGCGCGCTCCGGAACAACCGGCGACCGCGACAACAAACCCGCGCGATCCGGCGAGACAAACCGCATTGCGCCGCTGTTCGTTCCCATCGCCATAGATCGCAATATCGGCGATTCGGCAGCACCGGCTGAAGGCGCCGGCGATGCCCCCGCCGGCGGGCACGGCAATGTATCCAGAGCGGGCGGGGATGGCGACAAGTCCGCGCGATCCGGCGAGACGAGCCGGGTTGCGCCTATGCTCGCGCCCATGTCAATAGATCGTGGCATCGGCGACTCCGGCCCGAAGGCGAACTTCGCCGGCGAAGGCGCCATCGCGCCGCGGATGCACACGCCAATCACCACGGACAGATTATCGGCGCCGACCAGAACGACGATTTCGCCGCAACCGACGACGACCATCACGAACACGATCATCAAGCGCTAACCCCGACCCTTTGATTTCCCGCCGTTGCGTTCAGGCAGCGCGGATTTTCGATGGAGGACCCGACCATGAAACACCGTACCCCTTACCTCGCCATCGCCATAGCTTCCCTGCTGAGTCTTCCTGCGGCTGCACAGGAGGGGGCCAAGGTTCTGTTCACCAGCGGCGCACTCACCGTCATCGACGCCAACGGCACCCAGCGTGTCGCGCGGCAGGGCGACACGCTGGCCGCCGGCGATCGCCTGGTCACGCCTCCGGGCGGGCTGGCGCAGATCAAGCTGCCCGACGGCGCCCTGCTGAGCGCCCGGCCCGATTCCGAAGTCCGGCTCGACCGCATGGGTTCCGCCGCCGACAAGACCGTGGTGCAGTTGAACCAGGGCAACGTGCGCGTCCTCAACGTCGATACCCCGGCGGGAGTCAACGCCAAGCCGGTGGACATCGTCACGCCGGTCTCGACGTTGCAACTCGGACGCGGCGACGGCGAGTCGATTCACGTCAGGAGCGGCGGTAACCCGGCTCAAAGCGGAACATTCAACCGCGTACAATCGGGTACCGCGGTCATCAGCACGCCGAACGGCAACCTGTCGCTGCAGCCGCTGCAAAGCGGCCGCGTGCCCAATGCCGGTGCGGCACCCGTCGCCATCGCCGAATTGCCCAGGGCCATTGCGCAAACGGCCTCGCTCGCCGCCTCGCCACGCACGACGGGCGCGCGCCCGGACGGCTCGCCATTCAATCCCGGCACCAGCCAGTTGCTGACGCCACTGGGTAAAGTGGCGGCCACCGATACGGCGGTTGCCCGCATCAGCGGCGGCAATCCCAACTCCTCGATCAGGCCCGCCGTCGCCAAAGTCCCCGTGGTGCTCGGTGGCGGAATCGCAACCGCCGGCTCAACCGGCGCAGGAAGCGCGGGAAGATCGGGAGGCGGCGCAGCGGCACCGACGGTGGCGGTGCGGCCGATAGTCATGCCGCCCCCACCTCCGCCCCCGCCTCCGCCGAAGACCCGCGTGCAACGTCTCGGGCGCTGACCCGGACTGCGAGACCCGCAGTCGGCCGGCGGCCGTTCCTATGACGTCGCCGCGCCGGACCGATACAGCCAGCGCTCGAACTCCTCGGCCGGCATGGGTTTGCTGATGAGATAGCCCTGCGCCTCGTCGCAGCCCTCGCCGCGCAGGAATTCCTGCTGCTCCGTGGTTTCTATGCCTTCGGCGATGACCTTGAAGCCCAGGCTGTGGCCCATGGCGATGATGGCGCGGGCGATGGCCACGTCGTTGGCGTCGTCGGGCAGGTCCTTGACGAAGACGCGGTCGATCTTCAGGTTGTCGATCGGCAGCTCCTTCAGGTAGGCCAGGGACGAATAGCCGGTGCCGAAGTCGTCCACCGCGGTGGTGACGCCCAAAGCCTGGATCGCCAGCAGCACCTCGCGCGCATGGACCGCACTTTCCATGATGAAGCTCTCCGTGACCTCGATCTCCAGACAGTCGGGCGGCAGGTTTTCCGCCGCCAGCGCCTGGCGGACAGTCGCCACGAAATCGCCGCGCTCGATCTGCGGCGCGGCGACGTTGACCGCCAGACGGCCGAAGAACAAGCCACCGTCCAGCCAGCGGCGCGCGTGGGCGCAAACCTGGTGCAGGACCTGTTCGCCCAGCGGCACGATGAGGCCGGTACGCTCGGCGAGCGGAATGAATTCCAGCGGCGGCACCAGCCCGCGCACCGGATCGCGCCAGCGCACCAGCGCCTCGGCGCCGGTCAGCCGGCCGGAACGCAGGCTGATCTGCGGCTGGAACCAGACTTCGAACTCGTGCTGGTCGATGCCCCGGCGCAGGGCGGCTTCCTGGTGCAGGCGCTCCTGCGCCCGTTGCGTCATCGTTGCCTGATAGAAGCGGTAGGTATTGCGCCCCGCCTCCTTGGCGCTGTACATGGCGGCATCGGCATTGCGCACCAGCTCGGTCGCGCTCGTGCCGTCGGCCGGATACACCGCGATGCCGATGCTCGCGCTCACCAGCGCCCGCATGCCGTCGAGATCGAATGGCTCCTCGACGCTGCACAGTATCTTGCGCACCACCTCCACCGCATCGCTGCCGTCCTGCATGTTGGCGAGGATCAGCGCGAACTCGTCGCCGCCCAGGCGGGCGACGGTGTCCTCGACACGGATGGTTTCCTTCAAGCGCACCGCCACCCCTTGCAGCAGCAGGTCGCCGACCGGATGGCCGAGGCTGTCGTTGACGGTCTTGAAGCCATCGAGGTCGAGCAGCAGCACGGCGATGCCATGCTGGTAGCGCTGCGCCCGGTCGATGGCGTGCGCCAGACGGTCCTGGAACAACACGCGGTTGGGCAGGTCGGTCAGCGGATCGAAGTGCGCCAGCCGCTCCAGCGCATCCTGCGAACGCTTGATCGACGAAATATCGGAAAACACGCCGACGTAGTGCGTGACGACTCCCTTGCCGGTCCTGATCGCGCTGATGGTCAGCCACTCGGGATAGGGTTCGCCGTTCTTGCGGCGGTTCCATATCTCCCCTTGCCAGACGTCGCCCTGGGTCAGGGCATCCCACAGGGTCTGGTAGAACTCGGCCCCCTGTCGCTCCGACTTGAGGACGCGGGGGTTCAGGCCCAGCACCTCGTCTTCCGCATAGCCGGTGATCTCGGTGAACGCCCGGTTGACCGAGACGATCACGCCATGGACGTCGGTGATCATCACGCCTTCGGCCGTGGACGCCAGCACCGTGGCGGCGAGCTTGAGCCGCTCCTCGTCCTGCTTGCGTTCGGAAATGTCGCGCCAGACGCAATAGATGACCTGCCGCCCCTGCAACGCCACCGACGACAAGGTCACCTCGGCGGGGAAAACCGAACCGTCGGCGCGCGTATGCAGCCACTCGAAGCGATGCACGCCGCCGCCCCGCGCCATTTCCAGCATCCGCTCGGCCTTGGCGAACGAAGGCTCGCCGTCGGGCTGGAACTCCGGCGACAGCCGCGCCGGATGGACGAACAGCATCTCGGCGCCGCTTTCGTAGCCGAGGATGTGCGCCGCCGCCGCATTGCATTCGACGAAGCGGCTGCCTTCGATGATCCAGGCCGGATCGGGCGACGACTCGAACAGGATGCGAAAGCGCCGTTCCTCGTCGCGCAGCGCGTCCTCCGCCTTGCGCCGTTCCTGTATTTCCAGCTCCAGAGCGGCATTGCGCATTTCGGCCTGGCGCCGGTTCGCGGCGCGCAGGCCGACGATGGCGGCGATCAGCAGGGTGATGGCCAATCCGGACTGGAAATACTGCGAACGATGCAGCATGCTGGCCTGCCACCCGGCGGCGGGAACCGCGCCCAGCTGCCAGCTGCCGCCGGGAATCTGCACGTCCATCAGTACCGGATGCGCTTCGAAGATCGCCGGGTCGCCATCGATCAGATCGCCGTTGGCGCCATGGCCGTCCTTGCCGCGCAGGGCGATGCGAATGGCGCTCGCGGCAGGAAAATCCCCGGCGCTCAGGATCGAATCGACGTACGCCACGACGGATGCGATGCCCCAATAGCGCAACTGCCCGTCTTGCGCGCCGTGACGCGTGAACACCGGCGCCCGGTTGATCAGCCCGAGCCCCCCCTGGACCAGATTGACCGGCCCCGCGAGTACCGGCTCCCCGCGCTCGCGGGCCAACTGGACGGTGCGCAACTGTTCCGGGTTGGTCGCATAGCGGAAGCCGACCACCTTCTCGTTGCCGGCCAGCGGATAGACCAGTTGCACCGCATCGTCCGGCGCCAGGGTAATGTTGCGGATATGGCTGTTCTTGCCGACCGCCAGCCGGGCCATGCCGGCGAACAGATCCGGATCGATGCCGCCGCGCAGGGACACCAGGTGCACCAGGCCGTCGGTGGAACTGAAGGTAGCCTTGACCGTGCCTTCGAGGCGAGCGCGCACCGCCGCCAGTTCGGTGACGACCCGGCTGCGCTCCTCGCTCGCCTGCCGCCCGATATCGAGCCAGGCCAGCAGGGCGCTCGCCACGGCGCCCAAAACTGCGGCAACGACCGCGGGAAAGAAAGGAAAGTCGCGCAGCCCTGCCTGCCTCACGTCATCCACCTCCGCATGCCCGACTGTCGATGCGGTTCCGCCATCCGGGGAGAACCGCTTGCGCCGATGTTACTAAAGTTCATCCGGCAGAAGTAAGTCCGATGAGCGCAATCCGGATAATCGGAGGTGCCGTCAGTCCCCCCATTTCCGCGCGTTGCGGAACATCGTCAGCCATGCGGAATCCTCGCCCCACCCCGCCGGATGCCAGGACATCTGCACCGTGCGGAAAATGCGTTCCGGGTGCGGCATCATGATGGTGAAGCGGCCGTCGGCGGTGGTGAGCCCGGTAATGCCGGCGGGCGAGCCGTTGGGGTTGGCGGGATACTGCGCCGCCACGGCGCCACGGTTGTCGACATAGCGCAGCGCCACCAGGGCCTTGTCCTGCGCGGCCGCGTCGGCGAACACCGCGCGGCCTTCGCCGTGGGACACGACGACGGGCAGTTTCGAGCCCGCCATGCCGGCGAAGAAAATCGACGGCGACTGCGGAACCTCCACCATGACGAAGCGCGCCTCGAACTGCTCGCTGCGGTTGCGGTGGAAGGTCGGCCAGTGTTCGGCGCCGGGGATGATGGACGCAAGGTTGCTCATCATCTGGCAGCCGTTGCAGACGCCGAGCGCGAAACTGTCGGCGCGGTTGAAAAAGGCGGCGAACTCGTCGCGCAGGCGCTCATTGAACAGGATGGACTTGGCCCAGCCCTGGCCGGCGCCGAGCACGTCGCCGTAGGAGAAGCCGCCGCAGGCGGCGAGGCCCTTGAAATCGGACAGGTCGACACGCCCGGCCTGCAGGTCGGACATATGCACGTCGTGGGGCGCAAAGCCGGCGCGCTCGAAAGCCGCGGCCATCTCGACCTGGCCATTGACGCCCTGCTCGCGCAGAATCGCGATTCTGGGCCTGGCGCCGGTGGCGACGAAGGGCGCCGCCGGATCGAAAGAGAGAACCGCCGACAGTCCGGGATCGCCGGCATCGGCCAGCGCCGCGAATTCCTCCTGCGCGCAGACGGCATCGTCGCGCAGCCGGGCGATCCGGTAGCTGGTTTCGCTCCAGGCCTGCTGGAGTTCGGCGCGCCTGGCGCCGAAAGCCATCTTCGCGTTGCGCCAAATGCGGATCTCGTCGCGGTCGTTGAGGGTGCCGACGAGGTGGGTGCAGGCGCCCAGGCCGGCATCGCGCCAGGCCTGCATGACGGCATGGCGGTCGGCGCGCTTCACCTGGATGACGGCGCCGAGTTCCTCGTTGAACAGCACCTTGAGCAGGCGGTCCTTCATGCGGCCGTCGACGACTTCGGGGAAGCGCTCGATGCCGTCGACGTCGTTCATCAGTTCGTCGTAGCAAAGCGTGTCGAGGTTCAGCGAGACGCCGACATGGGCGGCGAAGCTCATCTCGCAGACCGTGGCGAACAGGCCGCCGTCGGAACGGTCGTGATAGGCGAGGATCAGGCCGGCGCCATTGAGCTTCTGGATCGTGGCGAAGAAGGCTTTGAGCAACGCGCCGTCGGCATCCGGCGGCTCGTTGCCGCTGGTGCCGTAGACCTGCGCCAGCGCCGAGCCGCCGAGGCGGTTCTTGCCGGCGCCGAGATCGATCAGGATCATTTCCGTTTCGCCGACGTCGGCATCGCGCCGCAGTTCGGGCGTCAGCGTGCGGCGCGCGTCCGTGCAGGGCGCAAACGCCGTGACGATCAGGGACAGCGGCGCCGTCACCTGCTTCGCCTTGCCGCCCTCCTCCCAGCGCGTGCGCATCGAGAGCGAATCCTTGCCGACCGGAATCGACACGCCGAGCGCCGGGCAGAAGTCGATGCCGACGGTCCTGACGGTGTCGAACAGCGCCGCGTCCTCGTGGCCGTGGCCGGCGGCGGCCATCCAGTTGGCCGAGAGCTTGACCTTGTCGAGCGACTCGACCGCGGCCGCGGCGAGGTTGGTGATCGCCTCGCCGACCGCCATGCGGCCCGAGGCCGGTGCGTCGAGCAGCGCGATGGGCGTGCGCTCGCCCATCGCGAAACACTCGCCGAGCATCGTCGTGTAGCCCATGGTCGTCACGGCGACGTCGGCCACCGGCACCTGCCAGGGACCGACCAGCTGGTCGCGCGCCGTCATGCCGCCCACCGAGCGGTCGCCAATGCTGATGAGGAAATTCTTCGACGCCACGGCCGGCAGGCGCAGCACGCGGAATGCGGCCTCCTTCAGATCGAGGCTCTCGACGTCGAGCGGCGGCACGGCGCGGGTGACGCGTTCGGCGGTGCGATGCAGGCGCGGTGCCTTGCCGAGCAGCACTTCCATCGGCATGTCGACGGGCTTGTTGCCGAAGTGGTCGTCCTTGACCGTCAACTGGCCGTCGTCGGTGGCAGTGCCGAGCACGGCGTAGGGGCAGCGCTCGCGTTCGCACATCGCCTTGAAGGCGGGGAGACTGGCCGGCGCGATGGCGAGCACGTAGCGCTCCTGCGCCTCGTTGCTCCAGATTTCGCGCGGCGACATGCCGGGCTCCTCGGACGGTATCGCACGCAGGTCGAAGGCCGCGCCGCGTCCGGCGTCGTGGGCCAGTTCCGGCATGGCGTTGGAAATGCCGCCGGCGCCGACGTCGTGGATGGCCAGTATCGGATTGGCGGCGCCCAGCTGCCAGCAGCGGTCGATGACTTCCTGCGCGCGACGCTGGATCTCCGGGTTGCCGCGCTGCACGGAAGCGAAGTCGAGGTCGGCGGTGTTGGCGCCGGTAGCCATCGACGAGGCGGCGCCGCCGCCCAGGCCGATCAGCATGCCGGGACCGCCGAGCTGGATCAGCAGTGTGCCGGCGGGGAATTTTTCCTTGAAACAGTGGTCGCCGGAGATGTTGCCGACGCCGCCGGCGATCATGATCGGCTTGTGGTAGCCGCGCATCTCGCCGGCGAACTCCTGCTCGAAGGTGCGGAAGTAGCCGGCGAGGTTGGGCCGGCCGAATTCGTTGTTGAAGGCCGCCGCGCCGATCGGGCCCTCGATCATGATGTCCAGCGCCGAGGCGATGCGCTCGGGCTTGCCGTACTGCGATTCCCAGGGCTGCACATGGCCGGGGATATTGAGGTCGGAGACCGAGAAGCCGCACAGGCCGGCCTTGGGCTTGGAACCGCGCCCGGTGGCGCCCTCGTCGCGGATCTCGCCGCCGGAGCCGGTGGCGGCGCCGGGGAAGGGCGAAATGGCGGTCGGGTGGTTGTGCGTCTCGACCTTGGCGAGGATGTGCGTCGTCTCGGCGACATAGCCGTAGGCGCCGTCCGCAGCGGGGAAGAAGCGCTCGACCGGCGCGCCCTCGACGACGGCGGCGTTGTCGGAATAGGCGACCACCGTGCCTTCGGGATGCGCCTTGTGCGTTTCGCGGATCATGCCGAACAGGGAAAGCGGCTGATCGACGCCATCCACGGTCCATGAGGCGTTGAAAATCTTGTGGCGGCAGTGCTCGGAATTCGCCTGCGCGAACATCATCAGTTCGACGTCGGTCGGATTGCGCCCGAGCTTGCCGAAGTTCTCGACCAGGTAGTCGATGTCGTCGTCGGGGAGGGCGAGGCCGGGTTCAGTGTTGGCGGCGACCAGCGCAGCGCGGCCCCGGGCGAGGATGTCGACGCTGGTCAGCGGCTGCGGGGCGAAATGGCGGAACAGCGCATCGGCGGCCGCGACGTCGGCCAGCACGGATTCCGTCATGCGGTCGTGCAGTCTGGCGGCCAGCGCCGCGTGGTCGAGCTTCTTGCCGACAGCGTGGAAGGCGATGCCGCGCTCGATGCGGACGACGCCGGCGAAGCCGCAGTTCTTCGCGATCTCGGTGGCTTTCGACGACCACGGCGAAATCGTGCCCAGGCGCGGCGTCACCAGCAGCAGCTCGCCCGCCGGCGCCGCGGGCAGCGTCGCCGGAATGCCGAGCAGATCCTTGAGCCGCGCCAGTTGGGCGTCCGTCAGCGCCTGCGCCACCTCGACGAAGTACCAGTGCTCGGCGGCCAGCGCTCCCAGCGCGGGCACGCTCTCGCGCACCCGTTCGGCGGTGCGGGCAAGGCGGGAGGAAGAAAAGGCGGCGGCGCCGCGCAGCTTGAGGATTTCGGCCATGGCGGGAAAAGGCGGGAACGGGATCGGCGGGGTTGTGATTATACCTGCCGCGCCGGGGCTTCCCGGCTGTTTCACCGCCGCCCCGTCGCGTTCGCCGCTTCCGTTCGGAGCGTATGCGCTCGCGGCGCGGATAGTCCCTCGGCGCGGGCAACGGTTGGCGGCATAATGCCGATCGGTAGAAATACGCAGCAAGGGAAAGTTCATGCCGTTTCACGCTGTCGCAATCGGAATCCTGTTGTCGTGCTGGCCGTTCCTGTCCGGCGCAGAAGCGCCGCAGCCTTCGGCCGCGGGGGTCATCGTGACCGCCGCCGCAATGGAGGTTCCGCTGGTCCCCCGGGCGAGAATCGCCAAGGACGCCGACAACCGGCTGAGCGCCGAGGATCTGTTGCAGGCTCCGGCCAGTGCGGTCCCGCACGACGGCAACGAAATCGTCAGCTTCGGCTTCAGCGACGCGACCTACTGGTTCTCGGTTTCCATCGAGAACGCCGACGCCGCACCGCTGCAGAGGCTCCTGGTGTTCGAGCCGACCTGGCTCGACGACGTCCAGGTCACGCTGGTCCAGCCGGACGGCGCAAGACGGACCTACGCGGGCGGAGATGCGCTGGCCTTCGAACACCGCGCGGTCGCTCACCGCCAGATCAATTTCGACCTGACGCTGCCGCCGGGCCGCAGCCAACTGGTGGTGCGCACGCGGACGCAGGACCCGTTTCTCGTCGGGATGACCCTCTGGGAGCGCAGCGCCTTTTTCCGGTCGGACAACCGCGAAGCTCTCTACTTCGGCCTCGTCTATGGCGCGATGGGTGCGCTGTTGCTGTTCAACCTGTTCCTGTTCTTCTCGGTGCGCGAGACCATTTATGCGGCCTATGTCGCCTACCTGCTCTCGTTTCTCGTCTCGAACGCCACCTACAACGGCCACCTGTATCCGCTGCTCTGGCCGGATTCCCCCATCTGGGGCAACTGGGCGCACTCGATCACCATCTATCTGTTCATGCTGGCCGGCCTCCATTTCACCAGCCACTTCCTCGAACTCCGCACCCGGCTGGTCCGCGCCTGGCGCTGGGCAAGGGGCTTCGCCCTGGCGATTCTGGCGTCCCTGGCGGCGACCGCCCTGGCCGGCTACGGCCTGCACGTCTCCAGTTCGATCCTCTGGGTGGTCGTCTATTCGCCGTTCGTCCTGCTCCTCGGCGTGCTGTCGTTCCGGGCCGGAAACCGGGCCGCGCGGTATTTCCTGACGGCCACGGCGGCGGGCTTCATCGGCTCGTTCATCACCGCCTCGACGGTGTCCGGATTCATTCCGTTTTCGTTTTACAGCTATCGGGCCGCCGAGTTCGGCATGCTGGTCGACGCGGTCCTGCTTTCCCTGGCGCTGGCCGACCGGCTCCGGCTCTCGCGCGCGGAGGCCGACCTGGCCAAGGCGGAACTGATCGAGGCCGGCCGCACTTATGCCCGGCAGCTCGAAGAGCAGGTGGCGCAGCGTACCCGGGAGTTGAGCCAGGCCAACGCCATCAAGGACAAGTTCTTCGCGATCGTCGCGCATGACCTGCGCGGACCGATCGGCGGCCTGGCGTCGTTGTTCAACGAAGCCGTGACCTCGGCCGACGACCTGACCGACGAACTGCTGGGCATAGTCCGGGCAACGACGCTGAGCACGAAACACTTCCTGGAAGAACTGCTGACCTGGGCGCGCAGCCAGCGGGGGGAAATCGACTGCCGCCCGGTGGCCTTCGACATGCGCGTCATGCTGAAGGAAACCGGCGAGCTGTATTCCGCCCAGGCCCAGGCCAAGGATGTCCGCCTGAGCGTGGATGGCGCAGAAGGCTGCTGGGTATGCGCCGATCTGGCGATGACGCACACCGTCTTGCGCAACCTGATGCACAACGCCCTGAAGTTCACCGCCGGCGGCGGCTCCATACGCGCGAGCGTGAAGCGGGACGCGGGGCGGTGCATGGTTTCGATCGGCGACAGCGGCGTCGGCATGAGCAGGGAAACGCTGGAAAGCATTTTTCGACTCGACGTCAAGCCGCAATCCTCGCCCGGCACCCGCGACGAGCAGGGAACCGGGCTGGGCCTGATTCTCTGCAAGGAGTTCGTCGAGAAGAACGGCGGCGCCATCGGCGCCCGGAGCGAACCGGGGCAAGGTTCGACCTTCTGGTTCACCCTGCCCAACGCCAGGGAATCGGAAATCGTCGATCCGCAGGCGATGCTGGAAAAAGCCCGGTCGTTGCGGATCCTGCTCGCGGAAGACGACAAGCTGCATCGGGATGCCAGCGCCCGCGTGCTGCGGGACTGGGGCTGTTCCCTGGCGTTCGCGGCCGACGGCGACGAAGCGGTCCGGCTGGCGTCCGCGCACGACTTCGACCTGATCCTGATGGATATCGACATGCCCGGAGTCGACGGCATCGAGGCGGCCAGGCGCATCCGCGCCGGCGGAAGCCGCAGCCGGATCGTCTCCCTGTCCTCCTATTCCCGACAGGAGCTGAATCAGTTGACCCGGGACGTTCCGTTTGACGAATACTTGTACAAGCCATTGACCAGGGACGACGCCATCGTTCTGATGACGGTCTGCCTCCTTGGCGATTCCCACTGAAGGAGCCCGCTCATGACGCTGACCCTGACCTCTACCGCGTTCGCCCACGGCGGCGAAATTCCGCGCCGCCACACCTGCGAGGGCGACGACGTCTCGCCGATGCTGGCCTGGTCGGGCGTACCCGACCATACGCGCAGCCTGGTGCTGATCGTCGACGATCCCGACGCCCCCGATCCGGCGGCGCCGAAGACGACCTACGTGCATTGGCTGCTCTACAACCTGCCGCCCAGCGTCCCCGGCCTGCCCGAAGACGTGCGCACGCTGCCGCCGGGCACGCTGGAGGGCACCAACGACTGGCGGCGCACCGGCTACGGCGGCCCCTGCCCGCCGATTGGGCGCCACCGCTATTTCCACAAGCTCTACGCCCTCGACACGGTGCTGCCCGATCTCGGCCACCCCGCCAAGTCCAGGCTGGAACAGGCGATGGCCGGCCACATCCTCGCCGCGGCGGAACTCGTCGGCACCTACCAGAAGCAGCCGCGGTCTTGACTCCGCTCCAGGCAACCGCCTATAGAACCGATCACTTACGGGAACGAATCCATGACAGCCCATGCCTATGACGTCGGCGCCGCCGATTTCGACGAAAAAGTCGTCGCCGCTTCGCGCCAGGTTCCGGTCATCGTCGACTTCTGGGCGGAGTGGTGCCAGCCCTGCCGCATCCTCAAGCCGATACTCGAAAAGCTCGCCGCCGAGTACGGCGGCCGCTTCATTCTCGCCAAGGTGGATTCCGACGCCAACCCGCAAATCGCCGCGCGCTACGGCGTGCGCGGCATCCCGGCCGTCAAGGCCTTCGTCGACGGGCAGATGGTGAATGAATTCGCCGGCGCCCTGCCCGAAGCCCAGGTGCGCCAATTCATCGACAGCCTGCTGCCATCCCCCTCCGCGCCGCTGTATCGGGAGGCGCTGGAGGCTTGGGATCGCGGCGATCTCGACGCCGCACGCCGGCTGCTCGGCGCGGTGATCGAGGCCGACCCGATGAACCACACGGCCTACCTCGATCTGGCCGAACTCCAGTTGGCCGCCGACGCCCTGCCCGAGGCCCGGCAGCTGCTGGACATCGTCGCCCATACCGACGGCGCCGACAAGGCGCGCCTCGAATCCCTGCAAGCCGCCCTGCAACTGCTCGCCAACCGCGGCGACGCCGACCTCGACACCCTGGCGCGACAAGTCGCCGCCGATCCCGCCGACCTCGGCGCGCGCCTGCAGCTCGCCAACGCCCTGGCGCTGGCGCAGGACTACCGCCCGGCGCTGGAAAACCTGCTGGAAATCGTGCGCCGCGACCGCCACTGGAACGAGGACGCCGGCCGCAAGACGCTGCTGACGCTGTTCAACCTCCTCGCCGCCCAGCCCGAACAGGCCGACCTGGTGCGGGAGTTCCGCGCCGCGCTGGCACGCACCCTGAATTAGTCTCCCGTCAAGTCTTGTAACCGGACGCGCGGGCCGGTAGAGTTCGCGCCCTTCGCTTTTCCCCGTACCGCCCATGCTCCCGTCCATCGAACAACGCATCGCCGCCGAACTCGGCGTCCGTCCGCAACAAGTCATCGCCACCGTGCAACTGATCGACGAAGGCGCCAGCGTGCCCTTCATCGCGCGCTACCGCAAGGAAGTCACCGGCGAACTCGACGACATCCAGTTGCGGGCGCTGGAAGAGCGCCTCGGCTACCTGCGCGAACTCGAAGAACGCCGCGCCGCCGTGATCGCGAGCATCGACGAACAGGGCAAGCTGACACCGGCATTGAAGGCCGAGATCGACGGCGCCGACACCAAGCAGCGCCTCGAAGACCTCTACCTGCCCTACAAGCCGAAGCGCCGCACCAAGGCGCAAATGGCGCGCGAAGCCGGCCTGGAGCCGCTGGCCGATGCGCTGATGACCGACCCGACACTGAACCCCGAAGCCGAGGCCGCCAAGTATGTGCATGTCGAGAAGGAACCGCCCGAACTGCATGTGCCCGACGTCAAGGCCGCGCTCGACGGCGCGCGCCAGATCCTGATGGAGCGCTTCAGCGAGGACGCCGCCCTGCTGGCGAAGCTGCGCGACTATCTGCACGAGCACGGCCTGCTCACGGCCAAGGTCGTCGAAGGCAAGGAAGCCGCCGGCGAGAAATTCCGCGACTGGTTCGACTTCCACGAAGCGATCAGGGACGTGCCCTCGCACCGCGCGCTGGCGATGTTCCGCGGCCGCAACGAGGACATGCTGCGCCTGGGCCTGAAGACCGCGCCGGAACTCGAAGACCCGCCGCGCTCGTCGCCCTGCGAGGCCATCGTCGCCGGCCATTTCGGCCTCAAGGACCAGGGCCGCGCCGCCGACAAGTGGCTGCTCGACTCGGCGCGCTGGGCCTGGATGGTCAAGCTCTCGCTGCACCTCGAACTCGAACTGATGAACCAGTTGCGCGAACGCGCCGAGGAAGAAGCCATCCGCGTCTTCGCGCGCAACCTGCACGACCTGCTGCTCGCCGCGCCGGCCGGCCCGCGCGTCACCATCGGGCTGGACCCCGGCATCCGCACCGGCGTCAAGGTCGCCGTCATCGACCGCACCGGCAAGCTCGTCGACACCGCCACCGTCTATCCGCACGAGCCGCGCCGCGACTGGGAAGGCACGCTCGCCACATTGCGCCACCTGGCGCAGAAGCACGGCGCGGAACTCATCGCCATCGGCAACGGCACCGCCAGCCGCGAGACCGACAAGCTCGCCGGCGACCTGATGAAGCGCCACCCGGAACTGAAGCTGACCAAGGTCGTCGTCTCGGAAGCCGGCGCCTCGATCTATTCCGCCTCGGAACTGGCGTCGAAGGAATTCCCCGACATCGACGTCGCCCTGCGCGGCGCCGTCTCCATCGCCCGCCGCCTGCAGGACCCGCTGGCGGAACTCGTCAAGATCGACCCCAAGAGCATCGGCGTCGGCCAGTACCAGCACGACGTCAACCAGGGCAAGCTGGCGAAGATGCTCGACGCCGTCGTCGAGGACTGCGTGAACTCCGTCGGCGTCGACGTCAATACCGCCTCGGTGCCGCTGCTCACGCGCGTGTCCGGTCTCAACAGCACACTCGCCGCCAACATCGTCAGCTA
>CAZWFC010000026.1:0-25785 GCA_964632965.1 uncultured Rhodocyclaceae bacterium
AGATACCGGTGGTGAAGGTCTGCACCGCGAAGTAAGCCACCGTACCGTAATCGGCAAGCGTCTCCATCAGCGCCAGCGCCACGCCGGCGACGATGGCCGGCCGGGCCAGCGGCAGCGAAACGCGCACGAAGGTCGCGAAATGCGAGAGACCCAGCACCCGCGCCGCATCGACCAGGCCGCCGGCGCGCTCGACGAAGGCCGTGCGTACCAGCAGGTAGACGTAGGGATACAGCACGCAGGAAAACATCGCCACCGCGCCGCCCAAGGTACGCACATCGGGAAACCAGTAGTCGCCCCGGCGCCAGCCGAAGCTCTCGCGCAGCCCGGTCTGGACGGGGCCGACGAACTGGAGAAAATCGGTATAGGTATAGGCCATCACATAAGCCGGCATCGCCATCGGCAGCAGCAGCGCCCATTCGAACAGGCGCCGGCCGGGAAACTCGTAGAGCGATACCAGCCACGCCGCGCCCGTGCCAAGCGCCGCAACACCGAGGCCGACCCCCAGGCACAGCAGCAGCGAATTCAGCACGTATTCGCCGAGCACCGTTTCCGCCAGGTGCGACCACGTCGCGCCGGTGCCACCGGCGAACAGGTTGGCGCCGACGGACAGCACCGGCAGCGCTACCGTGGCGGCGATGGCGACAGCAAACAGGGCGAGCGGACGACGCAAGATTTCTTCTGCTGACGGGAATGGCGGTCGGCGGATTATAATCGAGAGCGATTCTTAATTGGACAATGTCATTCAGCGAATGACCACCCTCTAATTCGACCGTGTCAGCCATGCCTACGGCAAGCACACCGTGGTGCGCGAACTCGACTTCCGCCTCGCGGCGGGCGAGATCGGCTGCCTGCTCGGCGCCTCGGGCTGCGGCAAGACGACGGTGCTGCGCCTGATCGCCGGCTTCGAGGCGCCGACCGACGGGAAAATCCGCCTGCAAAGCGAAGTCATCGCCAGCGCCACCCGCCACACCCCGCCCGAAAAACGCCGCATCGGCATGGTGTTCCAGGACTACGCGCTGTTTCCGCACCTGACGGTCTCCGCCAACATCGGTTTCGGCATGCGCGACGGCGTCGAAGCGCAGAAGCGCCGGCGCGTAGACGAGCTTCTCGACCTCGTCGGCCTCCCCGGCCAGGGCGCCAAGTTTCCGCACGAACTCTCCGGCGGCCAGCAGCAGCGCGTCGCCCTGGCCCGCGCCCTGGCGCCGAAACCACGCCTGCTGCTGCTCGACGAGCCCTTCTCCAGCCTCGACGTCGAACTGCGCGAACGTCTGTCGCTGGAGGTGCGCGAGATACTCAAGGCCACCGGCACCACCGCCATTCTCGTCACCCACGACCAGCACGAAGCCTTCGTCGTCGCCGATGTCGTCGGCATCATGCATCGCGGCCGCATCGAGCAATGGGCCGCGCCCTACGACCTCTACCACCGCCCCGCCACGCGCTACGTCGCCGACTTCGTCGGCCAGGGCGTCTTCCTGCCCGGCGAGGTATTGACGCGCGAAGCGGTGCGCGTCGAACTCGGCGTCCTCGACGCCCATGTGCCGCTTTCCTGCGGCGAAGACTGCATGCGCTGCGGCAAGGACTGTCGCCTCGACGTGCTGCTGCGGCCGGACGACATCGTGCACGACGACGCCTCGCCGATCCAGGCCGAAGTCACCCACAAGGCCTTCCGCGGCGCGGAATTCCTCTACACCCTGCGCCTGGCTTCCGGCGCCGAAGTCCTTTCCCTCGTCCCTTCGCACCACAACCACGCCATCGGCGAAAAAATCGGCATCCGGCTGGATGTCGATCACGTGGTGGCGTTTCCCCAATAGCCCGTCGTCCCTTACACTGCGGGCCATGATTCCCTGGCTTCCGCCCGAACCGGTGTTCCCGCCGACCGACGCTGCGCTGCGCGAACCCAACGGCCTGCTGGCCGCCGGCGGCGACCTGTCGCCGCAACGCCTCGTCACCGCCTATGCTCATGGAATCTTCCCGTGGTACGCGCCGGGCGAACCCATCCTCTGGTGGAGTCCCGATCCGCGCATGGTGCTGTTCCCGGACGAGATCCGGATCAGCCGCTCGCTGGCGAAAACCCTGCGCCACAAGAACTACGTCGTGCTACTAGACACCGCCTTCGCCGCGGTGATGGCCGCCTGTGCCGAGGCCCCGCGCAACGGCCAGACGGGCACCTGGATCGTCCCCGAGATGCAGGCCGCCTACCTGCGGCTGCACGAACTCGGTTTCGCCCACAGCGTGGAAACCTGGATCGACGGCGAACTCGCCGGCGGACTCTACGGCGTCGCCATCGGCCACGCCTTTTACGGCGAATCGATGTTCGCGCGCGCCACGGACGCCTCAAAAATCGCCATCGCCCATCTCGGCGTAATGTTGCGACGCTCGGGATTCGGCATAATAGATTGCCAAATGGAAACCGCTCACCTCGCCAGCCTCGGTGCCCGCCCCATCCCGCGTCGGGACTTCGTCGCCCGGCTCGACCGCCTTGTGCTCGAAGGCCTGGAACCTGGCCGCTGGCCTGCGGACGCCGTGACCAACGCCTTCAAGGCCGCTTGAAATGGCCCACCTTCGCGACCTGCCGCCCTTCCCGCTGCTCCAGTTCTACGCCACCGCGCCCTATGGCTGCTCCTATCTTCCCGGCCGCATCGCCCGTTCGCAGGTCGCCACGCCGACGCATCTGATCGATGCCGCCACCTACGGCGAACTGGTGCGCGCAGGCTTTCGCCGCAGCGGCGTATTCACCTACCGCCCCTATTGCGATGCCTGCCGCGAATGCCTGCCAATGCGCATACTGGCCGAGCGGTTCACACCGAACCGCAGCCAGCGCCGCGCCCTGAAGCAGCATGCCAACCTCGCCGCCATCGAACGCCCGCTGAACTTCAGGGAAGAACACTACGCGCTCTACCAGCGCTACCAGGCGGCGCGCCACCAGGGCGGCGGCATGGACCAGGACAGCCGCGACCAGTACGCGCACTTCCTGCTGCAAACCCATGTCGACAGCCGGCTGATCGAGTTCCGCGAGGATGGCGTGCTGCGCATGGTCAGCATCATCGACCTGCTCGCCGACGGCCTCTCGTCGGTCTATACCTTCTACGAACCCGAGGACAGCGGCAGCAGCTACGGCACCTACGCCGTGCTCTGGCAGATCGCCCAGTGCCAGCACCTCGGCCTGCCCTACCTGTACGTCGGCTACTGGATCAAGGACAGCCGCAAGATGGCCTACAAGACGGCATTCCGGCCCAGCGAGATATTCCGCCTCGGCCAGTGGCAGGCGCATACGTAGCTACAGGGATTGTTCGGCCAGCGTCAGCCGGCCCTTCGCCCAGGTTCGCAAGTGGCCCAGCGGCCCCGTCAGATTGCCCCAGTCCGCGACCATCTTGCTCCGGAGTCCGCTGCGGTGATCCTCGCCCGCCTTGACGTAAGCGGCGATCTGTCCGCCGATCAATTCCTTCGTCCGGCTCTCGACGGCCAGTAACAGGCGTCGCTGCGCTTCGCGCGTTTCCACTTCGTTCGCAATCCGGTAGGGCACCGTTATCGCGGCGAGGCGCGCCATTTCGCGCAGGCTGTCGGCCCGCTGCAGCGGCCCCTCGTTGTTCTCGCAACGAACGACGAAGCGCCTCACCTCAAGCCTCAGCATCGCCTTTTCGGCTGGATCGTTGTAAGCCATTCCTCCCCGCACCCATCGTCGCTTGCCACCGTGATGCCGCAATCCTAACGGAATCCCCCTGCCGAAACCATGCCGGCGACCACTCGGATAGAATTCGCCCATGCTGCCCTATTGCCTCGTCAAACCCTTCGTCTTCGCCCTCGACCCCGAGACCGCCCACGAAACCGCCCTCGCCGGCATGCGCACGCTCGGCCGCGTCGGACTCGCCCCCGCCTACCGGCCGCTCGCCGACAAGCCGGTCACCGTCATGGGACTGACGTTTCCCAACCGCATCGGTCTCGCCGCCGGCCTCGACAAGAACGGCGAAGCCATCGACGCGCTGGCCGGATGGGGCTTCGGCTGCCTCGAAATCGGCACCGTCACGCCGCGCCCGCAGCCCGGCAACCCCAAGCCACGCCTGTTCCGCCTGCCGGAGGCGCAGGGCATCATCAACCGCATGGGCTTCAACAACCACGGCGTCGACGCCCTGATCGAAAACGTCAAGGCCGCGCGCTACAAGGGCATCCTCGGCATCAACATCGGCAAGAATTTCGACACGCCGATCGAGAAGGCCGCCGACGACTACCTGATCGGTCTGGACAAGGTCTATGCCCACGCCAGCTACGTGACCGTCAACATCTCCAGCCCGAACACCAAGAACCTGCGCCAACTCCAGGGCGAATCCGAACTCGACGCCCTGCTCGGCGGCCTCAAGGCCCGGCAGCTGGCCCTCGCCGAGCGCCACGGCCGCTATGTGCCGCTCGCGCTCAAGATCGCCCCCGATCTCGACGCCGAGCAGATCGCCACCATCGCCGACGCGCTGCGCCGCCACCGTATCGACGCCGTCATCGCCACCAACACCACGCTGTCGCGTGAAGGCGTCGAAGGACTGCCGCACGGACAGGAAGCGGGCGGGCTCTCCGGCCTGCCGGTGTTCGAAAAATCCACCGCCGTCGTGCGCGCCTTCGTCGAGCGGCTTGCCGGCGAACTGCCGGTCATCGCCGCCGGCGGCGTGGTCGACGGCGCCAAGGCGCGCGCCAAGCTCGATGCCGGCGCCGTGCTGGTGCAGCTCTATTCCGGCCTCATCTATCGCGGGCCGGAACTCGTCAAGGAATGCGTCGCCGCCACCCGGACAGCCTGAGCCGGAACGAATACCAGCGGCCCGTTCAGGGTTGTCTGCGGCACTGCAATAGAGGATAATTCGCGGCTGCTCAGGCGAGGGCCAACAGGGCTTGCGCCGGTTCCATCCCAAAATATGACCAGCTATATTTTCATTCTCCTCGGCGCCGTTCTCGTCAACAACGTCGTCCTCGTCCGCATCCTCGGTCTGTGCCCCTTCATGGGCGTCTCCAAGAAGCTGGAGACCGCGCTCGGCATGGGCGCCGCCACGACCTTCGTGCTGACCCTGGGTTGCGGCACCAGCTTCGTCATCGACCACTGGCTGTTGATCCCCAACGACCTCGAATACCTGCGCACGCTGTCCTTCATCGTCACCATCGCCGCCATCGTCCAGCTCACCGAACTGGTGATCCAGAAGACCAGCCCGGTGCTGCACCAGGTACTGGGGATTTACCTGCCGCTCATCACCACCAACTGCGCCGTGCTCGGCATTCCGCTGCTGAACATCTCGCTGCGCCACAACTTCATGGAGTCGCTGCTGTTCGGCTTCGGTTCCTCGATCGGCTTTTCGCTCGCCCTGGTCCTGTTCGCCGGCCTGCGCGAACGCCTCGAAGGTGCGGAAATCCCGGTGTTCTTCCGCGGCAACCCCATCGCCCTGATTACCGGCGGCCTGATGAGCCTCGCCTTCATGGGCTTCGCCGGTCTCGACAAGTACAAATAATGCCCCCCCACGCTCGCAAACCCGGCTCGCTGCCCCCCCCAGGGGGGCGCATGCCTTCTTGGGGCGGCCCGGCGAAGCCATAATGCTCTCCGCGATCCTCGTCATGGCGCTGGGCGCCGTCATCCTGGGCGCCGCGCTCGGCTATGCCTCGATCCGCTTCAAGGTCGAGGGCGACCCGCTGGTCGAAAAGATCGACGCCATCCTGCCGCAGACGCAGTGCGGCCAATGCGGCTTCCCCGGCTGCAAGCCCTATGCCGAAGCCATCGCCAAGGGCGAGGCCGACATCAACTGCTGCCCGCCCGGCGGCGAGGAAGGCATCCGCAAGCTCGCCGACCTGCTCGGCCGCGAATACAAGCCGCTGTCCGAGGAACACGGCGTCGAGAAGCCGAAGAGCGTGGCCCTGATCGACGAGAACCTCTGCATCGGCTGCACGCTGTGCATGCAGGCCTGCCCGGTCGACGCCATCGTCGGCGCCGCCAAACAGATGCACACCGTCGCCTTCAGCCTGTGCACCGGCTGCGAACTCTGCCTCGAACCCTGCCCGGTCGATTGCATCAGCATGGTGCCGATTCCCGAGACCGTCGAAACCTGGAAATGGAAGTATCCGGTGTTCGTGATCAGGCCTGCCGGAACCGCCGCATGACGCTGCTGCGCAAACTCTTCAAGTTCCACGGCGGCGTCAAGCCCGCCTACAACAAGGAACCCTCGACCACGCGCCCCATCGCCGATTTCTGCGCGCTGGCGCCGCTGCCGGCCGAGCTCGTCATCCCCTTGCACCAGAGCATCGGCGGCGTGCCGCATCCGCTGGTCAAGGCCGGCGAACACGTGAAAAAGGGCCAGCTCATCGGCGGCCCCGACGGCTTCGTCTCCTCGGCCGTGCATGCCTCCACCTCGGGCCTGGTCAAGGCCGTGGAAATGCGCCTGATGCCGCACACCTCGGGCCTGTCGGCCCTGTGCGTGGTCATCGAACCGGACGGCAAGGACGAATGGCTGGAGCGCCAGCCCGTGCCCTGGCGCTCCATGTCGCCCGACGCGGTGCGCGACGCCTTGCGCGACGCCGGCGTGGTGGGCCTCGGCGGCGCCGTGTTCCCGACCTATCTCAAGGTCAATCCGGGCAAGAAGGGCAAGCTCGACACTCTCGTCATCAACGGCGCCGAGTGCGAACCCTTCATCACCTGCGACGACATGCAGATGCGCGAACGCCCCGACGGCATCGTCCGCGGGGCCGCCATCATGCGCGACCTCACCCAGGCCGGCCAGGTGCTGATCGGCATCGAGGACAACAAGCCCGAAGCCATCGCGGCCATGCGCGCGGCCGTCGAGAAATCCGGCGAGACGCGGATCGAGATCGTCGCCATCCCGACGCGCTATCCGGCCGGCGGCGCCAAGCAACTGATCCGCGTGCTCACCGGCATCGAAGTGCCGCACGGCAAGCGCTCCACCGACTACGGCGTGCAGTGCTTCAACACCGGCACCATCTTCGCCATCTACGAAGCGCTCGAACTCGGCCAGCCGCTGATCTCGCGCATCGTCACCGTCGCCGGCAACGTCGAGCGCCCGGGCAACTTCGACGTGCGCTTCGGCACGCCGATGCGGGACGTCATCGCGCTGTGCGGCGCCAAGCCCGACACCGACCGCATCATCATGGGCGGCCCGATGATGGGCTTCGCCATGCCGACCGATTCGGTGCCGGTGGTCAAGGCGACCAACTGCATCCTGGTCGGCTCGCCCGCGCTGTTCCCGCCGCCGCCGCCCGAGATGCCCTGCATCCGCTGCGGCGAATGCGCACTGGCCTGCCCGGCCGATCTCCAGCCCTTCGAGATGTACTGGTTCTCGCGCGCCAAGCTGTTCGGCAAAGCGCAGGAATACCATCTGTTCGACTGCATCGAGTGCGGCTGCTGCGCCTATGTCTGCCCCTCGCGCATCCCGCTCGTCGATTACTACCGTTTCGCCAAGAGCGAAATCTGGGCGCGCGAGCAGGAGAAGGCCGCCGCCGACGAGGCGCGCGAACGCTACGAATTCCGCATGGCGCGCGAAGAGCGCGAGAAGCAGGAGAAGGCCGCCAAGCTCGCCGCCCGGGCCGCCGAGACCAAGGCCAAGCTCGCCGCCGCTGGCGAGTCTTCGGCGGCGCCCGCGGACGATCCGAAGAAGGCGCTGATCGCCGCGGCGCTGGAACGCGCCAAACAGCAGGCCGCACAACCGCAGAACACCGAGAACCTGACCCCGGTGCAACAGGCGCAGGTCGCCGAAGCCGAGGCGCGCCGCGCCCAGGCGCTTGAGCCCGAGGGGAACGACTGATGCTCAACAATTCCCCCTATTTCCGCCAGCCGGCCAGCGTCCGCAGCGTCATGCTGCGCGTGCTGCTGGCGCTGCTGCCGGGCATCGCCGCCTACGTCTGGTTCTTCGGCGCCGGCATCCTGGTGCAGATCGCGCTGGCGTCCCTCGCCGCCCTGGCGTGCGAAGCGGCCTTCCTGTCGCTGCGCGAGAAGCCCGTCTGGCTCTTCGTCTCCGACGGCAGCGCGCTGGTCACGGCCTGGCTGATCGCCCTGTCCCTACCGCCCATCGCGCCGTGGTGGATGGTCGTCGTCGCCACGCTATTTGGCATCGTCATCGTCAAGCATCTCTACGGCGGCCTCGGCCAGAACCCATTCAATCCGGCCATGGCGGCCTTCTGCGTGATGATCGTCGCCTACCCGCAGTTGATGTCGCAATGGCCGTCGGCCAGCCAGCCCATCGACTTCGCCGCGCAACTGCAACTGATCTTCGGCAGCGGCGTGCGCGAACTCGACGCGGTGACCATGGCCACCGCGCTCGACACCCTGCGCACCGGACTGCATGCGGCCGATTCGACGGCGACCGTCGCCGGCATCTTCGGCAGCCAGCCGACCTTCGGCGCGTTCGGCGGCCGCGGCTGGGAATGGGTCGCCGCCGGCTACATGCTCGGCGGCATCTGGCTGATCCAGCAGCGCGTCATTACCTGGCACATCCCGGTCGCCTTCATCGCCACACTGGCGCTGACCGCCGGCCTGTTCCACGCCATTTCTCCCGACCGCTACGCCGGCGCGCTGTTCCATGTCTTCGCCGGCGGCGCCCTGCTCGGCGCCTTCTTCATCGCCACCGACCCGGTCTCGGGCGCGACCACGCCCAGGGGCAAGCTCATCTACGGCGCCGGCATCGCCCTGCTCGACTGGATCATCCGCACCTACGGCGCCTATCCGGACGGCGTGGCCTTCGCCACCCTGCTGATGAACATCTGCGCGCCGCTGATCGACCTGCACACCCAGCCGCCGGTGTTCGGCCGCAAGAACGACAAGACGGCAAAATCATGAGCGGCGAACGCATTTCCCCTCCCCCGGCTCCCGGCGCCCTGCGCATCTCGACCAGCACCGCGCTGGTGCTGCTGGTGTTCACACTCGCCTTCACCGCCATGATGGCCGTCACCTATCAGTTCACCAAGGCGACCATCGCCGCCAATGCCCAGGCGGAGAAGATGGCGCTGATCGGCGCCGTGCTGCCGCCGTCCGCCTACGACAACGAATTGCTCGCCGACACGGTCGAACTGCCCGCCGATCCGGCGCTGGGAACCGATGCGCCGTCGCGCCTCTACCGTGCCCGCAAGGACGGCAAGCCGGCCGCCCTGGTGCTGGAAGCCGCGGCGCCGGACGGCTACAGCGGCCGCATCGACCTGCTGATCGCCGTCCGGGCGAGCGGCGAACTGGCGGCGGTGCGCGTCACCGGCCACCGCGAGACTCCCGGCCTGGGCGACTACATCGACCCAAAGAAGGACAAGAACAAGGCCTCGCCCTGGATCAAACAGTTCGACGACCTCGGCTTCGACAAGGTCAAGCGCGAGGAATGGCGCGTCAGGAAGGACGGCGGCCGCTTCGAGGCCCGTGCCGGCGCCACCATCTCGGCACGCGCCGTCACCAACGCCGTCGGCCGGGCGCTGCAATTCGCCAACGACAACCGCGACCGGTTGTTCGACGCCAAGCTGGAGAAATAATGGCCCCCCACGCTCACATATGTTCGCTGCCCCCCACAGGGGGGCGCATGCCCCCTTGGGGCGGCCCTACGGAGGCATAGCCATGAGCCAGTATCGCGAAATCGTCTGGAACAGCCTGTGGAAGCAGAACCCCGGCCTGGTGCAGCTGCTCGGCATGTGTCCGCTGCTGGCCATGAGCAACAGCGTGGTGAATGCCGCCGGACTCGGACTGGCGACGGTCCTTGTCATGGCCTTGTCGAACTGGGCCGTGGCGCTGCTGCGCAGCTTCATTCCCTACGAGATCCGCATTCCCGTGTTCATCCTCATCATCGCCGCCCTCGTGACGGTGGTCGATTTCGCCATGAACGCCTGGCTGCACGACCTGTACCTGGTGCTCGGCATCTTCATTCCACTGATCGTCACCAACTGCATCGTGCTGGCGCGCGTCGAAGCCTTCGCCGCCAAGAACGCCGCCGTCGCTTCGGCGCTGGACGGCGCCATGATGGGCCTCGGCCTGACACTGGTGCTGGTCGCCCTCGGCGCCGTGCGCGAACTGGTCGGCCAGGGCACGCTGCTGACCGGCATCGAGATGATCGTTCCCAGCGCCCATCCGTGGCAGATCATGGCCGAAGACTATCCGGGCTTCCTCGTTGCCATCCTGCCGCCGGGCGCCTTCTTCGTCCTCGCCTTCCTGATCGCCGGACGCAACTGGATCGAAGCCCGCGCCAGCCGGCGCGCCGCGCAGAAGCTGCGCCCGGCCGCCGCCGCGGCAAGTTAATCGTATCGAGCGTAGCGAACTTGCAGGCTCCCCCGCCGGAGGGCGGGGGTCGGGGGGTGGGAACCTCTTGGGCCGGCCCTGCCGGCGGCGGGCATCAGCCCGCCGCCGGCAGGGCGAACCAGAATTCGCTGCCCTCGCCGGGCTTGCTGGCTGCGCCGACTTCCCCGCCCATCGCCTCGGCGAGGCGCCGGGCGATGACCAGTCCGATGCCGGTACCTTCCAACCCTTTGTCGCCGGCATTGAGGCGCGAAAACGGCTGGAACAGTTCCGTCATGGACTCGGCACGAATGCCGTAACCGCTGTCGATCACCGCAACGCGCCAGTTTTCCGCCTCCCGGCGCGCTTCGATGCGCACATGCCCGGCCTCGCGGTTGTATTTCACGGCATTGGAGAGCAGATTCAGCGCGATCTGCTTCAGGCGCAGGCGGTCGGCGCGCACCACGCAGGCCGGCGGAACTTCGGCGACAATGTCGATACGCCGCCGGTTCGCCTGCGGCGCGATCAGTTGCAGACATTCATTGACGATGTCGGCGACGACGACATCCTCGTACGCCAGATCGAGATGCCCCGCCTCGATCCGGGCGAGGTCGAGAATCTCGTTGATGAGTTCGAGCAAGTGCCACCCGGCGCTCTGGATCGCCTGCGGAAACTCGCGCACCTCCTCGTTGGGATGCACCTCCAGCTCCGGTTCGAGCAATTGCGCATAGCCGATGATGCCGTTGAGCGGCGTTCGCAATTCGTGGCTCATGTTGGCGAGGAAGCTCGACTTGGCCTGGCTGGCGCGTTCGGACTCGGCCTTGGCCTGCATCAGCTCGCGACGGATGCGCTTGAGCATGCGCGACCGCTTGGCGCGCGCCACGACGGCGGCGGCCAGCACTTCCATCTGCACCGGCTTGGTCAGGAAATCGTCGGCACCGAGATCGAGCGCGGCCATCTGGCGCCCGATGTCGGTCTCGCTGGACAGAAACAGTATCGGCGTATCGGCCAGGGCCTCGTCCTGGCGCAGCAGCGCCGCCAGTTCGAAGCCGTTGCAGCCCGGCATATAGACGTCGGTGACGATCACATCCGGCTGGAACTCGGCCACCGCCGCCGGCGCATCGAGCGGCGCATTGCAGGTCCGCGTTTCGAGCCCCGCCTGCTGCAGCACGCTCGCATACAGGGTGGTCAGGGAACGGTCGTCGTCGACGAGCAAGGCCCGGAAGGCGGCGGGAGAATGCCGCGCCGTCACGCCGTTGAGAATGGCGATCAGCTTCTCGACATCCACGGGCTTCTTCAGGAAGCGCGTCACCCCGTGGCGCACGGCTTCGAGCCGGGCCGAAAAATCGTCGCCGCCCGACAGGCAGAACAGATGCACGGGCGGAAACGGCCCGGTGCGGAAGCGCTCGATGCAGGTGCGCGTATCGGGGTCCGCGCGACACAGGGAAAGGTCGGCGACGATGGCGGCAGGCGCCGCATCGGCCGATACGGCCAGCAGTTCCTTCATCGCCTGAATGACGACCGGCTCGTAGCCGGCATCGCGAAAGGCCGCCGCCAGCATGGCCGCAACGGCGCGACTTTCGATCAGCAGGCAGACCTTGCGGTTGCCGCTGGGGCCGGAATGCGCCACTTCGGCGATCAGGCGCGGCAGGTTCACGGCGCCGGCCTGTTCGCCGCAAATCTGGCGCCGCAAGGTGTCGAGCAGCAGGGCGATCTGCTCGCGGTCGCCTGCGGACAGCGGTTCGAGGCCGCGGCTTTCGTGGAAGCTCAGCAGCGTCCGCGCCGTCTGGCGGATCTTCTCGTCGCCCTCGCGTTCGCCGTGATAGCCGATGTCGCGCAGCAGGCCTTCGATCTGCGCGGAGAAATGCTCGGTGTGGCCGGCAAGGTATTCGGCCAACCCCGCCTCCAGGGCAGCAAACGATGCGCGCAACTTGAGTTGATGGGTATCTGACATGAAATGGCTGTGCGTTTTCCTGCAACCGGCGACAACGCTTGCCGCCAGCGCGGATATTTTTTTGTATCATCGGATAATAGCGGATTCAGGCGTCCCGACCTATCCCCGTATCCCGAGCACCCCCAATGAAATCGAGCGTCCTCACGCAGCCCATCCCAATCAGCCGCTTCGGAACCGCGTGAAACCACCAGCACGACAGGAATTCTTCGCCCGGCTGGCGGCGGCGGACGCGCATCCGGTCACCGAGCTGGAGTACGCCACGCCGTTCCAGTTGCTGGTCGCCGTCGTCCTTTCCGCCCAGGCCACCGACAAGAGCGTCAACCTCGCCACGCGCGAACTCTTCCGCGCGGCGCCGACGCCCGCTGACCTCGCCGCGCTCGGCGAGGAAGGACTGGTGCCCTACATCCGCACCATCGGCCTCTACCGGACCAAGGCGAAGAACGTCGCCGCCCTCGCGCGCCTGCTGCTCGAACGCCACGGCGGCGCAGTGCCGCATGATCGCGCCGCCCTCGAAGCCCTGCCGGGTGTGGGACGCAAGACGGCCAACGTCGTCCTCAACATCGTCTTCCACGAACCCACCATCGCCGTCGATACGCACATCTTCCGCGTCGCCAATCGTACCGGCCTGGCGCCGGGCAAGGACGTGACGGCCGTCGAGACGAAGCTGCTCAGAAACGTCCCCGCCGAGTTCCGCCTGCATGCCCACCACTGGCTGATCCTGCTCGGACGCTACACCTGCAAGGCCCGCAAACCCGAATGCCCGCGCTGCCCCGTGCGCGACCTCTGCGACTACAAGGACAAGACCATGGAAACAAAGGCCGGCACCAGTACCCTGAAGGCAAAGGCGGGCACCGGTGTTTAACCCGAGCCGCGATCAGGCCCGCCGCTTCCTCGTCGATGCCTGGCGCAAACGACGCGAGAGCCTGCCGGCCACGCCGCTGGAAACGCTGGCCGCCGACCTGGTGCAATTGCACCCCGAATACCATGCGCTGCTGGAAGGCGGCGAAGCGGCCATGGCGCGGGACTGGACCCCGGAGGACGGCGAAACCAATCCCTTCCTCCACCTGTCGCTGCATCTGGCCGTCGCCGAGCAGCTCCAGATCGACCAGCCGCCCGGCATCCGCGCCGCCTGCGATGCCCTGGCGGCGAAGCACGGCGACCGCCATGCCGCCCTGCACGACATCCTTGACTGCCTCGGCGAAACCGTCTGGCGCGCCCAGCGCGACCAGGCGCCGCCCGACGGCGCCGCCTATCTCGACTGCATACGCCGGGCTGCCTCGCGATGATGCGCGCCTTCGCCGCGATCTGCCTGCTGCTGACCGCATTGCCCGCGGCAGCCCTGGAGAACGTCGCACTCCAGCTCAACTGGAAGCACCAGTTCCAGTTCGCCGGCTATTACGCGGCCATCGAGAAAGGCTATTACCGCGAGGCCGGCTTCGCCGTGCGCGTCATCGAAGCCGACGAGAAGAACGATCCCATCGACGCCGTGCTCAAAGGCCGGGCCGAGTTCGGCATCGGCGCCTCCGAACTCGCCCTGCGGCGCGCACGGGGCGAGCCGGTGGTGGCGCTGGCGACCATCCTGCAACACTCGCCGCTGGTGCTGCTGGCGCGCAAAACCCATGGTTCGCAGAACCTCCACGACCTCGCCGGCAAACGCATCATGCTGATGCCGCACGAGACGGAGCTATACGCCTACCTGAAGCGCGAACATGTCGCCACGTACCAGGCGCTGCCGCATACCTTCCAGACCCGCGACCTCATCGAAGGCAGGACCGAAGCGCTGTCGGGCTACGTCACCGACGAACCCTTCCTGCTCCAGCAGGCGCGCTTTCCCTATGCCGCATTCTCGCCGCGCGCCAGCGGCATCGATTTCTACGGCGACACGCTGTTCACCACCGAGGCGCAAACGCTCGGCCGCCCCGGACGGGTCGCCGCCTTCCGCGACGCCTCGCTGCGCGGCTGGCGCTACGCCATGGACCATCCGGCCGAGATCGCCGACCTGATCCTCGCCAAGTACAGCCAGCGCCACACCCGTCCCCATCTCCTCTTCGAGGCCGAGGAAATGGCGCGACTCATGCGGATCGATCTGATCGACATCGGCCACATGCTGCCGGGCCGCTGGCAGCACATCGCCGAGACCTACGCCGAACTCGGCATGATTCCCGGCGACTTCTCGATTCGCGGCCTGATCTGGACCCCCGGGCCGCGCGAACTGCCGCCGTGGGTGGTGCCGGCCTTCCTCGCCGGCTCGCTGTTTCTGGTTCTCGCCGGCACGGCGGCCTGGTGGACCATGCGTCTGAACCGCCGCCTGGCCGGCGAAATCGCCGAACGCACGGCCGCGCAGCACGAACTGCTGGCCACCCAGCGCAACACCGCCGCCCTGCTCGATGCGACCCAGAGCCTGGCCATGCTGATCGATCGCGACGGGACGATCCTCTCGATCAACACCGCTGGCGCCGCGCGCTTCCAGGGTACGCCGGCGAGCGTCGTCGGCCGCGATATCTACGAGCTGACGTCGCCGGAACTCCGCAGCAGCCGCAAACAGGCGGTGGAGCGTGCCGTCGCCGACGAATCCGTGCTTGTACTGGAGGATATGCGTGCCGACAGGCACTTGCGCAATACCATCGTTCCCGTCGTCGACACGGATGCAAAAATCCATCGCATCGCCGTGTTCTCGGAAGATATCACCGAGCGCAAGCACGCCGAAGACCAGCTGCGCGCCGCCAACGAACGCCTGCAGGCCCAGATCGACGAAATCCAGCGCCTGCAGGCGGCCCTCCACGAACAGGTCGTGCGCGACGGCCTCACCGGCCTCTACAACCGGCGCTACCTCGACGAGACGCTGCCGCGCGAGATCGCGCGCGCCAAGCGCGAAGGACATCCGCTCGCGCTGGTGATGATCGACGTCGACCGCTTCAAGCAGTTGAACGACACCTATGGACACCAGGCCGGCGACCAGGTGTTGATCGCCCTCGGCGCGCTGCTGCGCGAGGACACGCGCACCGAGGACCTTCCCTGCCGCTACGGCGGCGAGGAATTCGTCGTGCTGATGCCGCGTATGACCCTGGAATTGGCCCGGGAACGCGCCGACCACTGGCGCTCCCGCTTTGCCGAACTCACCATACGTCACGGCGAACTCACCATGCAGACGACGATTTCGCTGGGCATCGCGGCCTACCCGAACCACGGCCACGGCGCCGACGAACTCGCCCAATGCGCCGACCTGGCCCTGTATCTGGCCAAGCACGACGGCCGCAACCGCGTGGTGGTATTCGAAGTCGCCCCCCTCACCATCGATGTCTGACCGGGCGTCGTGCTGTTGATCCAAATCAACAGTGCATAATATCGACAGGACTAGCCTGCACCTACATTGAACGAGCATCCTATGCGACTATCGCCCCTTGCCCTCGGGTTGTGTTTTGTCCTCGCCTTGCCCGCCAGCGCCCAGAACAGCCGGCTAGAGCGGGTGCAGGCCGCGAAGGTCCTGCAGGTTTGCATCTGGCCGGACTACTACGGCATTTCCTACCGCCATCCCGGCACACAGCAGCTCTCGGGCATCGACATCGACATGGCCCGCGAACTGGCGAAGGATCTCAACGTGGAATTGCGCTTCGTCGACAGCTCCTTCGCGCGCCTCATCGACGACGTCACCCGGGACCGCTGCGACGTGGCGATGTTCGCCATCGGCATCACGCCGGCACGCACCGAAAAGCTGCGCTTCACGCGCCCGCATTTGCAAAGCGACATCTATGCCGTCACCGCCAAGTCCAACCGCCGCATCAAGGCCTGGGACAACATCGACCAGCCGGGCGTCGTCGTCGCCGTCGCCAAGGGCACGCTGCACGAGCCGGTGATGCGGGACAAACTCAAGCAGGCCACCTTGCTCGTGACCGCCACGACCCAGGGACGCGAACAGGAAGTCGAATCCGGCCGCGCCGATGTCTTCATGACCGACTACCCGTTCAGCCGGCGCATGCTCGAAACCACCGACTGGGCCCGCCTGGTCGGGCCGCCGACGGTATACCACGTCACCCAGTATGCCTACGCCATGAAGCCGGGCGACGACCGCTGGTATGCCCGCATCGAGCGCTTCATGAGCGACATCAAACGCGACGGCAGACTGATGGCGGCGGTGAAGCGCCACAAGCTGGACCCCATCGCCATCACGAACGAATGACCTGATGCCCGACTTCCGCCAAAAACGCGTCCGTCGCCTGTACCTGGGATTCGTCGCGGCATTCGTCGCCGTCGTCGTCGCGGCGACGGCCTACACCCTGCTGCGCCTGCGCAGCGAACTGATCGATCATCAACTGAAGATGACGGCGCTGCAAGGCCGGGCACTGGAAGACTACCTGACGCAGAGCTTCCACAACATCGACATCACCTTGCAGAACGTACTCGAAGACAGCCGCCTGCAGGGCCGGCGGGAAGGCATCGGCGAGGTCTTCGCCGCCGCGCTGCGCCATGCCCCCTACCTGCGCTCGATTTCGCTGCTCGACGACGACATGCGCATCGTCGCCAGCTCCAACCCGCGCAACCAGGGCATCACCGTGGTCAGCGACGATTTCCTGCCGCCGGTGGCGGCGCCGTCGGAAATCCTGCGCATCGCCCCCCCCTGGACGGGCCGCGATTTCGACACCGGCCGGCCCACGACGCACGACAAGCCGGCCGCCGGCGACGCCCTCACCTTCCTGCCCGTCCTGCGCGGCGCAGGCGACGGCGGCCGCCCGCTGACGCTCCTGGCGACGGTGAACCCGGACTACTTTCTCGGTTACCTGAGCCAGCAGATCCAGCTGCCCTACGGCACGGTCGACGTCCTGCGCTACGACGGCACGCTGCTGCTCTCCACCCACGAGCACGAGCGTCCCGGTTCCTTCCGCGGCAAGTTCGCCGGCGGGCCGGGAGCCGCCGCCAGCAACACGGCCCAGCAAACCGTTCAAGGCGAACCGACGATGCTGAACGCCTATCGCGCCTCGCGCCATTTCCCCTTTACCGTGGTCGTCAAACGCGACCGCGAAGCCGCACTGGACGAATGGCACAAGGAGGTGCGTCTGATGCTCGCCATCGTCGGACTCTCCCTGGCAATGGTGCTTCTTCTGGCCGGTTTCTTCTACCAGCGGCTGCTGCGCACCGCCATCCGGCAGGAAGAGACGGACCAGCGCCTGCGGCTGGCCGCCAAGGTCTTCGACGCCAGCGCCGAAGGCATCCTCATCACCACCGCCGACCGCCAGATCGCCTCCGTCAACCCGGCTTTCACCGAAATCACCGGCTATGCGGCCGCCGAGGCCGCCGGCCGCAATCCGCGCTTCCTGGCATCCGGCCAGCACGACGCCGACTTCTATCGCCGGATGTGGCAAGCCATCGGCGAAACCGGCCAATGGCAGGGTGAAATCATCAATCGCCGCAAGAACGGCACGATCTATCCCGAGTGGCTGACCATCACCCAGGTGCTCGACGAAGCCGGCCGCGTTTCCCATTACGTCGGGGTCTTTTCCGACATCACCGAACGCAAGGCCAGCGAGTCGCGCGTGCGCTACCTTTCCGAACACGACTTCCTGACCGGACTGCCCAACCGCCTCCTGTTCCAGGACCGCGTCAGCCAGGCCATCGCCCGCTGCCAGCGGCACGGCGGCCGGCTCGCCATCCTGTTCATCGATCTCGATCGCTTCAAGCTGGTCAACGACATGCGCGGTCATCACATCGGCGACCAGTTGCTCAACGAAGTGGCGGAGCGGCTGCGCCTGTGCATGCGCGCGGCCGACACAGCCTGCCGCCAGGGCGGCGACGAATTCCTGATCCTCGTCGAGGACTTCGACCAGCCTGCGGATTGCGCGCAAATCGCCGAAAAGCTGCTTCACCGGATCAGCCAGCCCTATCGCATCGAAGGTCACGATCTCGCAATCACGCCGTCGATCGGCATCGCCCTCTACCCCGACGACGGCGACGACATGGAAAAACTGATCCGCGCCGCCGATACCGCCATGTACCACTCGAAGGAACACGGTCGCAACAGTTACCATTTCTTCAAGCAGTCGATGAATGCCACCGGCAACGAACGCCAAGCCATCGAGCATGGCTTGCGGCATGCGCTCAGCCGCGGCGAGCTCGAACTGCACTATCAACCCCTCGTCAATTTCAAGAACGGCGCCATCACCGGCGTGGAAGCCTTGCTGCGCTGGACGCATCCCGAACTGGGACCGATCTCGCCGCTCAAGTTCATTCCCGTCGCCGAGGAATCGAGCTTCATCGTCGCGCTCGGCGAATGGGTGCTGCACGAAGCCTGCCGGCAGGCCGCGCAATGGGACAAGGCCGGCCTGCCGGCGCTGACCCTCGCCATCAACATCTCGCCCCTGCAGTTCGTCCAGGACGACTTCGCCGCCACCGTCGGGCGTATCCTTGCCGAAACGGGCCTGCCCGGAAACCGGATCGAATTCGAAGTGACCGAAGCCGCACTGAAGGAGCAGATCGAACATCGCAGCGCAGCGCTGGCGCAATTGCGCGACCTCGGCGTGCGCCTGACCGTCGACGACTTCGGCACCGGCTATTCCTCGCTGTCCCGCCTCAACAAGCTGCCCATCGACAAACTCAAGATCGACCGGTCCTTCGTGCGCGACGTCCTGCTCGATCCCGACGACGCCGCCCTCACCGCCACCATCATCCACATGGCCCATTCCATCGGCCTGAAGGTCGTCGCCGAAGGCATCGAAAGCGCCGAGCAGTGGGACTTCTTCCGGACACGCGGCTGCGACGAAGCCCAGGGCTTCCATTTCAGCACGCCGCTGCCGCCCCTCGAATTCGCCGCCCTGCAGAAGCGCCAGGCCGGCCGCCTGCGGCGCGTCGTATGAAGCGCCGCCTTCTCTTGCAGGCCCTCGCCGCCGGCGGTATCGCCGGCATCCTGCAACGCGCGCTGGCCGCCGGCGAGAATCCGCTGCCCGCGGGCATGCACCGCAGCCGCGGCCAGGTCCTGGTCAACGACCGGCCGGCACGCGACCGGCAGCTCGTCAATCCTGGCGACACGGTCAGCACCGGCCCCGGCGCCGAGGCACTGTACGTGATCGGCCAGGACGCCTTCCTGCAACGCGGATCATCGACGGTGCGCTTCGGCGCCGATATCGCCGCCGGCTTCATGCGCGTACTCAGCGGCAAGATCCTTTCGGTCTTCGGCCGCGGCGACAAGCGCATCGCCGTCGGCACCGCCACCATCGGCATTCGCGGCACCGCCTGCTACATCGAGGAAGAAGGCAGCCGCACCTACTTCTGCCTCTGCTACGGCGAGGCGGAAATCGTGCCGACCGCGGCCCCGCACGAAAGCGAGATCGTCCGCACCGAGCATCACGACCATCCGATCTACATCCACGCCGACCCGCGCATGCCCAAATCGATGGTACCCGCCAGCGTCATCAACCACACCGATGCCGAACTGGTCATGCTGGAAAGCCTGGTCGGCCGCCGGCCGCCATTCGCCGGCGTTCCCGGTTACCCGGCCTATTGACCGGCGTTCGCCGGCTACGGACGCCCGGATCCCGAACGGATCAGTGCCGCCAGATCGTGATCGGTCTTCATGATGTGGCCGATCAGCCAGCCCTTGAGGTAGTCGATGAACCCGGCCAGATCGCCGGGGTCGGCGCGCAGTTCCACAACGCGCTCGGCAAACAGGCGGTGCTCCCGCGCATGGAGCGCCGCATGGGCGGCCGCCCCGTCCGTTTCCGCCATCAAGGCCTCTTCCGTGCCGAAATGAAACAGGACGTAGGCAGCCAGCCGCGGCAGCACCCCGTCGAGCGCGTCCGCCTGCCGGCCGGCAACGTGGGCGGCATCCAGTTCGTTGATGAGGTCGATGAGTTCCTGATGCTGCAGGTCGATCTGGCGCACGCCGGTGGCCAGCGCAGCAGTCCAAGCTATAGGCATATCCCGTTCACCCGCTAGGCAGTGTTGTCGGAAAAACGAATTCACGCATCATCCCGATTCCAAGCCGAAAAACTGGCTAAGATGAGCGTGGTCAGTCTAGCTGAAAAAACATCCCGCCCGTGCCCTTGCCTGCCAGTTCCCCCCTGCAACGTATCAAGCGCCACACCTTGTGGCTGCTGCTGGCATTTTTCGTCGCCGTTTCCTACTTCGCCACGCACAACCTGGCCGAAAAGATCGAAGAACGCGACAACGTGCGCATGATCCGCGCGTGGACCGAAACCAGCATCGCATTCAATCGCGTGGTGCACGAACTGCAGATGGAGCGCGGCCTGTCCAGCGGCTTCATCGCCTCGAACGGCGACCAGTTCGGCCACGCCCTGGTCGCCCAGCGCGCCCTGACCGACCAGGCCATCGCGCGCCTGACCGAATCCACACGCAACCAGCCGACCGCCTTCGCGCTGCTGGCGGATCTCAGCCGCAACTCGCTCGCCGAGCTCAGCAGCCTGCCCGACATGCGTAGCCGCGTCGGCGCGATCACGCTGTCGCGCGATGTCGCCGTTGACCGCTATACGACACTGATCACCCAGATGTTCGATCATCTGGTGACCACCATGAGCGTCGGCCACGTCGGCTGGATCGTGCGCCAGCAGATGGCCTTCGTCTTCTTCCTGCAGGCCAAGGAAATGGCCGGGCAGGAACGCGCCCTGGTCACGGCCATGCTCTCGTCCGGCGACTACGTGCCGGCCCAGCTGTCGGCCTACCACCGCATCAAGGCGGTGGAGCAATCCAGCATCGGCCGGTTCAGCCAGTTGGCGGACGCGACGGCGAATGCCGGCTATCAAACGATTGTCGACCAACCGTTCATCGCCGAAGCGGAGCGCATCCGCCGCCTGATTGTTGCCGTCGGCGCCAGCCGCGAACCGCCGCCGCGAATGCCGGACGCCGCCGCATGGTTCGACTTGGCGACAAAGAAAATCGACGCCCTGAGCGAATTCGAGACCGTCCTCAGCGACCGCCTGCTGCACAGTACGCGCGACATCGAGACGTCGGCAACGCGGACGCTGGTCATCGACGCGCTGGCGGTGATGCTCTCCGTCCTCTTCGCCGGCGGGCTGCTGCTGCAAATCTGGCGCGGCAAACAGCTGACCGAACGGAACCTGCATCTCGCCGCGGAAGTCTTCGACAACAGCGTCGAATCGATCATCATCGCCGACGCCGATTCGAATATCGTCGAAGTGAACAATGCCTTCACCCGCATTTCCGGCTACGGCCGGGAGGATGTCATCGGGCAGAATCCGCGCCTGTTCAAGTCCGGACGCCATGACCGGAAATTCTACGAAACCCTGTGGGAAAAGCTGCTGCGCACCGGCAACTGGGAAGGCGAAATATGGAACCGCCGCAAGGACGGCGGCATCTATCCGGCGCTGCTGTCCATCGTCGCGGTGAAGGACAGGAAAGGCGCCCTCACCCATTACATCGCCATGACGGTCGACCTGAGCAAGTTCAAGGAGACCGAGGCGCTGCTCGAACAGCTGCGGACCTTCGACCCGCTGACGGGCCTGCCCAACCGCGAAGCCTGGCATTCGGCAATCGACCAGGCGGTGGCCGATGCGCGGCGCGCCGGCGGCAGTTTCGCCGTGCTCGACATCGGCCTCGATCGCTTCAAGATGATCAACGAATCCTTCGGCCACGCCGTCGGCGACGAGGTACTGGTTGCCGCCGCCGAGAACATCAAGCAGGCGCTCCGTCGCCACGACGTCGCCGCACGTCCTTCCGGCAACCATTTCGCCATTCTCCTGCGCGATCTCGACAATCCCGGCGACGTCGGCGCCTATTGCGAGCAGTTGCTGGCGGCATTCGCGCAGCCCATCGTCGTCGGCGAGCAGAACTTCAGCCTGTCCATCACCATCGGCATCGCCCTGTTCCCCACCGACGGCGCGGACACCCGCGCGCTGCTCCAGAATGCCGAGTCGGCGCTCCATACGGCGCGGGACGAGGACCATACCAGCTACACCTACTACTCGACCGAAATGAACGCCGCCGGCGCCAAGCTGCTGACGCTGGAGCACATGATGCGCCAGGCGCTCGACCGCGGCGAATTCGCCGTGGTCTACCAGCCCCAGGTCGATACGCGCGACGGCCGCCTGGTCGGCGTCGAAGCGCTGATCCGCTGGCAAAATCCGGAACTGGGCATGGTCTCGCCGGTGCAGTTCATTCCCATCGCCGAGGCCACCGGCCTGATCGTGCCCATCGGCGAATGGGTGCTGCAGCAGTCGTGCCGCCAGGCGCGGCAGTGGCGGCAGGAATTCGGCGCCGACATACCGGTGGCCGTCAACCTGTCCGCCCGCCAGTTCCGCCGCGACGACCTGCTCGCCACGGTGCAGCGCGCACTCGACGACAGCGGCCTGCCCGCCGCGCTGCTCGAACTGGAAATCACCGAGGGACTGCTGATGAACGACCCGGCCGGCGCCGCCGTCATCATGCGCGGCCTGCGCAATATGGGCATCAAGCTGGCCCTCGACGACTTCGGCACCGGCTACTCGTCGCTCGCCTATCTCAAGACTTTTCCGCTCGACCGGCTCAAGCTCGACCGTGCTTTCGTCACCGGCCTGGCCGACAACCGGGACGACCAGGCGATCGCCAACACCGTCATTTCACTCGGCCACCACCTCGACATGCAGGTGCTGGCCGAAGGCGTCGAAACCCCCGCCCAGCGCGACTTTCTCCTCGCCAGCGGCTGCGACGTCTTCCAGGGCTATCTGTTCGGCAAGCCGATGGCCCCGGCCCAACTGGAAGAGAACATCCGCAGCGGGCAGTTGCGACTCTGACCCGGCACGAACAGGCGCGATCCGGTCGCGCCGCCTATATCTGCGCCGGCGGCGCGACCTTGAGGATTTCCTCTATCGTCGTCAGCCCGGCGCCGATCTTCCTGGCGCCCGAAATGCGCAGCGGACGCATGCCCTCGCGCAAGGCGACCTCCTTCAGCTTGGTCAGGTCGACCTGGCCGGTGATGACCTTCTTGACCTCGGTGCTCATGGTCAGTATCTCGTACAGACCCAGGCGGCCCTGGTAGCCGGTCATGCGGCAGTCGAGACAGCCGACCGGATGGTAGAGCGTGGTCGGCTTGTTCGACTTCCACGGCGCCACCAGCGCGTTCCAGGCTTCCTCGTCCTCGGCGCGCATGCCGCCGGCTTTCTTGCATTTCGGACACAGCGTGCGCACCAGGCGCTGCGCCATCACGCCCAGCAGGGTCGACTGCAAGAGGTAGGCCGGCACGCCGAGATCCAGCAGGCGGGTGATCGCCGACGGCGCATCGTTGGTGTGCAGCGTGGAGAGCACGAGGTGGCCGGTCAGCGCCGCCTGGATCGCCATGTCGGCGGTTTCCAGGTCGCGGATTTCGCCGACCATGATGATGTCCGGGTCCTGGCGCATCAGGGCGCGTATGCCCTCGGCAAAGCCCATGCCGATATCCGTCTGCACCTGCACCTGGTTGAACGAGGCCTCGACCATTTCGATCGGGTCCTCCAGCGTGCAGACGTTGACCTCGGGCGTCGCCAGCTGCTTCAGCGTGGTGTAGAGGGTCGTCGTCTTGCCGGAACCGGTCGGACCGGTGACGAGGATGATGCCGTTGGGCTGGCTGGTCATCTGCTGCCAGCGCGTGCGGTCGTCGTCGCCGAAGCCGAGATCGGCGAAGTCGCGCACCAGCACCTCGGGATCGAAAATCCGCATCACCAGCTTCTCGCCGAAGGCCGTCGGCAGGGTAGACAGGCGCAACTCCACCTCCAGTCCGTCCGGCGTGCGCGTCTTGATGCGGCCGTCCTGCGGCCGGCGCTTCTCGACCACGTCCATGCGGCCGAGAATCTTGATGCGGCTGGTCATGGCGTTGAGCACCGGCATCGGAATCTGGTAGACCTGATGCAGCACGCCGTCGATGCGGAAGCGCACGATACCCAGATCGCGGCGCGGCTCGACGTGGATGTCGGAGGCGCGCTGCTCGAAGGCGTACTGCCAGAGCCAGTCGACGATGAGCACGACATGCTGGTCGTTGGCGTCGAGCGAACCCTTGCCCTTGCCGAGTTCGACCAGCTGTTCGAAGTTGGAGACGCCGGCGCCGCCGACGTCGCCGCGCCCCATCGCCCCCTTGACCGACTTCGCCAGGTTGTAGAACTCGACCTGGTAGCGGGCGATATCGTCCGGGTTGGCGATGACGCGGCGGATTTCCTTGCGCAGAATCGGCTTGAGTTCGGCCTCCCAGGCGCGGTCGAAAGGTTCTGCCGTGGCGATGACCACCTCGTGCGGCTTCACCTCCACCGGCAGAATGCGGAAGCGCGTCGCATACGCGCTCGACATGACGTCGGTAACCGCCGTGAAATTGATCTTCAGCGGATCGATATGAAAATAGTCGAGGCCGGCCCACTGCGCCAGCCACTGCGTCAGGCTTTCCAGATCGAGCAGGCGGTTGGGCGGCTGCAACGACTTCCAGCGCTGGTCGGCGATGACGACCAGCGGATGGATGTCACCCTTGAAGTAGCGGCGTTCCTGCTTGAACTTCTCGGCATCGGCCGCCGCCACCATCCCGTCGGCGGCCAGGGCGTCGATGATTTCGACCAGGGAAAGGCGTCCCTTGCCTGCGGCAGATGCTTTTTCTTGGGCCATTTGCTGGAGGGTTCCCGCTGGATTCGACTACGGGAATATAGCTGATTCTCGATGGGTTATGATGGCAGGACGGAAACTCACGAAGGAGATATGAATGAATCGAAACCTCAAGCTCTTGCTCGGCGGACTGACCGCCGCCCTGTTTTCGCTGGCCGCCGCCGCGCAAGGCGGCCCCGCCGCGACGGGCCAGCAGCCGGCGGCGAATTGCGGCAAGGCCCGCGACCCGCAGCGCTGCGAAGCCCTGCAGAAGGCCAAGGAAACCTGCAAGGACAAGACCGCCGCCGACAAGCGCAAGTGCATGTCGGATGCCATGCCGCCGATGGATTGCAGCAAGTCGCGCAGTCCCGCGCGCTGCGAGGCCCACCAGAAGGCGAAGGAAACCTGCAAGGACAAGGCCGGGCCCGAGCACCGCCAGTGCATGCGGGAGCACCTGCCCAAGAGCGGCGGCAAGGGCGGCAGCCAGCCGCCGGCACCGAAGAGCTGAGTCAGTCCGGAATAAGCCCGGCCAGGGCGGCGCGCCAGACCGCCAGCTTGGCGTCGAAAGACAAGGTGTAGGCAGGGCTGCTTGAAGGCAGCACGGCCGTTTCCAGACCCAGCTCGGCGACACGGCCGGCGAACTTCGCCGCCGTCTTGCCGTTGAAGCAAACGCGCCGCAACTGCGGCGCGTTTTTCATCAGCGCGACGAAATCGTTGGGCTGCGCAGCGCGAATGGCGCTGTCGAGGCTGCCGGTACGTTCGCAACCGCCATACACATCCCAGATCGCCAGCCCGGCCGCCTTGACGGCCGCCTGCCGTGCCGCGTAGTCCATCTCCGGCAGCGGTTGTTTCAGCAGCGCCGCCAGGATGCGCCAGAACTGGTTCTGCGGATGCGCGTAGTACTGCTGCGCCGCCAGCGACGCCTCGGAAGGAAACGAGCCCAGGATAAGAGCCCGGGCCCGTGCGTCGATCAGCGGCGGCAGACCGGTCAGGTGGATATCAGGCACCGCCCTGCGACATGGTCAGCATCAGGTCGTTGACGCGCTTGACGAAGGTGGCCGGATCGTCGAGCTGCCCG
>CAZWFC010000027.1:0-25726 GCA_964632965.1 uncultured Rhodocyclaceae bacterium
TTCCTGGTTCCAGGTCGATTCGCCGTGGCGAAGCAGAACGATCTTGTACATGGGGCGACTCGGGAGATAAGAAACAAGTACCGAATGATAAGGCGGATCGATACGGAGGGCCAGAAGAGTAGTAATCTATAATATTCCGAATTGCCACCCGGAGCCCGGCATGAACAGCGCCATCCTGGATATGATCGACAAGAAAGAGCACATCGAAACCGCCGCACGCGCGCTGAAGGCGATTTCGCATCCGCTGCGCCTGAAGATACTCTGCGTCGTCGGCGACCAAGAGGTCTGTGTTCAGGACATCGTCGAAGCCGTCGGCACCTCCCAGAGCAATATTTCACAACACCTCGCCATATTGCGTGACAAGGGTGTGCTGCAGACGCGCAAGGACGCCAACCGCGTCTTCTACCGCGTCGCCGACCAGCGCACCCTGCAACTGATCGCGCTGATGCGCGAGGTTTTTTGCGGCGTACCGATGCCGCGGTCTTGATAAGGAAGCGAAGAGTCTTATGGAGTTCATTCAAGAGAACATCACCTGGGTCATGCTGGCCCTGATCAGCGGCGGCATGCTGATCATCCCGATGCTCAGGGGCGGCGCGGCCGGCGGCATCTCGGTGACCGAGGCGACGATGCTGCTCAATCGCGAAGACGCCGTCGTCGTCGATGTACGCGAAACCAACGAATGGTCGGCCGGCCACATCACCAATGCGCGCCATATCTCCCTCGCCCAGTTGGACAAGCGCCTGTCCGAGATCGACAAGTTCAAGGAGCGGCCCGTCATCGTCTGCTGCGCCAGCGGCAACCGTTCCTCGTCGGCCTGCGGCACCCTGCGCAAGGCCGGTTTCCAGCGCGTCTACAACCTCGCCGGCGGCATCGGCGCCTGGACCGACGCGGGCCTGCCGGTCACCACCAAGCACTGAGGAAAACAAATGGCCAAGGTTCTCATGTACGCCACCGCGGTTTGCCCCTACTGCATCCGCGCCGAACAGCTCCTGCATCGCAAGGGCGTGACCGACATCGAGAAGGTCCGCGTCGACCTCGACCCGGCGCGCCGCGACGAAATGCTCGCGCGCTCGAACGGCAAGCGCACCGTGCCGCAGATATTCATCGGCGACACCCACGTCGGCGGCTGCGACGACCTGCACGAACTCGACCACCAGGGCAAGCTCGACCCGCTGCTGGCGGCTGCGTAGGCCGCGCCTGCTGGTAGAATGCCCGCCCGTTCCCCATTAGCCGGATATCCATCATGAGTGAGCAAGAAGCCCCCGTGTTCAGCATCGAGAAGCTCTACGTCAAGGACCTTTCCCTCGAAGTGCCGAATGCACCGCAATGCTTTCTCGAACGGGAGGCTCCCGAGGTCGAAGTGCAGATCCAGACGACCGGCACCGCCGTCGGCGAAGGCATCTTCGACGTCGTGCTGACGGTGACGGTCGCCGCGAAGCACGGCGAGAAGACCGGCTTCCTCGTCGAAGCCGCCCAGGCCGGCCTGTTCCAGATCCGCAATGTGCCGGACGCCGAGATAGAACCCATCATCGCCGTGGCCTGCCCCAACATCCTGTTCCCGTTCGCCCGCGAAGTGATCGCCGACGCGATCGGCCGCGCCGGTTTCCCGCCGGTGCTGCTGGCCCCGGTGAATTTCGAGAACGTCTATCGTCAGCGCCAGATGGCCGAGCAGGAACGCCAGGCGGCGGCGGGCGGCCACGAAGTCCCGATCCAGTAAAACCATGCGGCGGATCGCCTTTCTCGTCGTTGTCGTTGGTCTGACCGCTCCGGCCTGGGCGCTCGACTACCTGTCGGTGGCCGAGGCGGCCGCGATGTACGACGCGCCCTCGCAGAAGTCGCAGCCGCTGTTCGCCATCGCCGCCGGCACTCCGGTCGAGGCCATCGTCAGCCTCGACGCCTGGGTCAAGGTGAGGGACAGCAAGGGCGATCTGGCCTGGATCGAAAAGAACAAGCTCAGCCAGAAGCGCACCGTTCTGGTCCGGACCGAGCGTGCCGACGTGCGCGTTCAGGCCGACGAAAAGTCTGCGCTGGCGTTCACGGCCGAACGCGACGTGGTGCTCGAATGGCTGGAGCCCGGCCCGCTCGGCTGGGCGCGCGTCAAGCATCGCGACGGACAGACCGGCTTCGTCAAGGCGACCCAAGTCTGGGGGCTATGAAGATCGTCATTCTCGGCGCGGGCGCCTGGGGATCGGCGCTGGCGCTGGCCTTTGCGCCGCGCCATGCGCTCACCTTGTGGACGCTGGATGCCGACCATGCCGCTGCCATGCGTGCCGACGGCGAGAACAAGCGCTTCCTGCCCGGCCATCCCCTGCCTGACGGCATCGCCATCGAAGCGGATATCGCCGCCGCCTTGCGCGGCGCCGACTTCGCCGTCATCGCCACGCCGGTCGTCGGCCTGCGGCCGACGCTCGAAGCGATCGGCCGCCATGCGCCCGGCCTGCCCTTCGTCTGGGTCTGCAAGGGGTTGGAGGCCGACAGCGGCCTGCTGCCGCATCAAGTGGTCGACGCCACGCTGCGCGCTGCCCGCTGCGGCGTGCTGACCGGCCCCAGTTTCGCCGAAGAAGTCGCCCGCGGCCTGCCGACCGCGGTGACGCTGGCTTCCCGCGATGCCGCTTTCGCCAGCGAGTGGGCGGCCGAACTTCATGGCCCGCGCCTGCGCATCTACGCCAACGACGACCTCGTCGGCGCGGAAGTCGGCGGCGCCGTCAAGAACGTCCTCGCCATCGCGACCGGCATCTGCGACGGCCTCGGGCTCGGCCTCAATGCGCGCGCCGCGCTGCTCACGCGCGGCCTGGCGGAGATCACCCGCTTCGGCGTTGCGCTCGGCGCCAAGCGCGAAACCTTCATGGGGCTGGCCGGCCTCGGCGACCTGATTCTTACCTGCACCGGCGATCTCTCGCGCAACCGCCGCGTCGGCCTGGCCTTGGCGGCAGGCAAGCCGCTGGCCGTCATCGCCGCCGAGCTCGGTCATGTCGCCGAAGGCGTGCCGACGGCGCGCGAAGTGGCGCGCCGTGCCGCCGTGCTCGGCGTCGAGATGCCGATTACCGCGGCGGTCTGCGCCGTGCTCGAAGGCCGCATCGGTCCGGCGGAAGTCGTCGATCAGCTGATGAATCGCGACCCCAAGGTCGAGAGCGCCGAGTAGGCTTCAAGTGCCGTTGGCGTAGCCGCACTGCCGCCACGCCTCGAAGACCACCACCGCCACGGTGTTCGACAGATTGATGCTGCGGTTGCCCGCCACCATCGGCAGGCGGATGCGCCGCTCCAGCGGAAATTCCTCCAGCACCTCCGCGGGCAGGCCGCTGGACTCCGGTCCGAAAACGAAGGCATCGCCCGGCGCGAAGCTCAGGCCTGCCTTCAGCGTCGTCCCTTTGGTCGTCATGGCGAACAGGCGTTGTCCCGCCAGAGCTGTCCGGCAATCGGTCCAGTTCTCGTGCTGGACGACGGTCGCGAATTCGGCATAGTCCATCCCGGCGCGGCGCAGCGCCGGCTCCGCGAGATTGAAGCCCAGCGGCTTGACGAGGTGCAGCGTGGCACCCGTGTTGGCGCACAGGCGCACGACGTTGCCCGTGTTGGGGGGGATTTCGGGCTGGAAGAGAACGACGTGGAACATAAGGAGGGAAAGACGGCGCCTGTTAGTACGTTCGGGGTAGCATAATGTTGCCCATGATAATGGAGCGCGGCGAGCATACTCGCCGACATGTATTACTTTCTTCCAGGAGCGAAGAATGGCCCGCCCGCCTGAACGGATCCGCCTCGGCGACCTGCTGATCCAACAAGGGCTGCTTACGGACGAGCAGCTCAAGCTTGCCCTCGGCGAGCAGAAGCGCAGCGGCCGCAAGCTCGGCCGCATTTTCGTCGAGAGCGGCTACGTTACCGAAGAAGGCATCGGCCGCGCACTGGCCCGGCAGCTGCAGGCCGAGTTCATCGACTTGCGCACTTTCATGCCCCGGCCGGAACTGATCAAGCTGATTCCCGAAGCCCAGGCGCGCCGGTATCGCACGCTGGTACTCGACGAGCAGAACGGATTGTTGCGGGTGGGCTTCACGGACCCGACCGACCTTGCGGTCTATGACGAAGTTATCCGCCTGGTGAAGCGCGACATCGAACTCGCGGTCATCACCGAGAGCCAGTTGATGCCGCTGCTGGATCGCGTCTATCGGCGCACCGAGGAAATTTCCGGCCTCGCCAAGGAACTGACCCAGGAGATGGGCGACGTTCCGGTCGAGTTCGGCGCCATGCTCGGCATCACGCCGGGCGCCGAGGACGCGCCGGTCGTCAAGCTGTTGCAGACCGTCTTCGAGGAGGCGCTGAAGACCCACGCCTCGGACATCCATATCGAGCCGCAGGAAAAGTCCCTCATCATCCGTTTCCGCATCGACGGCGTGCTGCATGTGCAGACCGAGGCGGACAGCAAGGTGTCCACGGCCCTGGTGCTGCGCCTGAAGCTCATGTCGGGCCTCGACATCTCCGAAAAACGCCTGCCGCAGGACGGCCGCTTCAACATCAAGGTGCGCGGCCAGAGCGTGGATATCCGCATCTCGACGATGCCGACCCAGCACGGCGAGTCGGTGGTCATGCGCTTGCTGGCCCAGAACACCGGCCTGCTGCAACTCGAAAAGCTCTTCATGCCGCCGCGCGTGCTGGAACGCTTCCGTCATGCCATCGGCCGGCCGTCGGGCATCGTGCTGGTGACCGGCCCGACCGGTTCGGGCAAGACCACCACGCTCTACGCGGCGATGAACGAGCTCAACACGACCGAAAAGAAGGTCATCACCGTCGAGGACCCGGTCGAGTACCGTCTGCCCGGCCTCAACCAGGTGCAGGTGCACGAGAAGATCGACCTGACCTTTTCGCGCGTGCTGCGCACCGCACTGCGGCAGGATCCGGACATCATCCTCATCGGCGAAATGCGCGACCAGGAGACCGCCGAGATCGGCATGCGCGCCGCCATGACCGGCCACCTCGTGCTGTCGACGCTGCACACCAACGACGCCCTGACGACGCCGATCCGCCTGCTCGACATGGGCGTGCCGCGCTACATGGTCGCGCTGTCGATCCAGATGGTGATGGCGCAGCGCCTGCTGCGCGTGATCTGCGACAACTGCGCCGAACCGCACGAGCTCGCGCCGCACGAGCGCGAATGGCTCAAGTACGAAATCGGCGAGCGCGTCGACCACTTCAAGTACCGCCATGGCGCCGGTTGCGCCCACTGCGCCAACACCGGCTATTCGGGACGGCAGGCCGTCTACGAATTCCTCGAAATGTCGAACGCGCTGGTGGAGGCCGCCAACCACGGCGATCCCAACGAGTTCATCCAGATCGGCCGCGAGCAGATGGCCGGCAACACCCTGCGCCGCGACGCCGTGCGCCTGGTCGTCAACGGCCGCACCACCGTCGACGAGGCCATGCGCATCTCCAGCCAGTTCGAGGATTGAGGACAGGAATGGCCCCCCACGCTCGCGACCCCGGCTCGCTGCCCCCCCAAGGGGGGCGCATGCCTCCTTGGGACGGCCCGGCGGAGGCATAGATGCCCGCCTTCGCCTATCGTGGCCGCGACGCCGGCGGCGAGGTCGTGCAGGGCGTGCTGGAGGGCGCGACCGCGAACGGCGTTGCCGACCAGTTGTTCGCCAGCGGCGTCACTCCGCTCGAAATCAAGGCCGCACCCGACGGCGCGCTCAGGAAAAAGGCGGACGAAGGCGGCTTCGATCTGTTCGCCGAGAAAATCCAGCACGTCGATATCCTGCTGTTCACGCGCCAGATCTACACGCTGCTCAAGGCCGGCGTGCCCATCATGCGCGCCCTGGCCGGTTTGCAGGAGTCGTGCATGAACAAGGCGATGAAAAAGGTGCTCGGCCAGATCCGCGAAAGCCTCGATTCGGGGCGCGAGCTCTCCGTGTCGCTGGGCCGGCATCCGAAGATATTCACGCCGTTCTACCTCGCGATGGTGCGGGTGGGCGAAATGACCGGCCGCCTGGAGGAGGTGTTCATCCGCCTCTTCGACCACATGGAGTTCGAGCGCTTCATGCACGAGCAGGTGAAGTCGGCCCTGCGCTATCCGAGCTTCGTCGTCATGGCCATGGTGGTGGCGATGTTCGTGGTCAATATCTTCGTGATCCCGGCCTTTGCCAAGGTGTTCGCCGGCTTTGGCGCCGAGTTGCCGCTGATGACGCGCATCCTGATCGGCGTATCCAACTTCATGGTGCAGTCGTGGCATCTGCTGATCGCCGGGATCGTCGCGCTCGCGTTCGCCTTCAAGGCCTGGATAGCCACCGTAAAGGGGCGCTACACCTGGGACAAGACCAAGCTTTCCATTCCCATCGCCGGCAAGATCATCCAGAAGGCGACGCTGGCGCGCTTTGCCCGCAGCTTCGCCCTGGCCTCGCGCTCGGGCGTGCCGGTCATCCAGGCGATGACCACGGTCGCGCAGACGGTCGACAACGCTTACCTGGCCGACAAGATCGAGCGCATGCGCGACAACGTCGAGCGCGGCGAGTCGCTGCTGCGCGCCAGCATCACGGTCGGCGCCTTCACCCCGATAGTCCTGCAGATGATCGCCGTCGGCGAGGAATCAGGCTCTCTCGACGAAATGATGGAAGAGATCGCCGGCATGTACCAGAGCGAGGTCGAGTACGAACTCAAGACCCTGGCGCAGCAGATCGAACCCATCCTGATCGTTTCCCTGGGCATCATGGTCCTGATCCTGGCGCTGGGCATCTTCCTGCCGCTGTGGGACCTCGGCAAGGTGGCGTTGAAGAAGTAGGACGGCAGCGCATGAGAAACCCGCGTGGCAGCGGCAAGTTCGAGTTCCTGCTGGTCGTCGCCCTGTTCGGCATTCTCGCCGCCGCGCTGCTCGACCGGCTGGTGGGCATCGAACAGGCGGCCGAGCGCACCGAGGTCGACCTGACGTTGCGCAACATGCGCGTCGGACTGCAACTCGCCGTCGGCGAGCGCTTGATGCGCGGCCAGGAGCATCGGCTGGCCGAACTCGTCGATACCAACCCGGTCGGCTTGCTGGGGCGGCTTCCTGCCGGCTATCGCGGCGAGATGGCCATATCCGCCGGGCCGGGGACATGGAATTTCGATCCCGCCAGCCATACCCTCGTCTACCGGCCGCGGCAGCCCGAAGTCTTCGGCGGCCGCGCGGAATTGCGCTGGCGCATCGTGGCGCAAGCGGCGCGCGATGGACGCATTCAAGGCATAGCGCTGGAAAGCCGCGTTAATTGAATCGCCCGGCTAAAGTATCTGTGCTAACTTTCGTTACAGAGCGTACACATGAACCACAGGATCAATCATTCCCGAGTTCGGCAGTCGGGTTTTACGCTGATCGAACTGATCATCGTCATCACCATCATCGGCATCCTCGCCGCGGTTGCCATGCCGCGCCTGATCGATGCCCAGCGCGACGCGCGCATCGCCAAGGCCAACGCCATCTACGGGTCGCTGCGTTCGGCGGTCGTGCTGGCGCGCTCCCGTTGCGAACTCGACCTTGCCGGCACCACGCCGAGCGCGACGGCGAGCAACTGTGCCTCGTCGCCGCCCCAGGTCAACATGGACGGCTATCTCGTGGCCATCGTCAATCGCCATCCGGCTGCCGCCATCACCGGCATCGACCAGGCCGCCCAGCTGAATCTGGCGGCCGACGGCCTGACGGCGACCAACACCTCGACCGGTACGCCGACCCGCACTTTCGACGTGGCCGGCGGCACGGCACCCGGCTGCCGCATTTCCTACCAGGAGGCGACACTGACCGGCGGCGTGATCGTGTCGCCCGTGATTACCGTGACAACCACGGGTTGCTGAACTAGATTATGTATTAAGCGTAAATTGACTGGAGACCATCATGGGCACTTATAAACAAAAGGGTTTTACCTTGATCGAACTCGTCGTCGTCATCGTCATTCTCGGCATTCTGGCGGCGACGGCATTGCCGAAGTTCGTCGACCTGAAGGGCGATGCCGGCGATGCGGCGGCGCAGGGCGTGGCCGGGGCGATCAGTTCGGGTTCGTCGATCAACTATGCGAAGCGCTCGGCCAATCCGGGAGGTGGCACTGCCGTAAACGCGACGACGACGTGCGATACGTTGACGGGGTTCTTGGCGGGCGGCGCCATGCCGACCAATATTTCGTTCGTCAGTTCGTCATCACAATTGACGAATTGCACGGCTTCCGGCAACACGGATGCTACGTGCATGGTCAAGCATTCGCAGGGAAGCACGACGGGCGGTTTTGCCGTGACCGCCATCTGCGCACTCTGATGGTAGCCTGAGTCAGGCGGGGACGGAAAGGGCGGCCTCGGTCGCCCTTTTCCTTTCCCGCGACGTTGCGCGGCGGCCATCGAGGCGAATCGGATGCATGCAAAAGGCTTCACGCTGATCGAACTGGTGACGCTGCTGGTCATCGTCGGCATCATCGCCGTCTTCGCCGTCGGCCGGCTCGATTTCACCAGCGTTTTCGAACAGCGCGGCGTGCAGGACAAGGTCAAGGCCGCGCTGCAGTTCGCGCGCAAGGCGGCCGTTGCCGGGCGGCGCCATGTCTGCGTATCCACCGCCGCCAACCGGATCACGCTGACGCTGGATACGCGATTGCCGGAAACTTCCGGCGCCGCCTTCTGCGACGGCTCCAGCGCAGCGAACCTGGCGCTGCCGGGGCCGGACCGCCAGTGCGCTGCCGGCGTCACCAACGCCGTGTGTTCCAGCACCGAGGCGACCATATCGTCAGCCACGGCGACGTTTGCGTTCGATCCGCAGGGCCGCAGCACCGCCGCAGCAAATGTATCGGTGGCGGTGACCGGTCAGTCGGGTGTCATCGTCGAACGCGGTACCGGCTATGTGCACTAGGCGGACCCCGCGCGCCGGGCGCACGACCGGCTTCACGCTGATCGAGTTGATCGTGTTCATTGTCATTGTCGGCGTCGGCCTGGCGGGCATCCTGTCGGTGCTCAGCCTCACCGTTCAGCACAGCGCCGACCCGATGGTGCGCAAGCAGATGCTGGCGATTGCCGAATCGCTGCTGGAAGAGGTGACGCTGATGCCCTTCACCTATTGCGATCCCGACGACGCCAACGCGGCGACAACGACGACCGGCACCGCCGGCTGCGCGGCGGCGGTCGAGGCCATGGGGGCGGAGGCGGGCGAAACACGCGGCAGCGCAGCCACCCCCTTCGACAACGTCAATGATTACGACAATCTTTCCCTGCCGACGGTCACCGATGCCGCCGGCGGCCACGCCTATGCCGGCTATTCCGCCAGCATCGCGGTCACGGCGGGCGACGACCTCGGCCCGGCCGGCACCATCGCTCCGAACGACGCCACGCCCGCGAACACGAATGTCCTGCGCGTCGCCGTCACCGTGACGCGCGGCACGGACAGTCTGACGCTGCACGGCTATCGCACGCGCCATTCGCCCACCCTGCTGCCATGAGCACAGACCTTTCCATCCGTCGTGCGCATGGCGGTTTCACGCTGATCGAGATGATCGTGGTCATCGTCATCACCGGCATCCTCAGCACCATCGTTGCCGTGTTCGTCAAGCAGTCGGTGGACAGCTACGTCGACGCGACGCGCCGCGCCGAGTTGACCGATGCCGCCGATGTGTCGGTGCGCCAGATGGCGCGCGAGATACGGCAGGCGCTGCCGAACAGCCTGCGGGTCGTCTGTCCGGCGACGGGCAATCCCGGAGCGGGCAGTTGCTTCGTCGAGTTCATCGTCACCAGCGATGGCGGCCGCTATCGCGATACCGGCGACGGTTCGACCGCCGGTTTGCCCCTGGTCTTCAACGACAGCACCGCTTGCGCCACCACCCCGAACAACTGCAAGTTCGATGTGCTGGGCCCGCCACCGACGCTGGCGGCCGGAGCCAGCGGCGATTATGTCGTCGTCTATAACCTCGGCTCCGGCTATGCGCCGGTCGATGCCTACCAGCTTTCGGGTTGCGCCGCAGCGCCGGGTTGCAACATCGCCCAGGTAAGCGCCGTGGCCGGCAATACGCTGACGCTCGCCGGCAATCCCTTCGCGGCCCAGTCGCCGCCGCTGCCGTCGCCCAACAGCCGCTTCCAGGTGGTGCCCTTCGCTGCGCGCGCCGTCACCTACGCCTGTCCGACGGCGGTGCCAGGCGCTGTCGTCCGCTATGCGGGCTACGGCATCCATGCCGCCCAGGGGGTACCGCCTGCCGGGGGCAGCCCGGCGACCTTGCTGACGAACGCCACCTGCGCCGTCGACTACACGCCGAACGTATTCCTGCGCAACGGCCTGCTCTATATCGCATTCACCATCCGCGACTCGGCGGCGAGCGAGGCCGTGACAGTCTTCCAGCAAATCCACGTGGACAACACGCCATGAATGCCGCGGCGAAACGATCCGGCCAGCGTGGTTTCACCATCGTCTCGGCGATTTTCATCCTCGTGGTGCTGGCGGGCCTGGGCGCCGCCATCCTGACGGTATCGACCAGTCAGCACATCGGCTCGGCGCTGGACGTGCAGGGCGCACAGGCCTACCAGGCGGCGCGGGCCGGCATGGAGTGGGCGCTTTACCAGCGCTTGCGCAACGGCGGGGCCTACACGTGTTCGCCGGCGGTCACGAACTCCTTTGCGCTGCCGGCGGCGGCGACGACGCTGTCCGGCTTCACGGTGACGGTGACCTGTACCGCGCATGGCGATGGCGGCGGCGGCCCGACCGCCTACCAGATCGAATCGACTGCCTGCAACCGGGCCGTTTGTCCGGCGGCGACACCGGGGGCAAACTATGTCGAAAGACGTTTGGGCGGAATCCTATGAGCTGCATGCGACCTGTTTTCCTGCGCGCTCGCCGCACTGCCCTTCTCCTGTTGGCGGCGAGTCTGTCGGTTGCCGGCGCCGACGCTCTGGGCGCCACCTGTACCAGCAACGTCGCCACGGGCAACTGGAACACGCCGGGAACCTGGAGTTGCGGCCATGTTCCGCTCGACACGGATGACGTGGTCATTCAGGACGGCCACACGATCACGCTCAACACCACCACCAATGTGCTGGCTTCGCTCACCCTCAATGCGGGCACCACGGGCGGCAAGCTGACGCTGACCGGAACCAGCGGCAACGACATCTGTCTCGGCGGCAACCTCGTCAACAACGGCACCATCGATCTGCAGGCGTCGACGGGTACCAACACCCTCTACCTGGCGGGAGCCAACCTCACCTCGACGTTCTCGGGCACGGGGACCTGGCTGCTCGACGATCTCGATCTGAACGGCAGCAGCGGTGCTTGCGGAACCGCCTGTACCGGCGCCTGCAAGGTGGAGCTGTCGGGCTCGCCCAACCTGCAATTCGGCGACTCTGCGCCGTTCGCCGGCAATTCGGCGACCTTCACCTTCAATGCCGCCGGCAATGCCACCGCCACCGTGACCCTGAACCGGACAGGCACCCAGGCCATTGCCACCACCGGAATCACTTATCCCAATCTGGTGTTGGAAGGCAACAATACCAAGACGCCCGGCAGCGGCACATTGGCCATTCTCGGCGGGCTGACGGTGACAAGCGGTGTTACGTTCAACGCCAATAGCAACGACCCGACCATCAATGTCACCGGCAGCGTTTCCGTCGATAACGGCGCGACCTATACCGCATCGAACAGCGGCGTCACCTCGATTGGCGGCAGCCTGGCCAATAGCGGCACCTATACCGGCAACAACGCGGCGGTGAATCTGGCGGGGAACTTCAGCAACAGCGGCAGCTTCACCTCCGGCAGCGGCGCTTGGACCTTCAATGGCGGCACAGCGCAAAGCATCACCGGCGCGGCGACGTTCCAGAATCTCGTCCTCGGCAACGGCAACGGCCTGACGCTGACGGGCGGTGACGTCACCGTCAGCACCTTGTTGACCCTGAGCAGCGGCAAGTTCGCCACCGGCGCCAACAATCTGATCGCATCCGCCAACTGCCCCGGCAGCGTCAGCCGCAGCAGCGGTTATGTCGTCGGCAACCTGCGGCTGACCGTGCCGGCCACCAATCCGGTGACTTGCACCTTCCCTGTCGGCGACGCGAACAACTATGCACCGGTGAGCATCACCAAGACCGGAACCAACGCGGGAACCCTGACCGGAGCGACGTCCGCCGGCGATCACACGGATACCACGGCCGGCTATTCGGGCATCGACGCGAACAAAAGCGTGAATCGCACCTGGATGCTGACCGGCGGCACGCTGGCTAGTGCGACGCCGTATTCCGCCACTTTCCAGTTCTGCAGCGCAACGGGTAGCGGCTGCGGTGTCGTCGACACCGATGCCGGCGCCACCCCGGCGAACTTCGCTGTCGTCGAACTGATCGCCAACACCTGGACGCCGGTGACGGTGGGAACGCGCACGGCTACCACGACGTCGGCGACAGGGCTTTCCGCCTGGGGAACTTTCGTCGTCGGCGAAACCGCCGCCGTTCTTTGTTTCGTCGACAGTTTCAACCGCGCCGATGGCGCGCCCGGTTCCAACTGGGCGGTCGGCGGAAGTTTTTCGCCCCAGATCGCCAGCAACCGTCTGCAACTGACCCAAACGGCCCAGGAAACGGCTGCCTGGGCCACGTTGCAACGGACCTTCCCCGGGGCCGGCAACAAAATCACCGTCGACTTCGATCACTATGCCTATGGCGGCACGCCGGTCGGGAATGCGGCCGACGGCATCGGCATCATTCTCTCCAACGCGGCGATATCGCCGGTTGTCGGCGCCTTCGGCGGTTCGATGGGCTATGCCCCCAAAGGCCAGACCCCGGTTTCGGACTGCATTGTCGTCGGCGGTTGTCCCGGCTTCACCGGCGGCTGGCTGGGCGTGGCGATCGACGAGTACGGCAATTTTTCGACGAATACCGAAGGCCGCTACGGCGGTTCGCCGACGCGCATACCGCAATCGGTAGCCGTGCGCGGTTCGGGTTCGGGGATGTCGGGCTACCGCTTCCTCACCGGTACCGGGACGCTGAGTCCGGCCGTCGACGGCAACGGAGCGGCCAGTCCGCCGCACCACTACCGCATCACGGTCGATCATTCCGACAGCGTTCATGCCTGGGTGTCGGTGGAACGCGACACCACCAATGGCGGCAGCAGCTACAGCACCCTGCTCGGCTGCGCCAGCGGCCAGACCAGCGGCTGCACGGCCTTCGATGCCAAGGATCCGGGCAACAGCCAGGATCCGGTTCCCGCGAACTGGATACTTTCCTTCACCGGCGCCACGGGAGCCAACACCAATTTCCATGAAATCGACGCCCTGCGCATTTGCACCGCGCAAGGCATTCAAACGCCAGCCGTCCACCACGTTCGCCTGGAGTACAGCAGCACCGCCTGCACCGGCAGCGGCGACCCGACGACGGTAACCATCAAGGCCTGCGCCGATGCAAGCTGTTCTTCACTCTACCTGGGGGATGTCGAGGTCAATCTGGCGGTCACCGGCAGCGCGATCTGGTCGTTCGCACCGGCCACCGCCGTGACGGTCAGCGGCGGCCAGACGACCGTGACCTTGACCGACAATACCGCGCAGTCGGTGACGCTGAGCGGCAGCGTGACCGGTATTCCCGCCGCTGCCGTGCTGTGCCATACGGGCGCCGCGGAAGCGAGTTGCGCCAGTTTGCCGATCACCTTCGCCGCCTGCATCTTCGATGTCATCGAAACGGGCGCCGCCTCGTTCACGCCGATCTACACGAAGCTGGCGGGAACCCCGTTCAATCTCGATCTCCTGTCCCTGAGCGGCACGTCGCGCCGCGTCTGCACGGTCGAAATCGTCAATGCGGCGAGCGGTTCGACGTGCAGCGCCTACCCCAGCCTGGGAAATACCACGACCGCGCTGCCGTCGACATTCGCCGCTGGCCAGCGCCGGTCCTTCGCCTTCAACCATGCCAGCGCCGCGCGCAATGCCAGGATACGCGTGGGCTATATTCCCTTCGCTTCAACTTGTCCCGGTACGCCAGCCTATTCGTGTTCGTCCGACAATTTCGCGATCCGGCCGACGACATTCGCCGTCGATAGCAACGGCACGGCCACCCAGGCCGGCAGCACCGGCACCCCGAAGCTCAAGGCCGGCTCGGATACCTTCAGCCTGAGGGCGACTGCGCTGGCCGGTTACGACGGCACGCCCAAGCTCAATCTGGCTTCGGGCTATTTCACCACGACCTTGAGCTACCTGGGCAGCCTCGGTTCGGTCGTGTTTCCTGCCGCCAGCGCAGCCAACGGCGTCGCCACCGCCAGCGGCTTCACCTATTCGGAAGTCGGCAATTTCAGCCTGGCGCAGAACGCCGTCTATGACGACGGCTTCACCGCGGTCGATTCGACCAAGACGCAGCCCGACTGCACCTCGGACTTCACCAACGACACGGCCGTCAACAATGCGAAGTCCGGCTGCATGTTCGGCTCGGCCGCGGCGGGTCCTTTCGGCCGCTTCTATCCCCATCACTTCGCGGTCGCTGGCGCCCTCGTCGGCCGCAGCGACCTGACGGCAAGGACGACCGGGACCATCGCCGCCGCCTCCTCGTCGCTGACCGTGGCTTCCGCCAGCGGCATCGTCGCCGGCAATTCCATCGTCGTGCTGGGCGCCGGCGCCAGCGGCGCCGCCTTGCAGACGAGCGTGAATGCCGTCGTCGGGGCCACCGTGTTGCTCGGTGCCGCCGCGGCCACCGCGGTCGCCGGCGCCGCGGTCTATGCCTGGCCGGCAACGGACGGCTTCAGCTACATGGACGAGCCGATGCTGCTCCTGACCACGGTGACAGCGCTCAACGCCGGCGAAGCCGTGACCCGGAACTACGCCGGCAGCTACGCCAAGCTCGATGCGGCGACGCTCGGCACCGGCGCCAACTGGATGAATGTCGGTTGCGCGGCAGGCACTCAGTGCTTCGGTTTCGGGGCGATCGACGGTACGACGACACCCCTGACCCCGCGTCTCGCCGTGCACAGTGCCGTCGCCGGTCCGGCCAGCGCCTGGGTGGCGGGCGTGGGCAGTTTCGCCACGCATCTGATGCTGACCCGGCCCGTGACGGCGACGCCGGATGCCACCTGGGGCCCCTACGCCACCGTGAATCTGGGCGTCGCGCCGCAGGACAGCGACGGCGTCACCGTACCCGGCGCCGCATCGACGGACGCGGCCCATCGCGTCAACCTCGATGCCGACGCCGACGCCACCGGTGAGCGCGTGCTGCTGGCGACGACGGGCAGCCGCTACGGTCGCCTGCGTCTGATGAACGCCTATGGTTCCGACCTTCTGCCGATCCGGGTGCCGGTGCGGGCCGAGTATTTCGGCGGCGCCAGTTGGCTGCCGAATACCGCCGACAACCTGACGCCGCTGGCGGCATCTACCGTCGCGCTCGGCAATCTGACGCTGCCGGCCGGTTCCGGTCTGGCGCTGCAAACACCGCCGGCGGGCGTGGCCTGCGTCCCGGCCGTCTGCCGGCTGCAAAACGGTGTCGCAACCCTCGTCCTGACACCGGGTACGGCGGGTGCCGGCTGGTTCGACATGGTTCTCAACCTCGGCAGCGGCACCACCAGCCCCAACAGCTGTCTGCCGGCGCTCGCCGGGTCATTGGGCGGTGCTGCGCCCAGCCCGGCCCTGTCCTACCTGCTCGGCAGCTGGTGCGGCACGGCCGCCGACCGGGCGCCGAATGCGCGCGTCAAGTTCGGCGCCTCCAAGGCACCCTATATCTACCTGCGCGAACGGTATTGATGCCGCGTTTCCGGCGGCTGTCCGACGCTGAAACTTCCGGTTCGGCAGGGCGATCGCCGCGCCTGTCGGCCAAAGGTTCTAGCTGGTCGGGTTTTCTCCTTGTTTTCCGCGAAAGCCATTGACGGCTTATGGATAGAGTCCTATCTGTCCCAAAAGCTAAGGATATTTTCTCAAGCGATGTGGCTACGACGCAGCCGACAAAGCGCTGGCGATAACTGGAAATCCGTAATCTTCTCTCCCGGAAGGATCGACATCGCTTCGGTGCTTCGCCGCACCGACGAACGTCCCATGGTGAGCGAATGGGAGACGTTCGCCTTCGCCGGGACGGAACTCGACGCCTTGAAGCGGCTGCGCGGCCACCTGCGCGGCCGCTGCACGACGCTGCTGGGTCACGGGCAATATCAGATCCTGCAAGTGGATGCGCCCCAGGTGCCCGCTGCGGAGCGGGCGCAGGCGGTGCGCTGGCGTGTCAAGGAAATGGTCGATTTCCCGATCGACCAGGCCGGCATCGATGTGCTCGATATCCCTGTGGCCCAGGGCAGCGGCAGCCGGGCGCCGCAGCTGTTCGCCGTGGTGGCTGCCCATGCGGCGCTGGTACCGCGCATCCACCTGTTCCAGGATGCCAAGCTGGACCTGAAGGTCATCGATATTCCCGAGTTGGCCCAGCGCAACATTGCCGCCTTGTTCGAAGAGGAAAACCGCGGTCTGGCGCTGCTCAGTTTCGACAACGACGGCGGCCGGCTGACCTTCACCTACCAGGGCGAACTGTATGCGACCCGGCACATTGACGTCAGCCTGAAGGAATTGGCGACCGCCAGCGGGGATGCTCCGGGCGGTGTCTTCGAGCGCGTGCTGCTCGACGTGCAGCGCTCACTCGACAATTTCGACCGCAACTTCAGCTTCATCACCCTGACGCGGCTGCTGGTGGCGCCGATCCCGGGGGCCGCGGCCTTTGTCGCTTATCTCAAGGACAACCTCTACCAGCCGGTGGAACTGCTGGACCTGGCCAAGGTCCTGGATATTTCAGCTATCCCGGCGCTCGCCGATGCCGGGCATCAGGCCGAGGCCTTGCTGGTTATCGGTGCCGCATTGCGCGAAGAGAGCATGGCGACATGAGCCAGCAGATCAATCTCTTCGATGCCGCGCTGCTGCGCCAGCGCGATCTGCTGACGATCGCCAACCTCGCTGCGCTTGCGTTGGCACTGCTGGTCGCCGTCGGCGGATGGGGTGCTTTGGCTCGTTCGCAACTGGCCGCCGCAGACGCCGAGGCGAAGTCGCTGGCGCCGCAGGTGAAGGCGTTGCAGGATCAGATCGTCGCCGTCGGCAAGCAGTTGGCCGACGTCAAGCCGGATGCGCGGCTGGAGGCCGAATTGGCCTCGGCCCGGACATTGCTGGTGCTGCGCAGCGACATCGTGGCGGCGTTGAAGAAAGGCCTGGGCGAGGATTCCGCCAGTTTCGCGGAGTACCTGCGCGGGTTTGCCCGCCAGACGGTGGGCGGCCTGTGGCTGACGGGTTTCGTCATCGGCGAGGGCGGCGCCATGGAAATCCGCGGCCGCATGACCGATCCGGCGCTGCTGCCCGAATACATCCGTCGCCTGAACGCCGAGAAGGCCTTTCAGGGACGGGCCTTCGCGGCGCTGAAGGTTTCCGTCGGCAAGGCCGTTGCGGATTCTCCGGCGGCGGGACAGGCGCCGGCCGCGGCACCGGCAACCGCCGCGGTGCCGTACCACGAATTCGTTCTGACCCCGGTGCCGGGTCCGGCCGATGCCGGATCCGGCGCGCAGGAAGGCAAGCGATGAAGGCCCGCTGGCAGGCACTTTCGGCCCGGTTCGCGGCCCTGCAGCAAAGGGAAAAGCTGCTCGTGGCGGGTACGGCCGTCTTCGCCGTCGCCGTCGGCGGTTATACGCTGTGGGTCGAGCCGGCGCAGCAGCGTTCCGCCGTCCTGCACAAGCAGATCGCCCAGCAAAAGACCGAGATGCAGAGCTTGCAGGCGCAGGCCGCCGGTCTCAGGTCGCAGCTCAGGGATCCCGATGCGTCCAACAAGACGGCGCTGGCCGAGGTCAGGCGCCAACTGGCCGCCACGGAAACGACGCTGCACCAGTACGACAACACGCTGGTGCCGCCGGAGCGGGTGCCGCAATTGCTGCAATCGCTGTTCGTTCGCCATCGCGGCCTGGAACTGGTCAGCCTGCAAACCCTGGCGCCGGCGCCGTTGCTGGCGCAGCCCGCCGCCAGGGCCGACGGCAAGGCAACGGTTCCCGGCCCGGGAATCAAGGGCGGCAACATTCACAAGCACGGCATCGAAATCAGGATGGCCGGCAATTACCTCGACCTGCTCGCCTATGTCGACGAACTGGAACGCCTGCCGCAGCGCCTGCTCTGGAGCCGCATGACGCTGGTGGTGACCGCCTACCCGCGCAGCGAGCTGACGCTGACGGTTCACACCCTGAGTCTCGACGAGACATGGATGGTGGTGTGAGATGACCGACCGGGGCGACTTCGCCGTGATGATCGTGTGCGGGTTGTCGCTGCTGGCGGTGATGACGGTCGTCCGGGCGCAGGCACTGACGGATCCCACCCGACCGCCCGGCGTCGTCGAACGTTCCCCGCCGGCTGTCGCGGGCACCCGTGCCGAATCCGTCGCGACAACGGGCCTGCAGACGATCATCCGCAGCCGGGACGGCAAGCCGGCCGCGGTCATCAACGGCGAGTACGTGACGCTGGGCGGTCGCGTCGGCGACGCACGCGTGATCAGGATCGGCGAGGACTCGGTAACGCTGCAAGGCCCCGCGGGACGGGAAACGCTCAAGCTGATGCCCGGCATCGAGAAAACGCCGGCCACGACGATTGTCGAAAAAGACGGCAGGAAGCCGGCTCGCGACAAGCCCGTCGGAACCGGGGCGGGCAAGTGATGTTCCGCTTCCTTATCCTCCTGGCCAGCGCGGTGCTGGCGGCGTGCGCGCCGTCGCCGCCGCGCCCCACGGCCGTGTACGACCGGGCCAGCGAAGAGATCAGGCAGGCGGCTGCGGAACGTCGGGGCAGCGATGCGGCGGAGCGCGCGTTGATGCCGCCCTTGTCGGTCGAAATGCCGAAAAACGGCGAGACCGAGCCGCGTTTCGATCTGTCCGTGGTGAATGCGCCGGCGTCCCAGGTCTTCATGGCGCTGGTCACCGGCACCCGCTACAACATGCTGATCACCCCGGAGGTGAGCGGGCAGATCACGGTGCGCCTGAAGGATGTGACGGTGAAGGAGGCCCTGGAGTCGATCCGCGAACTCTACGGCTACGAATTCAGCATCAAGGGCAACCGTATTTCGATCCAGCCCAACACCCTGCAGACGCGGGTCTTCCAGGTCAACTACCTGGCGACGCGGCGCCAGGGGTCGACGGATCTCCGGGTGACGTCGAGTTCGATGTCCGGCGGCAGCGGCGGCACGGGTGCCGCCGCCTCGGCTTCGCCGGCCGGCACCGCAACGCCGGTCCCGACCGGTACCGGAACGCCGACGAGTGCCGCGGGCAATCTCACCAGCCGGGTACAGACCACGACCGACAACGATTTCTGGGGCGGCATGATGACTGCGCTGACCACCATCATCGGCAGCGGCGAGGGCCGCAGCGTGGTGGTGAGCCCGCAGTCGGGCGTCATCGTCATCCGCGCCCTGCCGCGCGAACTGCGTTCGGTCGAAACCTATCTGAAGGCGACCCAGACCGTGGTCGAACGTCAGGTCATCCTCGAAGCCAAGATCATCGATGTCACGCTGAACCAGGAATATCAGTCGGGCATCAACTGGGCGGCGTTCAGCACGCAATCCGCGGGCAGAGTCGCGGGCGGCGTTTCCGGTGCGACCACCAGCTTGTACACGACCACCGGCTCGGGAGCGGCCCAGGCGATGGGCAACAGTTCGACGTCGAGCGTGACTCCCGGCCAGTTCGGCTCCGTCGTCGCCTCGGCCCTCGGCAAGGGCTTCTTCGGCCTGGCCTTCCAGACCGCCAACTTCGCCGCGCTGCTGAGTTTCCTGGAAACCCAGGGCAGCGTGTCGGTGCTGTCGAGTCCGCGCATTGCGACGCTCAACAACCAGAAAGCGGTGCTCAAGGTGGGTACCGACGATCTGTTCGTCACCAATATCACGACGACGACGACGGCGACGACATCGGGTTCCGTCAGCACCCCGAGCTTGACGCTACAATCCTACTTCTCGGGCATCTCGCTCGACGTCACGCCGCAGATCGACGAGGACAACAACATCATCCTGCACATCCATCCGGCGGTCAGCGTGGTCACGGAAAAGACCAAGTCGATCGATCTCGGCACCACGCTCGGTCAGTTCTCCTTGCCGCTCGCCTCCAGCAGCGTCAATGAAACCGACAGTATCGTGCGCGCCAGGGACGGCAACATCATCGCCATCGGCGGCCTGATGCGGCAGGAGCAGGCCGTCGGCAGCACCGGTTTGCCGGGCGCCGCGAATGCCGGGGCGCTGGGTACCGCGCTGGGCCAGCGCTCGAATTCGATGAGCAAGCGCGAGCTGGTGATCCTGCTCAAGCCGACTGTCATAGTCGACGATCGTTCCTGGGCGCGGGAGCTTGAACAGACCGGCGAGCGCGTGCAGAATCTCGATCCGCGGCAGTTCGGCACCAACGGGCAGTAGGCGACGACTCCATGTACCTCACTTATTTCGGGCTTGGCGAGTATCCGTTCAGCATTACGCCGGATACGCAGTTCGCCTATAACGCCATCGCCCACGAAGAGGCGCTGAATACCCTGCTCCTGGCAATCCAGAGCGGCGAGGGCTTCGTCAAGATCACCGGCGAGATCGGTGCCGGCAAGACCCTGCTGTGCCGCAAGTTGCTGTCCGTGCTGGGCGACGATCGGGTCGCGGCCTACATTCCGAATCCCCAGCTTGAGCCGCGCGCCATGCTGATGGAAGTGGCCGAGGAACTCGATGCCGGTGCCGGCAATGACGCCGCGGTCCTCGTCAAGGCCATCAATCGCCGGGTCATGGACATTGCGGCGCAGGGCAAGACGGCGGTGCTGTGCATCGACGAGGCGCAGACCATGCCGCCGTTGACCCTGCAAACGTTGCGCATGCTGTCGAACCTCGAAACCGAAAAGCGCAAGCTGATCCAGATCGTGCTCTTCGGCCAGCTCGAACTGGACGAGATGCTGGCCGAGAAGTCGGCGCGGCAACTGCTCCAGCGCATATCCTTCCACTACCGCATGCAGGGGCTGCAGCGTCACGAGCTAGGCGCCTACCTCCAGCACCGGCTGCGTATCGCCGGCTACCGGGGGCCGGCGCTGTTTTCCCGCAGTGCCCGCTGGGCCATTTATCGCCATTCGAACGGTCTGCCGCGCATGGTGAATATGCTGGCCCACAAGGCGATGCTGTCGGCTTTCGGCGAAGGGGCCGAGCGCGTCACCTACCAGCATGTGCGCCACGCCGTGAGCGATACCGAGAGCGCTTGCCGGCGTGTCTGGTTCTAGGCGGCAGCGATGAGCCTCATCAACAAGATGCTTCGCGACCTGGACGCGCGCCAGGCGCCGACCGTGGATCGCGCCATGCTGCCACGCGACGTGCATATCCAGGGATTGCCGCCGGAAACGACGCAGTTCCCGTTGCCGCTGGTCCTGATGCTGGCGGCCGCAGGGGGCGCTGCCTGGTATTTTCTTGCCGGACAGGGCGAGCCGCCGGCGCTGCCCGCTCCTTCGACGACGGTGCAGCAGGCGCCGCCGCCCGTCGCCGTACTTGCGCCGCCGCCCCTGCCGATCCCTGCCGAACCGGTTGTGCCGCCGCAAGCGCCCGCGGCGGCGGCCTCTCCGCCGGTCGTGCCGCCGCTGCCGGACGCGGTTGTCCCCCATCCTGCACCCGCGACAAGCGCACCGGCAAAGAGCGCTTCTGCGCCTGCCGCACCCGAGGTCGCGAGGAAAAAGAGCCCAGGCGACAACGCCTTGCGACTGGATACGCGCCTGCCTGGCACGACCGCGCCGGCGGTCGTCGCACCGGCGCCTGCGTCGCCGCCCGTTGCCGCGCCGCCGCTACCGCCAGCCAAGCCGGTGCCGCAGGCGAAGGAATTGTCTGCGCCGTCGGGGCCGACGAGCATCGACAAGCGTCCGCGCACGACACTGGCGAACGATGCGGCGGAAAGCGAATACCGCAAGGCCATGTCGGCGTTGCGCCGGGGAGCGACCAGCGAAGCCGTGGAAGGCTTGCGCGGCACCTTGCGCATCGATGCCCACCATGTTTCGGCGCGCCAGGCCCTGCTCAGCCTGTTGGTCGGGCAGCAGGCGTGGGGCGAGGCGCAGGCCATGATGGAGGAGGGTCTGGCGCTCGACCCGGAACAGACGGGTTGGGCGATGGCGCTGGCCCGCCTGCAACTGGAGAACGGCAAGCTCCCCGACGCCGTCGAGACCCTGGCGCGCCACGCCCGTCATGCCGATCAGAATCCCGACTACCAAGCCTTCCATGCCTTGCTGCTGCAGAAACAGAAGCATTCGCGCGCGGCCGCGGAGCGTTACCGCGCCGCCCTGGCGCTCCGCCCTGCCGAATCGCGCTGGTGGTACGGCCTCGGACTGTCGCTGGAAGCCGACCACAAGCCGCAGGAAGCGCGCGAGGCTTTCTTGAAGGCCAAGGAGACGGGCAACCTGCCGCCGGAACTGACCGGGGCGGTCGAACAGCGGTTACGGTGAGCGCGGCCCGGCCGCCCGCCCGACGAGCGGCTGCAATTCGAGCAGCTCCGTTGCGCTCAGCGTGTCTTCCAGCCAGGACCGATAGTCGGGCACATGTCCCGGCGACGCGCGCAAGGCCTGCATCCAGAGCGTTTCCGCATCCCTGTCGGCACCCGCTAGCCGGTAGATCAGGGCGCAGGTGAAGACCGGCGGCGCCGTCGGCGCGAAGCGCAGGGTGCGGCGGCACAGCGCGGTCTTCGCGGCGAGTTCGGCACGGGAGGGAATCATCGCGGCCGACAGCGCAAGATCGGCATAGGGTTTCAGCAGGCTGCCGGTGCGCAGTCTGGCCAGCGCCTGGTTGCGTTCGCGGAACGGCTCGGCGGTGCCGCGCGCCGCGATCGGGACGCTGAGCGCCTGGAGCTCCCGGTAGTCGCGGAGCAGCAGGAAGCACACCAGGCCGCCCATGGCGACCGGGGCGGCGAGCGCGATCCGCCCCAGTCGCAGCGGGCGCGGACGGGGATCGCCGAGCGCCAGCACGACGGCGAAGACGCCGAGAAAGTAGGCATACCAGAGCGGGTACTCGACGAGCGAATGGAGCAGCGCGATGCCGGCGAGGGCGACGAGCCAGCCGGTTTCCGGCCGCCGGCGTTCCCTGGCCGCCCGGCGTCCCCAGACGAAAAACGCGACGCATGTGCCGAGCGCGGCGAATATTCCCAGCTCGCCGAGCAGTTGGGCGACGAGGTTGTGCGCATGTTCCCCGGTGCCGCTCCAGTCCGGCAGGCTGGCGGCGAGAGCGAAGCTTTCGCGCGAGAAGCTGCCGAAGCCGGTGCCGAACCACGGCGCCTGGAGAAACATCTTCCAGCCGACGAGGAACAGCGTCGGTCGTATGCCGCCGCCGGACGACGCTTCGGACAGCGTCCGCGCGGCCGGCGATGCCGCGCCCCAGTCCAGCCACTGCGGCAGCAATATCGTGCAGGCGATGTAGGCGACCGCGACCGCAACGCGGCGGCCGGTGCCGCCGAGGCCGCTCCAGACATGGCCGGCGCCGACGATCCAGAGCGCATAGAGCAGGCCGGTGCGCGAGCCCGCCAGCGCCGCCGCCGGCAGCAGGACGACGAGCAGGGTCGTCAGCACCGGCGTTGCCAGCCGGCCGCGCGCGGCGAGGAACAGCGCGCTGGCGATGCCGAGCCAGATGTGATGGGCAAACTGGTTGGGTTGCGCCAGGTTGCCGTAGATGGCACGACTGCCATGCAGGGGCATCAGCCAGGGCGAGACGACGCCGTTGAGCGCGAAGAATCCGGCAGCGGCGTTGATTACGGCGCCCGCCAGAATCCAGGTCGCCAGATGGGCGGCTACCGCTTCGAGCCCAAGCCGTTCCTTGAGCGTCGCGGCAACGGTCATCGCCAGCGTGGCCCAGAGCAGGTAGAGCATGGCGAGCAGGCCGGTTTCGGCGTAAGGCAGCACGCCGCCCAGCGTCTGGACGAGCAGGACGGCGATCAGCAACAGCGGCAGGTAGCCGATGGCCGGCCACTGCGCCGTGCCGCGTCGCGCGAGGATGGCGGGCGTTGCCGCCAGGCCGAAGGCGCAGGCCAGCCATTCCGGATAGAAGGTGGATATCGGCGCCAGGTGGATGGGGACGAGAAAGGGCAGGCACAGCATCGCGCCCAGCATCCACAGCGAGAATCGTTCGGCGCGGCTCGCCATGTCAGTCCCGCAATGCCCGCGCCGGGATCCAGTTGGTCACGGATGCGGCGCCGTGGCGCTTGAGCGTGCGGGCGAATTCATCGAGCGTGGCACCGGTGGTCATGACGTCGTCGACGACGATGATCGATTGTCCGGTCAGGTCGACGCGGCACTCGAACGCGTTCTTCACGTTGCGGCGCCTTTCCTTCCAGGGCAGGCTGGTTTGCGCCGCGGTTTCGCGCGCGCGGCGGCAGCCGTCGCTGTTCAGGGGAATCCCGAGCGCCCTGGCGAGGGGGCGGGCGATCTCCACGGCCTGGTTGAAGCCGCGTTCGCGCAGCCGTAGCGGCGAGAGCGGCAGCGGCACCAGCAGATCGCCGGATGGGCGCGGACCGGCCAGCATCGCCGCGGCGAACAGCTGTGCCAAGGCTAGATGATGTTCGAACTTGAGCGACTGCACCAGCTTGTCGACGGGAAAGGCATAGCGCCAGACGGCATTGGAAGCGTCGAAGGCCGGCGGCGATTTCAGGCAAGCGCCGCAGGTGCCGCCGCCGGGTGTCGGCAGGGCGCAGACCGGACAGCGCGGCGCGGGCAGCAGCGGCAGCGAGTCGGCGCATCCGGTGCACAAGGCCGCCGCGCCGCCGGGTGTTCCGCACAGCAGGCAGTCCTGCGGCAGCAGGGCGGACAAAACCCTTTTGAAAACAGGCGAAATTGACAAGCCGGGCTCCTTGCCGGATGATGCGCCTCCCATTCTACCGACCGGTATCGACGATGACGACAGCGATGGCTACCGCGAGCGCCGCCAATTCTGCCCGGCAGATTCCGCCTGCTACATCCCCGTGGACGACCGAAGCGATCGAGGCCTTGTTCGCCTTGCCGTTCAACGACCTGATCTTTCGCGCCCAGAGCGTGCATCGCGCGCATCACGACGCCAACGCCGTGCAGCGCTCGACGCTGCTGTCGGTGAAGACCGGCGGCTGCTCGGAGGACTGCAAGTACTGCTCGCAGTCGGCGCGCCACGAGGAGGCCAAGCTCGAACGCGAGTCCCTGCTCGAACTCGACCAGGTCATCGCCGCCGCAAAGGCCGCCAAGGATCGGGGCGCGACGCGCTTCTGCATGGGCGCCGCCTGGCGCGGTCCCAAGGATCGCGATCTCGACCATGTGCTGACCATGATCCGCTCGGTCAAGGAACTGGGCCTGGAAACCTGCGTCACGCTCGGCCTGCTCAAGGAAGGCCAGGCCGAGAAGCTCAAGGACGCCGGCCTCGACTTCTACAACCACAATCTCGATACCGCCGAGGAGTTCTACGGCGAGATCGTCAGCACCCACACCTACGCCGACCGCATGGACACGCTGGAGAAGGCGCGCGGCGCCGGCATGAAGATCTGCTGCGGCGGCATCATCGGCATGGGCGAGTCGCGCCGCATCCGCGCCGGGCTGATCGCCCAGCTGGCGAACATGAACCCGCCGCCCGAGTCGGTGCCGATCAACCATCTGGTCGCCATTCGCGGCACGCCGATGGCCGACGTGCCGGCGCTCGATTCCTTCGAGTTCGTGCGCACCATCGCCTGCGCCCGCATCACCATGCCGGGTAGCCTGGTGCGCCTGTCGGCGGGCCGGCACGAGATGAACGACGAACTGCAGGCGCTGTGCTTCCTCGCCGGCGCCAACTCGATCTTCTACGGCGACAAGCTGCTGACCACCGGCAACGCCGAAGCGTCGCGCGACGAGGC
>CAZWFC010000028.1:0-25004 GCA_964632965.1 uncultured Rhodocyclaceae bacterium
CTGCTGGCCGCCGCCCAGGAGGCCGGCGTCAATTTCACCATGCAGGACATCGACCGCCTGTCGCGCCGTGTGCCCTGTCTCGCCAAGGTGGCGCCGGCGACGCAGAAGTACCACATGGAGGACGTCCATCGCGCCGGCGGCATCATGGGCATCCTCGGCGAACTCGACCGTGCCGGCCTTATTCATCGCAACACCCTCACCGTGCACGAAAGGACGCTCGGCGCGGCGCTGGAGCGTTGGGACGTGATGCAGGCCCACGACAATTCGGTGTTCGACTTCTATCGTGCCGCGCCCGGCGGCGTGCCGTCGCAGACGGCCTTCTCGCAGGATCGCCGCTACCCCGAGCTCGACCTCGACCGCACCGCCGGCTGCATCCGCGACAAGGAAAACGCCTACAGCCAGGACGGCGGGCTGGCCGTGCTCTACGGCAACATCGCCGAGCGCGGCTGCATCGTCAAGACGGCCGGCGTCGACGACTCCATCCTCAAGTTCACCGGCCGCGCGCGCGTGTGCGAATCGCAGGAGGAGGCGGTCGAGAAGATCCTCGCCGACCAGATCGTCGCCGGCGACATCGTCATCATCCGCTACGAAGGTCCCAAGGGCGGCCCCGGCATGCAGGAGATGCTCTACCCGACCAGTTACCTGAAGTCCAAGGGCATGGGCAAGGAATGCGCGCTGCTGACCGACGGCCGTTTCTCCGGCGGCACCTCGGGCCTGTCGATCGGCCACGCCTCGCCGGAAGCGGCGGAGGGCGGCGCCATCGGCCTCGTCACCGAGGGCGACACGATCGAGATCGACATCCCGAACCGGCGCATCCATCTCGACATTACCGCCGAGGACCTGGCGAAGCGCCGCGCCACGATGGAAGCGAAGGGCGACAAGGCCTGGAAGCCCGTCAATCGCCAGCGCTCCGTGTCGGCGGCGCTGCGCGTCTATGCGGCGATGGCGACTTCGGCCGACAAGGGCGCGGTGCGCGACTTGAGCCGGCTCGGCGACTGAGGCCATGAAGCCGAGCGTCTTTGCGACGATGACCGTCGCCGTCGCCCTGGCGGCGTCCGCGGCCTCGGCGCAGGAGTGGGCAGGCACGGTCAAGGCCGTGGCCGGCAGCGCGTCCGCCGAACGCGAGGGCAAGCTGCTTCCCCTCGGCGTCGGCGACAAGGTCTATCCCAAGGACAAGCTGGTCACCGGCAAGGACAGCCGCATCGCGGTGACCCTGCGCGACGACACCCTGATTTCGACCGGCGCCGACAGCCGGCTGGCGCTGAACGAATTCGCCTTCGACGCCGCCACGCAGGGCGGCAGCCTCTTCGTTTCGGTGCTGCGCGGCGTCACGGCGATGGTCTCCGGTCTGGTGGCCAAGGCCAATCCGCATGCGATGCGCGTCACCACGCCGACGGCGACCATCGGTATCCGCGGCACCGAATTCATCGTCGAGGTGGAGGGTGAATAAGGCCGCGCTGTACGCTGTGCTGGCGGCTACCGCGCTGCTGGCGGCTTGCGCCGGCCCGCAGGAACGCGTCATTCTGTTGCCCGATCCCGACGGACACGTCGGCGTCATCGAAGTGCGCACGGCCTCCGGTGCCACCGAGTTGACCGAGGCCTATTCGGGCGCGCGCATCAAGGGGACGACGACCGTCGCCGAGAAAGTCGGCGCGGAAGAGGTGCAGCGCCGTTACGGCAAGCTGCTGGAAGGCCTGCCGTCGCCGCCGAAGCGCTATACGCTGAACTTCGAGTTCGGCAGCGACCGCCTGACGGCCCAGTCGCGCGCCATGGTGCCGGGCATCCAGAACGACCTCCGGCAGTTTCCCGCGCCCGAAGTGGTGGTGACCGGGCACACCGATGCGGTCGGCGATGCCGCCTTCAACGACAAGCTGTCCCTGGAGCGCGCCAACCGCGCCCGCGACATACTCGTGACGGCGGGCATTCCCCGCGACCAGATCCAGACCGTCGGCCGCGGTTCGCGCGAACCGCTGGTACCGGTCAGGCCGGGCGTGCCGGAGCCGCGCAACCGGCGTGTCGAGATCAAGCTGCGGTGAGCGCCAGCGAATTTCACCGGCTCTACACGGGCCGTCTCTGGTCGGTGATGTCCTGGGACCAGCTGACCGCCTTCTGGCAGCGCATCGATCCGGCCGACTGGTATCTCTATGCCGTCGGCGAGGAAGTGCCGGCCGCGACGGCGGACGCGGCGCAGACGGCGGAGTTCGTGCGTCGCGTCGATGCCCTGCTGCGCGACGATCATCGCCACGACTACTGCGGCATCGTCTATGCCGACGACCTGGAGCGGCCCGCCTTCATCAAGATCTACGATCCCAACAATCTCGGCGTCTCCTGCGGGTTTTCCACCAACCCGCCCTTGCCCGGCTGGATCATGAGCCGCGTGCCGCCGGACGATCTCGACGCGGCGCGCAAGGCGCCGGAAGGGCGGCGGCGCTGGTGGCAGGCGATGTTCGGCTGAGAGCCGTTTGCGCATGTTTTCCCTTTTGATGGTATGGTCGCGACTTCATTACAGGATCGAATATGGCTGACAGAACCACACTCAAATTCCTCGTCGTCGACGATTTCTCGACCATGCGCCGCATCGTGCGCAATCTGCTCAAGGAACTCGGCTTCAACAACGTCGACGAAGCCGAGGACGGCATGGTGGCGCTGTCCAAGCTCAGGGAGAACAAGTTCGACTTCGTCGTGTCGGACTGGAACATGCCCAACATGGACGGCCTGACCCTGTTGCAGAGCGTGCGCGCCGATCCCAATTTGAAGCACCTGCCGGTGCTGATGATCACGGCGGAAGCCAAGAAGGAAAACATCATCGCCGCCGCCCAGGCGGGGGCATCCGGTTACATCGTCAAGCCATTCACCGCTGCGACGCTGCAGGAAAAGTTCGAGAAGATTTTCGAAAAAATGGGGGTTTGAATGAAAGCAGCGACCAAGGCGCCCAAGGGGGGCAAAGCCACGGCAGCCGGCAAGGCCGTAAAGAAAGCGGTAACAGCGAAGAAACCGGCGGCGCCGAAGGCGGCAGCCAGGAAGCCGGCGGCGAAGAAGCCCGCCGCGCGCGCCGTGTCCAGGAGACCCGAGCCCGCCACCGGACATGTGCTGCAGGAACTGAAGTCGCTCGCCAAGGAACTCAACAAGGCGGCCCAGGGCATCGGCAAGGGGGCGGCCGGCAATCCGAAGGAAGTCTCCGCCATCCTCGGCAACGTCGAGCGCATGACGGCGGAGGCGGCGACCAAGTCGCTGATGGAAGCCGAATCGGCCAAGCAGATCGTTACCGACGCCCGGGACACGCTGGGCAAGAACTGGAGTCGCCAGGAACTCGACGCAGCCTTGCGCGGCGTCGGCGACCATCTCACCAACATCATCGTCGCCCAGGAATTCCAGGACCTTGCCGGCCAGGCGCTGCGCAAGGCCATGAAGGCCCTGGTCGGAGCCATCATCGTCGTCGAGAGCGGCGGCCCGACCGAAGACCAGCGCCTGTCGCAGAAGGATGTCGACAGCCTGCTCAAGGAACTGATGCCTTAAGCGCCGAGGTAGGACATTGATGTCCTACTAAAGTAATCGGGTATAGTGGGATCTCCGCAGCCGGAGGCCGCTATGCCCGATTTGCTTGCCAATCGCCTCGCCGGCGAAACCTCGCCCTACCTGCTCCAGCACGCGGCCAATCCCGTCGCCTGGCAGCCCTGGGACGAAGCCGCGCTGGCCGTCGCCCGCCGCGAGAACCGGCCGATCCTGCTGTCCATCGGCTATTCCGCCTGCCACTGGTGCCATGTCATGGCCCACGAGTCCTTCGAGGATGCCGGCGTGGCGGCGCTCATGAACCGCCTGTTCGTCAACATCAAGGTCGATCGCGAGGAGCGGCCCGACCTCGACCAGATCTACCAGTCGGCGCATCAGATGCTGACCGGCCGCGCCGGCGGGTGGCCGCTGACGATGTTCCTCGCCCCCGACGGCGCGCCCTTCTTCGGCGGCACCTATTTCCCGCGCGAGCCGCGCTACGGCCTGCCCGGTTTCGCCGATCTCTGCGCGCGCATCGAGGGCACCTACCGGCAGCGCGGCGCCGACATCGACCGGCAGAACGTGTCCTTGCGCGCCGCCCTGGCCGAGACCCTGCCGCGCGGCAGCGGCGCGCTCGACGCGCGGCCGCTCGCCAGGGCCTGCGCCACGCTGTTGCAGAGTCTCGACGGCGAATTCGGCGGCTTCGGCGGCGCGCCGAAGTTTCCGCATCCGACCGATCTCGCCTTCCTGTTGCGGCACCATGCGCGCACGGGCGATGCGGCGGCGCGCGATGCCGCGCTCCTGACGCTGCGGCGCATGGCCGAGGGCGGCATCCACGACCAGCTCGGCGGCGGCTTCAGCCGCTACAGCGTCGACGAGCGCTGGGAAATTCCGCACTTCGAGAAGATGCTCTACGACAACGGCCCGCTGCTGGCGCTCTACGCGGAAGCCTGGCGCCTGACGGGCGATGTCTTTTTCGAGCGCGTGGCGAACGCCACGGCGGCCTGGGTCATGCGCGAAATGCAGGCGCCCGCGGGCGGCTACTATTCCTCGCTCGACGCCGATTCCGAAGGCGAGGAAGGCCGGTTCTACGTCTGGGACCGCGCCACCGTGCGCGCGCTGCTGAGCGCCGACGAATGGCGTGCGGCCGGGCGCCACTGGGGGCTGGACGATGCGCCCAACTTCGAGAACCGCCGTTGGCACTTGCGCATCGCGGCGCCGGCCGATCCCGCCGATGCCGCACTGATCGCCGCGGCCCGCGCGAAGCTCTTCAGCGCCAGGGAAGCGCGGGTGCGTCCCGGGCGCGACGAAAAAATACTCACGGCGTGGAACGCGCTGATGATCGCCGGCATGGCGCGCGCGGCGCGTATCTTCGATCGTCCCGACTGGCTGGCTTCGGCGCGGTGCGCGCTCGATTTCGTCCGCGCCGAACTCTGGAACGGCGGTCGCCTGCTGGCCACCTGCAAGGACGGCCACGCCCATCTCGACGCCTATCTCGACGATCACGCCTTCCTGCTGGCCGCCCTGCTGGAGATGATGCAGGCCGAATACCGCAGCGCCGACCTCGACTGGGCGGTCGAGCTGGCCGACGTCCTGCTGGCGCGCTTCGAGGACAGCGAACACGGCGGCTTCTTCTTCACCGCCCACGACCACGAAGCGCTGATTCACCGCCCCAAGCCCGCTTTCGACAACGCCACGCCGGCCGGCAACGGCGTCGCCGCCAGCGCTTTGCAGCGGCTCGGCCACTTGCTCGGCGACACCCGCTATCTCGACGCGGCGCGGCGCACGCTGGGTCTTTTCGCGCCGCAATTGGCGCAGCAGCCGGCCGGGTGCGCGGCGCTGCTCGAAGCCCTGGCCGAAGCGCTCGAACCGCCGACCCTGGTGCTGCTGCGCGGGCCTGCCGTGGCAGTGCGGGACTGGCAGCGCCGCCTGGCGCGGGAATGGAGCGGCCTGACGCTGGCCCTACCCAACGGGCTGACCTTGCCGCCGGCCCTGGACAAGCCGGAAAGCGACGACGTCAACGCCTGGGTGTGCTCGGGCGTTACCTGTCTAGCCCCTGTCAACGATTTCAATGGCTTGAGACGGATCAATTTGATCCCGCGTTGATTTCCGCTAGACTTCCGGCTCGAATTAATAATCCATTACTCAATCGAGGACCGAAAATGAAACTGTTTGCCGCAACCGTGATTGCCGCAGCCGCCTTGGCTGCCACCCCTGCCATGGCCAATCTGGACTTGGCCAAGAAGAGCAACTGCATGTCCTGCCACGCCGTCGACAAGAAGGTCGTCGGCCCGTCCTACCAGGACGTCGCCAAGAAGTACGCCGGCGACAAGGGTGCCGAAGCGGCGCTCGCTGCCAAGGTCAAGGCCGGTGGCAAGGGCACTTGGGGCCAGATCCCGATGCCGCCGAACGCTGCCGTCAAGGACGAGGACATCAAGACCCTCGTCAAGTGGATTCTCGCCGGCGCCAAGTAATTCACGCCGCAAGCAAAAAACCCGGCCATGCGCCGGGTTTTTTTGCGCCTGAAATCTGTGGCGTCAGACGCGGAAGCGGCCGACGACCTGCTGAAGTTCCTGCGCCATCTGCGCGACTTCGCGCGTCACCGCGTCGAGACGCTGCAGGCTGGCGCTGTTCTCGCTGCTCATCTGCGATGCCTGCGCCATGTCGCTGGCGGTGTTGTCGCTGGCGGCCATTTGCTGGCGGGTGGCGTCGGCAATCTGGCGCGCCAGGCCGGTGACCCGTTCGGACGCTCCGACGATGCCGTCCAGCGTTTCGCGCGTTTCCCGGTTGAAGCGCACGCCATCGGCCACTTCGTGGCGCGCCCGGCTCATGGCGTCGACGGCGGAGGCAGTCTTGCCGCGTATGGTTTCCACGGTGGCGGCGATGTCGGCCGTCGAGGCCGAGGTGCGCTCAGCGAGCTTGCGCACTTCGTCGGCGACGACGGCGAAGCCGCGCCCCTGTTCGCCGGCGCGCGCCGCCTCGATGGCGGCGTTCAGGGCCAGCAGGTTGGTCTGGTCGGCGATTTCGCGAATGACCAGGGTCACCTGGTTGACCCGGTCGGTGGCGGCCGACAGTTCCTCGATGATGGCAGCAGACCCGTCGACGGCGGTTTCGACGCGCTGGGTCGCGGCGATGCTGGCTTCCATGCGCTCGTTGCCATTGACGGCGATGCCGCGCGCCGCGCCGGACGCTTCCGCCACCTGGCCCGAGCCTGCGGCGATGTCGCGGGCGGATGCGTTCATCTGATCGATCGACGCCGCCGCGCGGCTCATGATGTCGCTGCGCGCCGCGCCCCGTTCCATGACGTCGTCGATTTCGCGGGAAAGCTGCTCGGAGCGGTCGGCCAGGGTATGGGCGGCGCCCTGGACCCCGCCGATGATTTCGTGCAGACGCTCGATGGTCGCATTCAGCGAACGCGCCATGTCGCCCAGTTCGTCCTGGCGGCTGGTGTCGGGACGGCAATTGAGATCGCCTTCGGCGACGTGCGACAGCACGCCCTTGAGGTCGCCGATGGCCCGCGCCAGGGAGCCGATCAGCGGCAGCATCAGCAGTGCCAGCCCGGCGACGCAGACGAAGTAGCTGGCGATGGACAGCGTGCTGAGTTTGCGGCCTTCGGCGGTACTGATTTCGAACGTCGTCTTGACGGCGGCCGCCCGCGCCGGGATCAACTGCGACAGCGGTTTGACGAGCTTTTTCTGGATCGGCGGCCATTTTTCATCGAGCAGGGAGGTCAGGGCGGCCTTGTCCTCCTTCTGGTAGGCGGCGTCGAGCAGGTCGAGATAGGCCTTGAAGCCGTCGAGCTCCTTGCCGATGTCTTCCACCAGCTGGCGCTCCTCGCCCGGTGCCGCCGCCGCGTCGAAGCCTGTCCTGAATTGCTGCCACGCTCCAGGGAGGCGTTCGCGGACTTCCTTGAGGTGGTTGCGCGCGCCGTTCATCGAGATGATGTCGAGCACCGCGCCCGCCGTCCGGAAGCGGACTTCGCGCAGGTCGTTGTCGATTTCCTGCACCGCCATCAGCGGCAGGACGGCCTTCGCCTGCACGTCGGCCAGCGCCGCGCCGCTCTTCTGCTGGCCGTAGAGGTTGACGCCCGCCAGCAGGGTGAGAAAGCCGATGGCCATGATGACCGTCGCCAGCAGTCGGCCGCGGATCGACAGGTTGCCTAACATTGGTGCTCCTCCCTTGTTGGATGTGCGCGGGGCTGTTCCCGTCGTTGTGAAATCGGATCATACGCAAGAGTCGATGCGCACCCAAGCGCGGGGAATGCGCCCATATATTCGGCTGATGGCTGGATTACCGCCGAGAGTGCTTGACGCCCATATCCGCTTCAGGGTTATATACCCGGTGTTCCGGCCCGGCCGGATCTTCAAAATATGACAAAAAGGAGACACCCATGAAATCGCTCAAACAGCTGCTGTCCGTTCTTGCCGGCACGGTTTTCCTCGTTGCCGCCGGCACCGCCGCCGCGCAGGAAACCCCGACCGCCGCCCCCGCCGGCATCAAGCTGGTGGAAGCCAAGGACGTCCAGGCCCTGCAGGGCAAGGGCGCCGTCGTCGTCGATACGCGCCGCGCCAGCGAGTACGCCGAAGGCACGATCAAGGGCGCGATCTCCGTCCCCTACGATCCGGAAAAGAGCGCCAAGGATGCCGCCTTCGATCCGGCGCAGGACAAGTTCGACCTGTCCAAGTTCGCCGACAAGAATGCCAATGTCGTGCTCTTCTGCAATGCCGGCACCTGCTGGAAGTCCTACAAGGCTGCGGTGGTGATGGCCAAGGCCGGCTACAAGAACGTGCACTGGTACCGCAACGGCTTCCCCGACTGGAAGGCCCGCAAGCTGCCGATGGAGTGATCCCGGCCTGACGACACCCCGGCTCCGCGCCGGGGTTTTGTTTTGGGGCGCCCGTCCGGGCGCTCTCGGTTCCCACCGCGAGAGAAGGGAGCGATCATGATCTATACGAAGAAGTCGCCGGCGCTGTTGATCATCGGCCTGCTGATGCTGGCCTGGGGCTGGCTCAACGGCGGCGGCGCCGTCGACGACATGCAGAAATGGCTGCAGAAGAGCGCCTATTCCGACCACGTCAAGGTCAAGGAAAAGTTCGACGCCGAACTGCGCGTCGCCGCCGAGATGGCCCAGGCGGAAGGCAAGCCGGCGCCTGCGCTGAAGATGCCGGCCTCGAAGTTCGACCACGCGAAGGCGCACCAGAGCGAGCTGTCCTTCATCTTCGGCGGCATCTTCGCCGTGCTCGGTCTGGCGGTGCTGCTGAAGAAGCCGCAGGCCGGCCACGCCGACTACGCCCTGTCGATATTCCCCGGCATCGCCTATATCCTCGGCATCGCCTTCGTCGTGCGCTGGGGGCTCGATCCCACCTTCGCCAACTGGGGCAAGATGACGCAGGACGCCGGCATACTCTCCTGGGACTTCGCCAAGATATTCAATCTCAACTATGTCGTGCTGGGCATCGTCATCGGCATCGTCGTCGTCAACGTCTTCAGGATTCCGGACTGGGCCGCCAACGGCGTGCGCACCGCGCGCTTCTTCCTCAAGACCGGCGTCATTCTGCTCGGCACGCTCTACAGCGCGGCCGAGCTGGCGCAACTCGGCGGGCTGTCGGTGGTCATGATCGGCGTTTTCGTCCTCGGCTCGGTCGGACTGGTGCTGTTCATGGGCAAGCGCATGAACGCCGGCAACTCGATGACCGGCATCCTCTCGGCCGGCGTCGGCGTCTGCGGCGTGTCGGCGTCGGTCGCGGCGGCGCCCGTGGTGCAGGCCAAGGCGGTGGAGATCGCCTACACCATCGGCACGGTGCTGATCTGGGGCGTCGGCTGCATGTTCATCTTCCCCACCGTCGGCCAGATTCTCGGCATGGGGCCGGTGCAGTTCGGCGCTTGGGCCGGCACCGGCATCCTCAACTCGGCGCAGGTCGCCGGCGCCGCGCTGGCCTTCGACTCCAAGGGCATCGAGACGCTCAAGGTCGCCGAGATCTTCAACATCACGCGCGTGCTGTTCCTGCCGATCATCGTGCTCTGGCTCGCCGCCTGGTACGTCAAGCACGAAGAGAATGCCGAACGGGTCGACCTCAAGCAGGTGCTGATCTCCAAGTTCCCGGTCTTCGTGCTCGGCTTCATCGGCATGTTCGCGCTGTCGTCGATGGGCCTGTTCGCGCCGGCCGGCCACTACCAGGGCAAGTACTTCAGCGGCGAGCAGGTCAAGGAAGAGGCGCTGCTCAAGCCCAAGGAGGTGCGCGGACTGGAGGCGATTGCCGACAAGCTGAAGTCGCCGCAGGAAAGCGAGGCGCTGAAGAACCTCATGGCCAACCGCAAGCTGACCAGCCGCGAGCAGGACAACGCCCTCAAGGCGGTGGCCAAGCGCGAAGGTGCCGAGGCGCCGCTCGCCAAGGCGGCCATCGACAAGGCCAGCAAGGCCGCCTGGCACGATTCGAAAATCATCCGCGCCTACCGCGACTGGATCGCCTGGCTGTTCGCCTTCGGCCTCATCGGCCTGGGCATGCAGATCACCACCAAGGCGCTCAAGCAGGCCGGTGGCAAGCCGCTCATCATCGGCGGCGTCGTCGGCACGCTCAAGGCGGTCGGCTCGCTGGCCGTCGTGCTGATGTTCGTGCGCGAATTCGTCTGAGGAGAATGTCATGGACCAGAAACCTTTCGAACGCGGCACCAGCCTGTCGATTTTCGTCAGCGACCGTTACGAGGACATCGGCGCGCTCGTCGCCGCCCTCGTCATCGCGCTCGGCGTGCTGTTCTTCGTCGGCAAATGAGCCCACCCCGAAAACGCCGCCTGAAAGTGCACCAGGCGGCGTTCTCCCCTCAAGGGGCAGGGAAACACTTGGGGACGGCCCGGCGTGTTTCCTGAGACCGCACCGGCCACGCTGCTGCTCTGCCACCACGGCACGGCGGGGGCCGCGCGCGCCGAAGCGCTGGCGTACGAACTGGCCGAGCCGGGGCACAGCCTGATCGTGCACTGCCTGGTGGTGCCGGACCTCTGGGACGGCATGCAGGGCGACGACTGGCTCAACAACGCGTCCACGCGCGACGATTTCGCGCACTACGTCGAGGGCCTGCTCGAACGCGATGCGCGCGCGCAGCTCGAAGGCGTCGAAACACGCTGCATCGCGCGCGGATTGGCGTATCGTTCGCTGCTGCGCGTCGGCGATCCGGCCGGCTGCGTGGTCGCCGCGGCGCGCGAGGTGGCACCCGACATCGTCGTCATCGGCCCGCCGCGGCCGAAAGGCGAAACGGGCCTGCGCTCGCGCATGGAACTGGAAACGCTGGTACGGGGTCTGCCCTGTCCGCTCATGGTGGCCGCAACGGAATGAACGCAACGGAAGACGAAAAAAACGCGGCCTGGGTGAAAGCCGAGATTCCCCTGCCGGCGGACCAGCTGCTGGAATTCCTCGCCGCGCCGGAACGCCTGTGGCGGCTCAATCCCTACCTTGCGATTGCCCGCTGGCAGACGATGGACGACGGCGGCTTCGCCATCGTTGCCGCCAACGAAGCGAACGGCTGCCAGCTCGACGTGGCGGTGCGGCGCGAGGCCATGCCGGGCGAAGGTTTTCTATTCACCTACGACAAGGGACTCAAGCGGACGACGGAATTTCGCGTCGCGCCGCAGGGCGAGGCGGCGCTGCTCACCGTCACCGAACGCTACGCGCCGCTGGACGATCCGGCCGATGCGCGCGCCAAGGAGTCGGACAGTTCGCTGGTGCCCTGGGTCGCCGCGTTGCGCCGCCACATCGTCGCGCGTGGACGCTGGCGCAAAGTGCCGGGCTGGCAGTGGTGGAGCGAGAGCTTCCTGCCGTCGATGCCGCCGCGCCAGCGCCGCATCGTGCGCATGATCGTCTGGCTGACGCTGGCGGAGTTCGTCATCTTCGTGGCCTTGGTGCTGGGGCTGCGCTTCCTCGGATGAAGACGGCGCTCTTTGCCGACATCCACGCCAACCGCGAAGCCCTGCAAGCCTGTCTCGCCCATGCGCGCGGGCAGGGCGCCGAACGCCACGTTTTCCTCGGCGATATCGTCGGCTACGGCGCCGACCCGCTCGCCTGCCTCGATCTGGTGCGCGGCTTTGCCGCCGCGCCCTGCGTGCTCGGCAATCACGACGCCGCCGCGCTCGGCGGCCTGGGCGAAGACATGAACCCGGTGGCGCGCGAGTCGGCCTACTGGACGCGCCGCCAACTGGGGTCCGCCGAACGCGATTTCCTCGCCGGCCTGCCGCTTACCGTGCGCCAGGACGACAGGCTGTTCGTGCATGCCAGCGCGCATCGTCCCGCCGAGTGGGAGTACGTCGCCGGCAGCGCCGAGGCGCTGCGCTGCGCCGCCGCCACCGATGCCGCCGGGATTTTCGCCGGGCACCTGCACCAGCCGCTGTTTTTCTTCGCCGCGGCCGGCGCCATGCAGATGTTCGTGCCGCGCCCCGGCGTGCCGGTGCCCTTGCCGCGGCGGCGGCGCTGGCTGGCGGTCGCCGGGTCGGTGGGCCAGCCGCGCGACGGCCAGCCCGCTGCGGCCTACCTGCTGTTCGACGATGAGAAGCGTCATCTCGTTTTCCAGCGCGTGCCCTACGACGCCGCCCGGGCCGCGGCCAAGGTCATTGCCGCCGGCCTGCCGGTCGAGCTGGCGGCAAGGCTGGAGCGCGGCGTCTGACATGGATGCCCCGTCCAGCCTGCAAGCCGGAGCCGAGGTGGCGGGCTTTCGCGTCGTCGCCAAGTGGCGCGAAGGCAGCATGGCCGTGCTCTATCGCGTCGCGGACGCGGACGGCGGCGAACATCTGCTGAAACTGCCGCGCCTCGGCTTCGGCAGCCATCCCGCCTGCTACGCCGGCTTCGAAGCCGAGCAGGCGATACTCGAACGCCTCGCCGGCCCCCATGTGCCGCGGCTGCGGGCCAGCGGGGACGGCGACGGCGGCCCCTATCTCGTCATCGACCGGGTGGCCGGCTCTTCGCTTGCGGACATCGCCGCCGCTGCGCCGCTGCCGGCGGCGGAGGTCGCCCGCCTCGGCGCGGCGCTGGCTTTCGCGCTGCACGATCTGCATCGCCAGAACGTCGTGCACCACGACCTCAAGCCGTCGCACGTCATCCTGCGTCCGGACGGCACGGCCGTGCTGATCGACTTCGGCCTCGCCCGCCACGGCGACCTGCCCGACCTCGTCGCGGCGGAAGCCGACGAGCCGCTGGGCACGCCGGCCTACCTCGCGCCGGAACAGGTCGTCGGCGTGCGCGGCGATCCGCGCAGCGACATCTTCGCCATCGGCGTTATGCTCTACGCGCTGGCCACCGGGCGCCTGCCTTTCGGCGCCGCCGAGACTGCCTGGGGTCGGCACGCCCGACGCTGGTTCGATCCCGTGCCGCCGCGCGCCGTGAATCCCGCCGTGCCGCCGTGGCTGCAGGAGATCATCCTGCACTGTCTCGCCGTGCGTCCCGAGCGCCGCTATGCCTCGGCCGCGCAGCTGGCGCACGACCTCGCCCACCCCGGGCAGGTCGTGCTCGGGGAGCGCGGGCAACGGATGCGGCGCGGCGGCCTCGCGCTGGCGCTGCGGCGCTGGTGGGCCGAGCGCGCGCCCGGCGCGCAGGAGCACAAGACCCCTGCCGTCCAGCTGGCGCGTGCGCCGCATGTGCTGGTCGCCATCGACGCCGACAGCGGCGACGAGGACCTGGCCGAAGCCCTGCGCGTCGCCGTGCGCCGGCTGATCGCGCACGATCCGCACTGGCGCGTCACCTGCGTCGGCGTACTCGAACCCTCGCTCGCCACCGAGCAGGAAGAGGGCGGGGAAATCGAACGTTCCTTCCATACGCGGCAACTGGTCGCCCTGCATCACTGGGCGCGTCCGCTGGCGCTGCCGCCGGCGCAACTGCGTTTCCATGTGCTGACCGGCCGCGACGCCGCCACCAGCCTCGTCGACTGGGCGCGCGCCAGCCACGCCGACCATATCGTCATGGGCGCCCGCGGCAGCTCCGGCCTGCGGCGTTTTCTCGGCAGCGTGTCCGCACGCGTGGCGGCCGAGGCGCCGTGCAGCGTGACGGTGGTGCGCGCGGCGCACGGCTGCGGCGGATAACCATGTTGCGGCAAGGCGACGGCAGGAATTGCCGGCGTCGCAGCGGCCTGCGGCGCATCTCCCCTGAATTCATGGGCAAATCCGCGCAGGAATATGTGGCGCGGATAGTGCTTTAAGGCATGACAGGACGGCATGGCGCCGGATTCTGCACCGCGAGCATCAACATTCGCGCGTCCCGGACGTTAATGAACTCAATGCAGTTGCAACAGAAGGAGAACCATCATGGTCGCCAATTTCAATGATCGCACCGAAGTGGAACACTTCCTTCGCGACGCCAGCGCGGCAGAGCTGACCGCCCAGCGGCAGCACCTGCAGGACCTCATGGCCAGCGTCACGCCGCCCGCTTCCGAGGGCGTGGTGAAGGAACTCGCGGCGCGCATCGCCTACGAACTTCGCTTCAGAGTGCAGCAAACCATTTGAATCCGCGCGGAGCCGCGCGGATTGTCCATCGCTTGAACGCCGTGAGGAGAACGTCATGATCGTGCGTCGCCGTAGCTGGTTGTACCGCCTGGCAGGACAGCGGTTCGTTCACAGCATCTCGTTTGCGCTTCCCGTCACCGCCGCCAGGGTCAGGGACGCCCTGCGGCAATCGGTCGGAACGCCGCAGGAGATCTGGGCGCGCGCCGGCAGCGATCCGCTCGTGCCGCACAACTAAGGGATCACACGGATCGGCATCCGCCGGGTGCCGAAGCGGCTGGCTAAAGCTCCACCCGCCCCTCGCGACAGACGCGCGCCTGTTCCAGCCTCACCAGCGTCGGCAGCAGGTTGAGGCCGGTGTCCTTCTTCAGGGCGAGTGCCGAATGCTTCATTTCGGTCAGTGTCGTCCGTACCGGTTCGCCGGCGGCGGCGAAGGCGATGGCGTTGCCGCTGTCGCAGGGCGGGAAGACCATGGTGCGTTCGTCGAAGGCCTGCGCGATGCGCTCCACGCTGCGGCGGAAGTCCTTGCGCCGCGAATGCAGGTTCACCACCATCAGACCGGCGTCGCCGAGGTGCGACTTGCAGTTGAGGTAGAACGGCAGGGTATCGAGCTGGCCGGGTCGGGCGTCGGCGTCGAAGCCGTCGACCAGGATCAGGTCGAAGCGCGGCTTGGCGCGCACGACGTAGTCGGCGCCGTCGCCGATTTCGATATGGATGCGCGCCGGGTCGTCGGGCAGCTTGAAGCACTGGTAGGCGGCGGCCACCACGGCGGGATCGATTTCCACCACGGTGAGCCTGGCCTGCGGACGGTAGCGATAGATGAACTTGGTCAGCGAGGCGGCGCCCAGGCCGATCAGCAGGACGCGCTGCGGCCACCCGGCTTCCGGGTGCAGCAGCAGGCCCGCCATCATCTCGCGCGTGTAGTCGAGTTCCAGCGCCCAGGGGCGGGCGATGCGCATGGCGCCCTGCACCCAGTCGGAGCCGAAATGCAGGCTGCGCACGCCGGCTTCCTCGCTGATTTCGATGGTCATGGCAATGGCTGCGGCGGTGCCGCTATTCGAGGTAGGTGCGCGCTTCCTCGAAGCGCGCGGCGAACCAGCCGGACTTCAGGCTTTCGGCGCGCACCTTGCCCTGGCTGTTCGGCGCATGGACGAAACGGCCGTCGCCGATGTAGATGCCGACGTGGGAATAGGGCTTGTTGCGGGTATTGAAGAAGACCAGGTCGCCGGGCTTGAGCGCGGCGACGTCGACCGGCTTGCCGCGGCGCGCGATGTCGGCGGCCGAGCCCCGGAGCTTGACGCCGGCGGCCTTGTCGAAGACGTGGCTGACCATGCCGCTGCAATCGAGGCCGGCGTCCGGGTTCTTGCCGCCGAAGCGGTAGCCGGTTTCGACCAGGCCCAGGGCGTAAAGCACGACATCCTGCGCCTTTTCCATCGCGATCGTCGCCGGCGTTGCGGCGCGGCCGGATTCCGGTGCGGCGGTGCGCTGCCCGGCGACCGGCGCCGGCTGCTGCGTCATCGATGAAAGCATGCCGCAGCCGGCCAGGGCGAGGGCCGAGCCGACGGCGAAACTCGAACGTGCGGAGAGGACGGTGGCTTTGCGGCGCATGGAAACGATTTTCTTCCGGTAGACTCGAAAAACAAGCGCCAATAACAGGAGAAAAGGCCATGCAATTACGCGATCCCCGACTGCTGCGCGACCGCGCCTACATGGCCGGCACCTGGACCGCCGCCGACAATGGCGCCGTCTTCGCGGTACGCGATCCGGCCACGGGCGCGACGCTCGCCAGCGTGCCCGACATGGGGGCCGCCGAGACGCGCCGCGCCATCGCGGCCGCCGACCAGGCCTGGCCGGCCTGGCGCGGACTGACGGCCAAACAGCGCGCGGCGATCATGCGCAACTGGTTCGAACTCATCGTCGCCAATGCCGACGACCTGGCCGCGCTGATGACCGCCGAGCAGGGCAAGCCGCTCGCCGAGGCGCGCGGCGAGGCGATCTATGGCGCCAGCTTCGTCGAATGGTTCGCCGAGGAGGCCAAGCGCGTCTATGGCGACACGATTCCGAGCCCGGTGGCGAGCCAGCGCATCGTCGTGCTCAAGCAGCCGATCGGCGTCTGCGCGGCGATCACGCCGTGGAACTTCCCGGCGGCGATGATCACGCGCAAGGTGGCGCCGGCACTCGCCGCCGGCTGCACCGTCGTCGTCAAGCCGGCCGAGCAGACGCCGCTGACGGCGCTGGCGCTGGCCGAGCTTGCGCACCGCGCCGGTTTCCCGGCCGGCGTGTTCAACGTCGTCACCGGCTCGGCGGAATCCGCGCCGGCGATCGGCGGTGAGCTGACCGGCAATCCCGTCGTGCGCAAGCTCTCCTTCACCGGCTCCACCGCGGTCGGCCGTCTGCTGATGGCGCAGTGCGCGCCGACGGTGAAGAAGGTGTCGCTGGAACTCGGCGGCAACGCGCCCTTCATCGTCTTCGACGATGCCGACGTCGATGCCGCCGTCGAAGGCGCGATGGCCTCCAAGTATCGCAACGCCGGCCAGACCTGCGTCTGCGCCAACCGCCTGCTGGTGCAGGCGGGGATTTACGATGCCTTCGCCGCCAGGCTGGCGGAACGAGTGAAGACGCTGAAGGTCGGCGCCGGCACCGAGGACGGCGTGACCCAGGGGCCGCTGATCGACGCGCAGGCCATCGCCAAGGTCGAGGCGCATGTCGCCGACGCGCTTGCCAAGGGCGCGCGCATCCTCGCCGGCGGCAAGCGCCACGTCCGCGGCGGCACCTTCTTCGAGCCGACGGTGCTCGTCGACGTCACGGCCGACATGCTCTGCGCGCGCGAGGAGACCTTCGGCCCGGTGGCGCCGCTGTTCAGGTTCACGGACGAGGCCGAGGCCATCGCGCTGGCCAACGCCACCGAATTCGGGCTCGCCGGCTACTTCTTCTCGCGCGACATCGCCCGCGTCTGGCGCGTCGCCGAGGCGCTCGAATACGGCATCGTCGGCGTGAACACCGGCATCATTTCCAACGAGGTCGCGCCCTTCGGCGGCGTCAAGCAGTCGGGCATCGGCCGCGAGGGTTCGAAGTACGGCATCGAGGATTACCTCGAAGTGAAATACGTCTGCATGGCCGTCTAGCGGTGCGGCCCGTCATGACCGCCGCCACGCTGATGCGGCTGATCCTGCTCGGCGAGGCCGTGCTCTACGCGTGCGTGGCGCGCTTCCTCTGGGGTGCGCACTGGCCCGTTGCGGCGATCGTCTTCGTCGTCGTCTGGATGGCGCTGGCCGGGCGCGGCCTCATCGTCTTCACCACCTATGCCCTGGCGCACCTGTTCCGCACGCCATTGGCGCCGGAGCAGCGCATCGGCCCCGTCGTCTTCCTGCGCATGGCCGTCGCCGAGTATGCCGCCTTCGTCGCCGCCTTCAGCGTGGTGCAGCCGTTCGAGCGCTTCTTCCTCGGCGCGGACCGGCTGGCGCAGTCCGCCGGCCGGCCGCCGGTGCTGCTGGTGCATGGCTACCAGTGCAACCGCGGCTTCTGGCGCTGGCAGCGGGCGCGCCTGGAGCGCGCCGGCTGGACGGTGGCGACGCTGAACCTCGATCCGGTCTTCGCGCCCATCGACAGCTACGGTGCCCTGATCCATGGGCGCATCGAGGAAATCTGCGCCGCCACCGGCGCCGCGCAGGTCGTCCTCGTCGGCCACAGCATGGGCGGGCTGGCCGCGCGCGCCTATCTGCGCCGCAACGGCACGGCGCGCGTGGCGAAGCTGATCACCCTCGGCACGCCGCACCACGGCAGCCGGCTGGCGCGGCTGGGCCGGGGGGCGAATGCGCGCGAGATGGAGCCGGGCAGCGCCTGGCTGGCGGCGCTGAACGCGCCCGGCGCCGCGCCCTTGCCGGCCGACAGCGTCTCGTTGCGCAGTCCTTACGACAACTACGTCATGCCGCAGGACAATGCCCTTCTGCCCGGTGCGCGCAACCTCGCGCTCGGCCCGGTCGGGCATCTGGCCATGGCCTTCTCGCCGGCCGTGACGCAGTTCCTGCTGGCGGAGCTGGACGCCAGCCATACTTCCGATTTGCACAACGCTTAGCCCGTCCACCGGAGATGCCGCCATGAAAATCCGCGCCGCCGTTCTCGACCGCATGCAACAGCCACGCCCCTACGCGCAGACGCGGCCGATCTCGGTCGAGACCGTCGAACTCGATGCGCCCGGACCCGGCGAGGTGCTGGTGCGCATCACCGCCGCCGGGCTGTGCCACTCGGATCTGTCGATCATCAACGGCGACCGGCCGCGGCCGCTGCCGCTGGTGCTGGGTCACGAGGCCGCCGGCGTGGTCGAGGAATGCGGGCCGGGCGTCACCGACCTGCGGCGCGGCGACGCGGTGGCGCTGATCTTCGTGCCGTCCTGCGGCCATTGCGTGCCCTGCATGGAAGGCCGGCCGGCGCTGTGCGAGCCGGGTGCCGCGGCCAACACCGCCGCCACGCTGGTCGGCGGCCACCGCCGCCTGCACCGCGCCGACGGCGGCCTGCTCAACCATCAGGTCGGCGTCTCCTGTTTCGCCGAATATGCGGTGGTTGCACGCGGCTCGCTGGTCAAGGTGACGCCCGACATTCCGCCGGAAGTGGCCGCCGTCTTCGGCTGCGCGGTGCTGACCGGCACCGGCGCGGCGATCAACTCGGCCGGCGTGCGCCTCGGCAGCAGCGTCGCCATCGTCGGCCTCGGCGGCGTCGGTCTTGCGGCGCTGCTCGGCGCGATCGCGGCCGGCGCGCGCGAAGTCGTTGCCATCGACACGCTCGACGCCAAGCTGGAAATGGCGCTGGAACTCGGCGCCACGCGCGTCTTCCACGCCGACGACCCGGACTGCGCGGCCCAGGTGAGGGCGGCGATTCCCGGCGGCGTCGAGGTGGCCATCGAGGCGGCGAGTTCGGTCAGGGCGCTCGAATTGGCGTACAAGATCACGCGGCGCGGCGGCACGACGGTCACCTGCAGCCTGCCGCCTCCCGATCACACGTTCAACGTGCCGGCGGTGAACCTCGTCGCCGAGGAACGCACGCTCAAGGGCTGCTATCTCGGTTCCGCCGTGCCGGCGCGCGATATCCCGCGCTACATCGAACTCTACAAGGCAGGCCGGCTGCCCGTCGACAAGCTGGTGACGCGCACGCTGCGGCTCGACGAGATCAACGAGGGCTTCGACCGCCTCGCCGACGGCTCGGAAGTGCGGCAGGTGATCCTGTTCTGACCCGGCTGCCGGGCGGCCGGCGCTAGCGGAACTCGATGCCGAGATTCAGCGAATCGAAGGTCTGGCGACCGCCGCCGCCGGCCGGCGTGTAGAACTCCTCGCTGCGGCGGATGCGGGTCCAGCTGAAGCGCAGGCCTTCGTAGCGGAAGCTGAAACCGGCCGAAAGATCCCAGACGTGCGGGCGGTGCTCCACCGAGGGGCTGGCGCGGAACACCGTGCCGTCGAGGAATATGTTCTGCGCCACCAACCGCTGGTCGACGCCGGCGAACACATACCATTCGCTGCCGTGGCGCGCTTCCCCTTCGGATGCTCGCGTGCCGTGCAGCATTGCGCCGCCGGGCTCGATAGTGTCGGGGCCGAAGCCGCTCATGTTGCGGCCGGCACGCACCAGCCCGCCGATCCGCGCCAGCGTTGCCACGGTGCCGATCGTGACGCCGCCGTGTGGAATGATCTCGGCGCTGCCGTTGCCGTAGCGCCGCTTTTGCAGGTAGGAGGCGGCGAAGGCCGGCTCGTTGGGAAGCTGGTTGCTCCAGCCCATGGGCTGCGGCGAATCGATCAGCCGGTGCCAGTTCTTCTGCACCGGCTCGCCCTGCGCGGCGGGCCCGACCATGCCGAGATCGATTTCCACGGTGTCGAGCCGGCCGTCCTTCGCCCGCTGCGCCACGCCGCCGATGTAGAGCCAGGCGGCCCAGGGCCGGTCGTTCGGCTGCGGCGCGGCGACCTTGATCGACTTCGGCGTATAGAGGTTCTGGCCGAGAAACAGGCCGACATGGGTGCGTTCTTTCGTCTGCGGCGCCAGTTGCCGCAGCATGTCCGCGGCCGGATTCTGCAGCAGGTCGAAGGGGGCGCCGATGCCGAGTTTGATGCCGTTGGTGTAATAGCGGTCGGTGCGTGCCAGCATGTCGTTTTCGACGAAGAGCTGAAACTCGCCGCCCGCGGGCGGCTGCAATCCGGCGTGCGCCGCCGTGGCGCCGGCCGTCAGGAGTGTCATTGCAAGGATGAGGAATGGCCGCATGGGCAGGTTGTCGCGGCCGGCGGCAATTCAGGCGGCCGACGAGTCCTGGCGATTGTGGCGACGCCGGTCGAGCCACCAGGCCAATACGGGCAGGAAGGCGAACGAGCCCGGCAGCATCAGGATGAACAGGTAGGGCGACAGGTGGGCGAGGGCGCGCAACTGTTCCTGCAGTTCGATCCGTTCCGCCCGCGACCAGGTGTCGCCGTTGCGGTGCTTCATGAGCAGCGGCATGAGGCCCTTGATCTTGACGAATTCGGACAGGACGACCGTCCGTTCGCGCTTCTGGGCTTCCAGCATCTTGCCCACCAGGCCTGGTTGCGGCCGCATGCCGGCGCTCGCTGCGATGTGGTGCGCCGCGGCTTTCGATTTGTTCCGGTTCGGGACGCGTCGGGTCATCGCGCGCCGCGGCGTGCGTCGAGCCAGGCGTTGAGCCGGCTCCAGGCCTGCCATGCGACGACGCTGCGACGAGCCCAGCGGAACAGCGTGCGCGGCCGCGCCACCAGCAGGGCGACGCCCGCGGCGACGGCGATTTCCGGATTGCGGCGCAGCCAGAGGGCGCCGTCGTGTACCTTGTCGCCGGCGGCGAACAGCGGCGCGAAAACGACGGCATGCGCTGCGAACTCGTCGCGCAAGGCGGCGCTTTTCAGCTGCAGGCGCTGCTTGCTGAGCGCCAGTTCGATCTGCCGCGAATTCATTCGCGCGGTTCGAGGGTGTCGCGGTCCTGCGCCAACTCGGCGAGGCTGGCCGCGAACAGGCGTGAGTCGGAGCGTGCCAGACGCAGGGTCATCGCCAAAGCCAGTCCGCCGGCGCCGAGGAAGAGGGTGGCGAACACCGCCAGCGCCAGCACGCGGTGGCTGTCCCAGAGCAGGACCGTCAGCAGCACGGCCAGGAACACGACGCCTGCGGCCAGCAAGACCAAGGCGGCGGCGCCGTAGGCGAGCAGGCCGAGAACGCGCGCCTTCTCCTCCTGGAGTTCCGTGGACAGGAGCTCCAGGCGGGTCTGCAGCGTCGCGACACCGGTCGCGACGAGCCCGCGCAGCGAGGAAAACAGGCCGCGGGAGCGCTGTGTATCGACCACGAATTACCGGCGGCCGATGAGCAGGCCGACGATGAAGCCGAATCCGGCGGCGACGCCGACCGAGCGCCAGGGGTTGTCGTGCACGTAGTCGTCGGTGGCGCGGCCGACCTGCTTGGCCTTGTCGACGACGGCGGCCTGGGCTTCGGCGAGACTGTCCTTGGCGGTCGCCAGATGTTCCTGGATGCGGCCGCGCATTTCGGCGACCTTGTCGCCCGCCTGGCCGGCGGTGGCGCGCAGCAGTTCTTCGGCGTCGGCGACGACAACCTTGAGGTCGGAGACGAGTTTTTCCTTGTTGACGGCGTCGTTCATTTTGCTTCTCCCTAACAAATCATGCGAAAAATCCAAGCCTACCGTGTTCGCCCTTGTTGTGCAACGAATACCGCCCCCCGGCAGGACCCTCTAGTGCCCGCAGAAGCAACTGCTATCGAATCCGCAGGAACCCACCTGGGATTCGCGCAAGCTCATGGTCGAGCGCACCGCGCCCCGGGTGCCGTCGAACAGGACGAAGAAGCGCGCCAGCTGGTTCCAGTCGTCGCAGTAGCGCCATTCCCACACGAGTTCGTCGCGCGCGCGGAAATAATCGCTGCCGGCCGCCGGTCCGAGGACGTAGAGCACCTCGCTCTGGGCCATGCCGGGCCGGATGCGCGCGAAGGACTTCATGTCCATGACGTTCCCGATGCTCTGCAGGCGGCCGCTTGCATCCAGGCGCAGCATGTAGGAATGGACGCCCATCGGCCCGCGCGGGTAGGAGAGTTGCAACGAACCGTCGGGATCCTGCCAGCGCATCGCCGGCTGCCCCATGGTATGCAGCACGTCGTCCAAACGCGACTCGCCCGGCCTGAGTCCGGCGCCGTCGTAAGGGGCGCAGGCGGCAAGCAGGAATGCAGACATGAACGGCAGCAGAAATCTCATGGCGACCTTCCGTTCGCTGCGGCGCGACACATGCGGATGTCCGCAACGATACAAGACTCAGCATAGGATATCGCCGGGCGGCGCGCCAGCCGCCGTGCGAAACCGGTGCATACTTGGCTCCGAACAGGTCGTTGCCACAGGGAGAAGAACATGCGTATCGGCGTTCCGGGGGAAATCAAGTCCAGCGAGTTCCGCGTCGGCCTGGTGCCGGCTGCGGTCCGTGAGTTGGCTGCCGCCGGCCACCAGGTTGCGGTCCAGGCCGGCGCCGGGTCCCGCATCGGTTTTGCCGACACCGACTATGCCGCGGCCGGGGCTGCCATCGTCGCCACTGCGGCGGAGGCGTGGGCCGCCGAACTGGTGGTCAAGGTCAAGGAACCGCAGCCGGCTGAATTCGGTTTCCTGCGGTCGGACCAGGTGTTGTTCACCTACCTGCACCTCGCGCCCGACCGCCGGCAGGCGGAAGCCCTGCTGAATGCCGGCGGCACCGCCATCGCCTACGAAACCGTGACCGATGCCGCGGGCGCCCTGCCCTTGCTGGCGCCGATGTCGGCTGTGGCCGGCCGCATGTCGGTGCAGGTCGGCGCCCACTTTCTCGAAATCACCCACGGCGGCCGCGGCGTGCTGCTCGGCGGCGTTCCCGGCGTTGCGCCGGGACGGGTGGCGGTGCTGGGCGCCGGCAGCGTCGGTGCGCACGCGGTGCGCATGGCCGTCGGCCTCGGCGCCGAGGTCGGCGTCGTCGACCGCGCCCAGGGCCGCCTCGATGCGCTTGATCGCGAGTACCGCGGCCGCATCCAGACGCGGATGGCGACTGCGGAAGCGATCGAGGAACTGGTCTGCCGCGCCGACCTGGTGATCGGTGCCGTGCTGGTGCCGGGCGGCGTCGCGCCGAAGCTGGTGACGCGCGAACTGCTGAAGAAGATGCAGCGCGGCGCCGTCATCGTCGACGTCGCCATCGACCAGGGCGGATGCTGCGAAACTTCGCGGCCGACGACGCATGCGGAGCCGGTGTTCGTCGAGGAAGGCGTGGTCCATTACTGCGTTGCCAACATGCCGGGCGCCGTGCCGCGCACCTCGGCGCTGGCGCTCAACAACGCCACCCTGCCCTATCTGCGCGCCATCGCCGCCAAGGGCTGGCGCCGGGCCTTGCGCGAGGATGCCGGCCTCGCTGCCGGCCTCAATGCCTGCGCCGGACGCATCGCGCATCCCGCTGTCGCCGCGGCTCTGGACATGAACTGCGCGCCGCTGTCAGCGCTGCTCGGCGCCGGCTAGTTCGGGGTGGTCAACTCGAACTCAGCAAGGACTTCGTCAGCTTGTCCTTGTCCAGCGCGTAGTCGAAGGCGGCCATGACGACGTTGCTCTCGATCTCGATGATCTTGAGGCTGACGAAGACGCGGTCGGAACTGTCCGCGTAGGTGCCGGAGACGATCGCGCGAACGCTGTGTTTCTTGGCGACGTCGCGAATCTCCCTGCTGAGGATAAGCTCCCCGGCGTCGCGCTTCATGTACAGCTGATTTCTCAGTTTCGTTTCCACGACCCGATAGCCGTTCTGTGAAAACCGGGCGGCAAGGTGTTCCGCGACCAGACGGCCAAGAGGAGACGACTCGTCGAGACGGTTGATGTTGACCAGCGTCGCGACGATCAACGCCGAGTCCGCTGCCGGCAGGGTCTTGGCGATTTGCGAGATCAGGGCGTCGCCGGCGCCGTAGCTGGTCTTGATGAAGTCAGTCGGCGGCTTCGGCGTATAGACATGGAGTTGCGGCGACGGCTTGGCGCATCCGGCCAGCGCAACAATCGCCAACGCCAGGATCAGGAGGCGGGACAACCCGGTCACTTCCTCTTCCCTTTGGGCTTTTCCGTTATCTCGATGCTGCCGTTGCCGGGCGGGCACTGCTTTTCGTTCGGACAGTCGCCCGTCACGGTAAGTTGCGATGTCGCTGCGGGCTTCGGTTTTTCTTCCGGCTTGCCATCCACGCCCGGCATGGCAATGGGAGCGCAGAGCCGGACCAGCGAGCAGATTTCCTGGTCATACAGATGCCGGTCGCCGTCGGTGATGTAATAGGCATTGGTCGCGCGCGCCAGGTAGCGGCTCTTGCTGCCGACCGAAACCGTTACCAGAATTTCGAATTGCGGCGTCTGCCCGGCGGCGAACTCGCTCCTGAACCAGTGCAAGGCGTCGGCAGCCGGCGGCTCGATGCCGGCGTTGCCGGGCTCGACGGAAACGACATCGCGCAGCGCCCATACGCCGGGGCCCAATTGCGTGGCGGCGCCGGCATAGCGATACTGCGGACGGTTCGGCGAAAAGAGGATCGGCTGGACGTCGATATCCAGCGTCAGGTCGGACTTCGATGTCTTGGCCACCAGCAGTTCGGACTTGACCAGAGTCGTGATCAACTGGTTGTGGAAGGCGCGACTGAATGCCGTCACGTTGGCCGGCGGATTGACGTAAATGGTCTTGCAGGGGTCGAAGGACGATTCGCATTTGGCGGCCTTGCGCAGAGGCACGGCGATCGACCGGGCGGCGTCTTCGGCGATTTTTGCCCAGTGCTGGGCGGCCTGGAGCTTCAGTTGCGTCTTCGTCTTGAAATTCGCGGCGACCGGAGCCTCGCTCGACGGGGCGGTGACGCGGTTCGCCTCGGTATAAACCGGCGGCAACACGGGCAAGGGCTGCGGCGCCGAAACCTCGCGCAGGAGACATCCCGTCAGCATGGAAACGAGCGGCAGCGCCACCGCGACCCAACGCAGGCCCCGCACTTGACCCCCGGGTTCGGGCAATGATGACGGACGATATTCCAGCATGCCGCCAATCTAGCA
>CAZWFC010000029.1:0-24655 GCA_964632965.1 uncultured Rhodocyclaceae bacterium
GCAGGTCGATGAAGATGACGCCGCCGTGGTCGCGGCGGCGATGGTTCCAGCCGCAGAGGGTGACGATCTGGTCGACGTGGCTGGCGTTGAGTTGGCCGCAATAGTGGGTACGCATGGTGGAGCTTCCGGGCAGTTGTGCCGCGCGGGCGGCGGGGTTATTCGTTCTGGGCGGCGCCGATCAGGTTCGGATTGCGCAGGGCCGGGGCGACGACACCCATGGAGACGATGTATTTCAGGGCATCGTCGACGCTGACGTCGATTTCGACGGTGTCGCGTTTGCGGACGAAGAAAAAGAAGCCGTTGACCGGGCTGGGGGCTGTAGGGATGAAGACGCTGACGAGCTCGTCAGCGGCGTATTGGGCGATTTCGTGCGGCGGCGTGCCGGTCTGGAAGGCCAGCGACCAGGCTTCGGGGTGCGGGTAGCGCACCAGCAGCACCTTGCGGAAGGCCTCGCCATTGCCGGAAAACAGCGTGTCGGAAACCTGCTTGACGCTGTAATAGATCGACTTCACCACCGGGATGCGCGCCAGTACGCCTTCCCAGAAGCGCACGAGCTTCTGGCCGATGATGTTGGCGGTGATGAGGCCGGTGAGGAACACCACCAGCAGGGTCATCAGCGCGCCGATGCCGGGGATGTAGATGCCGAGCAGCCTTTCCGGATGGATCGCCTGCGGCAGCAGCAGCAGCGATTGGTCCATGGTCCGCACGATCAGGGCCAGTACCCAGGCGGTAATCGCCAGGGGCACCCAGATCAGCAGGCCGGTGATGAAGTAGCGTTTCAAGAGGCGGGTCAATTGCAGGCGCAGGACCCGGTTCCGCCCTGGCAGGGGGGTGGGTTGTCGCTCGTCGCGGCCGCCGGCTTGGCGCCGCCCTTGAAGTCGGTCGCATACCAGCCGCTGCCCTTGAGGTGGAAGCCCGGGGCGGTCAATTGTTTGCTGAAAGATTCGGCATTGCATTCGGGGCAGGCAGTGAGTGGGGCGTCGCTCATCTTCTGCAGGACGTCCTTCTCGAAACCGCAACTGCCACAACGATAGGCGTAGATCGGCATGATCACCTCCGCGGAAAACCAAGGATTATAGCGTAAGCACCTCACGCAAAAGGACTTGCGGGGATGCGTTCCGGCATCTATATGAGGGCGGCAGGCGGCGCTTTCAAGCGTTCAGAGCGCATGCAGGTAGATTCGGTTGAGGTGCGGCCCCCAGAAGAGGGCGATCACGCCGGCCGCCGCCAAGTAGGGACCGAAGGGAATCGGCACATTGCGCCCCTGGCGCGCCAGGACGATCAGGGCAATGCCGACGACGGCGCCGACCAGGGACGAGAGCAGGATGGTGAGCGGCAGCATGGTCCAGCCGAGCCAGGCGCCGATGGCCGCCAGCAGTTTGAAGTCGCCGTAGCCCATGCCTTCCTTGCCGGTGGCGAGCTTGAAGACCCAATAGATCGACCAGAGGATCAGGTAACCGGCCGCGGCGCCCAGTACGGCACTGTTGAGGTCCGTATAGACGCCGAAGGCGTTGAACAGCAGGCCGGCCCAGAGCAGCGGCAGGGTGATGTCGTCGGGCAGGAGTTGCGTGTCGAAATCGATGAACGTCAGGGCGACCATCGCCGCCAGGAACAGCATGGCCCCCATTGCCGCAGTTCCGGGGCCCAGCTGCCAGGCGGCGAAGCCGAACAGCGCGCCGGTCAGCGCCTCGACCAGCGGGTAGCGCAGGCCGATGCCGGCGCCGCAGCCGCGGCACTTGCCGCGCAGTGCCAGGTAGCTCAGAACCGGGATGTTTTCCAGCGCCGAGATTGGGTGCCCGCAGTGCGGGCAACGCGAACGCGGCGTCGCGAGGGTCAGTTTTTCGGCGGCCGGGGGCGGCTCGTTCCGGACTTCCGCGCATTGGGCCAGCCAGTCGCGCTCCATCATGAGCGGCAGGCGATGGATGACGACGTTGAGGAAGCTGCCGACCATCAGGCCGAGCAGGGTCGCCAGCAACGCGAACACGACGGGGTCGGCGAACGCCGCCGGCAGGGAGGAAGGCATGACGGTTCCCGTTTCAGCCGGCGACGGCGCCGAGCTTGAAGATCGGCAGGTACATGGCGACGACGATGCCACCGATCAGGGTGCCGAGAATCACCATGATGATCGGCTCCATGAGGCTGGAGAGCGACTTCACGGCTTCGTCGACCTCTCCTTCATAGAAATCGGCCACCTTGCTGAGCATACCGTCGAGGGCGCCGGATTCCTCGCCGATCGACACCATCTGAATGACCATGCTGGGGAATACATTGGAATTTTGCATCGCCACCGTGAGGCTGTTGCCGGTGCTGACCTCGCCCTGAATCTGCCGGGTCGCCACCATGTAGATGTGGTTGCCGGCGGCGCCGGCGACGGAGTCGAGCGCTTCGACCAGCGGCACGCCGGCGGCGAACATGGTCGACAGCGTGCGGGTCCAGCGCGCGACGGCGGCCTTCTTGATCAGGTCGCCGAAGACCGGCAGCTTCAGGGTCAGCTTGTCCATGAATATCTGCATCGGCAGCGAGCGCTTCCATGTATAGAGGAAGGCGTAAATGCCGCCGCCGATGCTGCCGAAGAGGATGTGCCAGTAGGCGACAAAGAACTCCGACATCGCGATGACCACCAATGTCGGTGCCGGCAGGTCGGCGCCGAAGCTCTTGAACACTTCCTTGAATTGCGGCACGACGAAAATCATGATGACGGCGGTGACGATGAACGCCACCACCAGAATGGCGATGGGGTAGAACAGGGCGCCCTTGATCTGCGCCTTCAGTTTCAGGGTCTTTTCCTTGTAGACGGCTAAACGGTCCAGCAAGGCTTCCAGAATGCCGGCCTGCTCGCCGGCTTCCACCAGGTTGCAGAACAGGGCGTCGAAGTAGAGCGGATATTTGCGGAAGGCCTGGTTGAGCGAGGAGCCGGTCTCCACCTCGGTCTTGATTTCCATCAGCAGCTTGCCGACGGCCGGGTTCGAATGCCCCTTGCCGACGATGTCGAAGGATTGCAGCAGCGGCACGCCGGACTTCATCATCGTCGCCAGCTGGCGCGTGAAAAGCGTGATGTCCTTTTCGGTGACCTGGCCGCCGCCCTTGAACGACTGCTTCTTGATCTTCACCGGCAGGATGCCCTGGCGGCGCAGCGTCGTGCTGACGACGGTCTGGGTCATGGCGCGCATCTCGCCGCGGACGAGCTTTCCCGACTTGTCCTTGCCTTCCCAGGCAAAGATCGCGTCCTTTTTCTTGTCTATCTTGTCGGTTGAAGCCATATGCATTCCCTGAGCTTGATGGCGGCGCATCACGCCTGTGCCGGCCGACGGATGCCGTGCGTATTCGGCGATGATGCCCGCCATGCCGGTATTTGTAAAGACAAGCGGGCGACGGCGGATGGTCAGCCGGCGGTATCCGGCCGGTATAGCTTCACTGTCTTGATGCGCCTGTCCTCGGTCTGCACGATCTCCATCGCGACGCCCGCGATGCGCAGCCCGACGCCGACTTCGGGAATGTCCTGCAGGTGTTCGACGATGAGGCCGTTGAGGGTCTTCGGCCCGTCGAGCGGCAGCGTGAGTCCGAGTACGCGGTTGACCTCGCGCAGGCTGTGGCTGCCGTCGACCATGGCGGTGCCCTGTTCGTCCCAGGACGATGCGGTGGCGCTGCCCGGCATGCTGGTGGTGAATTTGCCGACGATTTCCTCGATGATGTCTTCGAGCGTGACGAGTCCGAGCAATTCGCCGTATTCGTCCACCACCAGCCCGATGCGCTGGCGGTTGTCGCGGAAGAACTGCAACTGGGCATAAATGCCGGTCCCGGCCGGAATGAAGTAGGGTTCCGCCAGTTCGCGCCGCAATACCTGATGGTCGAATTCGCCGCCGAGCGCCGAGGACAGCAGCCGGCGCTGGTGGAGAATGCCGACGACATTGCCCGGCTCGCCCTCGAACACCGGCACGCGGGTGTGGAAGCTGGTGGCCAGCTGGGCGCGGATGTCGTCGACCGGCGATTCGATGTCGATGGCCTCGATGTCGCCGCGCGGCGTCATGATGTCGTCGACGGTGATGTGTTCGAGGTCGAACAGATTGACGAGGATGCTGCGGTGCTGCGAAGGGATCATGCCGCTGCTTTCCAGCACCACGGTGCGCAGTTCCTCGGGCGACATGTGCGAAACGGTGTCGGCGCGCGGCGTCAGCCGCAGCAGGCCCAGCAGCGTCTGCACGAAGAGGTTGATGAACCAGACGATGGGATGGAACAGGCGCAGCAGCGGCATCAGGACATAGCTGACCCGTGGGGCGAGCGCATCGGGATAGGCGGCACCGATGACCTTGGGCGTGATTTCCGCGATGACGAGGATAAGGAAGGTCACGGCCAGCGTGCCGGCGCCGAGAGCCCACTTCTCGTCGCCGAAGAGTTCGATCGTGATGACGCTGACCAGCGTGGCCGCCGCGGCGTTGATCAGGTTGTTGAACAGCAGGATGACGCCGAGCAGGCGGTCGGTCTGCGCCAGCAGTTGGGTGGCCAGTTGGGCGCCGCGCCGGTGTCCGGCCGCGGCGGCGCGCAGGCGGTGGCGGTTCACCGCCATCATCGCCGTCTCGGCGAGTGAGAAGAAGCCCGAAACGACCAGCAGAACGATCAGTGCGACGAGTTGCGCCGACAGCGGAATCTCTTCCATCAGGCCGCTCGGCCGAGTATCACTTCCAGCACGAAGCGGCTGCCGACGTAGGCGAGCAGCAGGGCGGCGAAGCCGGCCAGCGTCCAGCGCAGCGCGGTGCGGCCGCGCCAGCCGCGCAGGTGGCGGCCGGTCAGCAGGGCGGCGAAGATCAGCCACGAGACGATGGCGAACACCGTCTTGTGATTGAAGGCGAGCGCCTTGCCGAACAGGGTTTCGGAAAACAGGATGCCGGAGGCCAGCGTCAGCGTCAGCAGGGCGAAGGCGATGTGGATCAGGCGGAACAGCAGCGCCTCCATGGTCAGCAGCGGCGGCAGGCCGGCCAGCAGCGGCGAGAGCCGGCCGCGATGCAGGCGCTTTTCCGCCACGGCCATCAGGATGGCGTGCAGGGCGGCCAGGGTGAACAGGCTGTAGGCGAGCATGGCCATCAGGAAGTGGGCGCGGAACACCGCCGACCCGGCATTGGCCAGCAGGTGCTGGCCGGGGAAGACGGGCGGCAGCAGAACGCACAGCGCGGCGAGCGGTAGGCCCAGCATCTGCAGGCCGTCCATGCGGGCGTAGAAGCTCTCGATCCAGTAGAGGGCGATGGCCAGCCACAGGATCAGCGACAGCGCGACGGAAAAGCCGAAGCGCATGGCATCGCCAGGGAAGATTTCCCCGGCCAGCGTCGTGCCGTGCAGGACCACTGCGATCAGCAGGCCGATGCGCTCCCAAGGGACAAGTCCCTGGATGGGTTGATCGAGTGCTGGGCCGCGCCAGCGCGTGCGCCAGAAGTGGATCGCCAGCCCGGCGTACAGGGCTGCGGCGACGAGATGCAGTAGAATCGAGGGCATCCCGCGAGTCTACCTCATTACTATTCCCCGATCATGCTCGACAACCTGACCCAACGGCTCGCCAAGGTCGTCAAGACCCTGCGTGGCCAGGCCCGCCTCACCGAGGACAATATCCAGGAGATGCTGCGCGAAGTGCGCATGGCGCTGCTGGAGGCCGACGTGGCCCTGCCGGTGGTCAAGGATTTCATCGCCCGCGTCAAGGAAAAGGCCGTCGGCCAGGAGGTCATCGCCTCGCTGACGCCGGGCCAGGCGCTGGTCGGCGTCGTGCATCGCGAACTCACCGAACTGATGGGCGGGCAGGCCGTCGGCCTCAATCTCGCCACCCAGCCGCCGGCCATCATCCTGATGTCGGGCCTGCAGGGCGCCGGCAAGACCACGACGACCGCCAAGCTCGGCAAGTGGCTGAAGGAGCGCCAGAAGAAGAAGGTGCTGGCGGTTTCCGTCGACGTCTATCGCCCGGCGGCCATCGAGCAGTTGAAGACGGTCGCGGCGCAGGCCGGCATCGAGTTCTTCCCCTCCGCCGTCGGCCAGAAGCCGGCCGACATCGCCGCCGCGGCGCTGGACTATGCGAAGAAGCATTACTTCGACGTGCTGTTCGTCGATACCGCCGGCCGGCTCGCGGTCGACGAAGCCATGATGGCGGAAATCAAGGAGCTGAACGCGCTGCTGAATCCCGTCGAATGCCTGTTCGTTGTCGACGCGATGCTGGGCCAGGACGCGGTCAACACCGCCAAGGCCTTCAACGAGGCCTTGCCGCTGACCGGCGTGATCCTCACCAAGCTCGACGGCGACGCGCGCGGCGGTGCCGCGCTGTCGGTGCGCCATGTGACCGGCAAGCCGCTCAAGTTCGCCGGCGTCGGCGAGAAGCTGACCGGCCTGGAAGAGTTCCATCCCGAGCGCATGGCCTCGCGAATCCTCGGCATGGGCGACATCCTCGGTCTGGTCGAGGAGGCGCAGCGCGGCGTCGATCAGGACAAGGCCAAGGACTTCATGCAGAAGATGAAGTCCGGCAAGGGCTTCGACTTCAACGACTTCAAGGCCCAGATCGGCCAGATGCGCCAGATGGGCGGCATTTCCGGCCTGCTCGACAAGCTGCCGGCGCAGTTCGCCGGCATGGCCCAGCAGGCGGGCAGCGGCGCCGACGAAAAATCGATCCGCCGCGTCGAGGGCATCATCGATTCGATGACGCCCGGCGAGCGGGCCAAGCCGGAACTCATCAAGGCCAGCCGCAAGCGCCGCATCGCCACCGGTGCCGGGGTTCAGGTGCAGGAAGTGAATCGTCTGCTCAACCAGTTCGAGCAGACGCAGAAGATGATGAAGCAGTTCTCCAAGGGCGGCATGGCCAAGATGATGCGCAACATGAAGGGTATGTTGCCGGGCATGCGGTAGTTTTTGGCATGCCGGGACTCGCCCCGGCGGGCGAGTTACTTTCTTGCTGCGCGGCAAGAAAGTAACCAAACGGGTTTGCCAAACGAGGCGCCCCGCCGCCCCGGCCCTGCGGGCTCCCCTCGCTCCAGACCACCGGCCCGGCCGGCCGCTAAACTCGCTGCGCTCAGACAACGCGGCCGGAAACCCCGGTCCGGCGGTCCTCCGCTCGGCGGGGCAGAGGGGGCAACCACTATCGGTCTGCTATTTCCGTGCGGAACGTTATGCTCTTCGGCCTGGACGACCACCGGCAATCATTAGCGTGCGAGGCTGCGCCGCCGCCCCGCACAGAATCGGATGTCTGCCAGTCACGCATTCAGCGACGTTACAACCATGAATAGATCAGGGCTGGATCCGAGTTAATGTCATTTTCATGGCGAAGCAGTCTGAATGGCTGATTCGTATAGCGACAACGCCGTGTCATAATCGAGCAACGGCATGGGAAGGATGCGGTCATGTCAGTCTGTTTAATCGGTTTTGCGTCGTTTCGCTACAGGGAGATAGTTACTAATGACAGATAGCAACGCGTCGACCACTGATAAGAGGATTCACGCCAGTCCGACCAAGGACTTCTTCGTGAAGATGATCACGCGCGACATTGCTTTAGAGGACTGCATTTTCGACTTGCTCGACAATGCGATCGACGGTGCGCACCGCCAGTCCAAGGTTAAGGGCGGCAGCGAGCCACTGAAGGGGTTCCACGCCGACATAACGTTCGATACCAAGCAGTTCAAAATTACGGATAACTGCGGCGGAATACGGCTGAGCGATGCGATCGACTATGCCTTCCATTTTGGACGACGGCCGGACAGCCCGGCCGATGTCGAGGGTGGCATTGGTCTATACGGGATCGGGATGAAGCGCGCGATATTCAAGATCGGCCGAAATGCGGACGTCGTCAGCGACGCCGATTCGTGTTTTTCGGTTTCCGTTGACGTGGATGAGTGGGGAAAGAAGGACGAGAGCGATTGGGATTTCGATTACGAGGACTGCGATACGACCGGCGAAAAGGGTACGCGGATAACTATTTCGAATCTCAATCCCGGAATCGACACGGCGTTCGGCGACCCGGTATTCAGGAACGAATTGTTAAAGTTGATTGCGCGCGATTACGCATTTTTTATCGATAAGGGATTTTCCATCACGGTTTGCGGCCATGCCGCGCCGTCGTACAAGTACCAGATGAAAAGCAGCGGGGAGATCGCACCGGCGTTCGACGCATATCAGGACGATGGTGTCAGCGTGCGGATTGTTGCTGGCTTGGTCGACGATCTGCCGGATGACGTACCCGACGAACTGACGCCCGATAAGGTTGATCGATTCGGTTGGTACGTCGTCTGCAACGATAGAGTCGTCTTGCCTGCGGACAAGTCGGACAAGACCATCTGGGGCGACGATGGGTACAAGGTGTGGCATCCGCAATACAACGGATTCGCAGGGTTTGTATTCTTTGACTGCAAGGATCAAAGCAAGCTTCCGTGGACGACAACTAAACGTGAGGTCGACGGGTCGAGTCCTCTGTATCGAAGAGCGCTTGCGAAGATGAAAATCGTTACCAGCGATTTCTCGTCGTACACCAATCGCCGAAAGGCCGATCTTGAAGCGGCAAAAGAGGCGGAAAAGGGCATGACGCAAGTCGACGTCTATCGCGTCGAAAAAGCCCAGCCATTACAGCTTCCGGCGCTGTCCAAGAGTTCGGATAAAACGCAATACGCGAACATTATGTATAAGCGCCCGTTAGCCGAGATTTCGGAAATTCGAGATCATCTTGGTATGCGTACGATGAGTTACCGGGATGTCGGAATCTATACGTTCGAGTATTTCAGGAAGATGGAGCTTGGCAAATGACGGGGCCGTCTTTCGAGCGTATCGACTATCAGTTGCGATACAACAAACACATCGAACGAAAACTGATATTCGACTTGCTCGCGCGCGCGAAACCGTCGATCGGTTTCAACAGTCATCGTTATCTCGGGTTTGGGTCAATGTGGTTTTCCGACTTTCGCTTGGCACATCGTGTCTTGGGGTTAAACAGCATGATCTCAATGGAACGCGAGGAATATTCCGAGCGCGCCGCTTTCAACCAGCCGTACAGGTGCATTGACGTGTGCGGAGAGAACAGTACGGATTTTCTCCGGAAATTGACATGGGATTCGCCGTTCATTTCCTGGCTGGACTACGACGGTTGTTTGGAAACGTCGGTCGTAGAGGATTTAGGCATACTTTTGGACGACTGCCCCGCAGATTCGATTGTGCTCGTCAGTGTCAACGCGAAGCGATCAAACTACCGTCCGAAAAGTTCGATGAAGGAAATCGTCGGCAAGAGACTTGGAACAGCGCTTGGTCAGGTTGAAGCGCTGCTCGGCAGCGGTGTGGTGTCTCCGAGATTTGAGCCGCCCAAAGTCGAAACGGGCGCCGCACATGGAGACGTTTCGGAGGACAATTTCGCCGAATTTTTCGCGGAAGCACTATTGGCGTTTATGGCACATCGAGTCGCGAGCGCCGGCAGAAAGTTCGGAGTATCGCCGGATGGCAAGGACATCCCGCTTAGGTTCCTTCCGTTGTTCAATTTCTGCCATAAGGACGGGGTGGAAATGGTTACCGTGGGTGGGGTCGTATGCAGCGGAAGCGACGACGGAAACCTCTGGTGTAACGATGCGGCTTTGGGGCTAGAAAGAAATTCGACGGATAGACTTCCGACGCACCAGCGGTTGGATTTGGTACCGCTGACGCTAAAGGAAAAGTTGACGCTCGATTCGTGCCTTCCACACGAGGAGCCGGCTTTTCTCGCGGAGGCGAAGGGAAAGGGAGTTCGTCTGGACGACTCGGAATTGTCGAAGTACTGGCGCTACTACGGCCAGTTCCCGGTATTTTTCGAAGTCCCGGTTTAGAAGGGCTGAGGGCTAGGGGAAGCGCGATCTTATGACGCTGAGCAACGCCTCGGCCACGAGAGGACTGACGCTGTTTCCAATTTGGCGGAAAGCGTGCCACTTGGTTGGGTGGAACTGAAACCAATCGGGAAATCCCTGAAGTCTCGCTGCTTCGCGAGGGCTGATGACTCTCGGAGAGCGAGGATGGATGGGCCTTACGGCTTGGAAGCTGCCGCGCTCGGGTCCCGTTCCGGCTCTCAGCGTGGGGCAGTATCCGCCTGGATCGAGTCGGGTCCCCTTCGATACGGCATCAAACTCTCCGAATCGAAGTAGGCTAAAGCGCTCAATCGTCCCTGGAGTATGGACAGTCCCGAGAAAGCCAGACGCCAGCCTCTTGTTGCGATAAAGGCGTATCGCGTCCTTGTCACCGATCATGGCAGGTACGGCATCCTTGATTCGTTGCTCGAATGCGGAATCGCCAAGCTCGCCAACTGATCGCCAGCTTTCTTCCAGAGTTGACCAGTGGGCGCGCAACTTCGGAAGGTGGCGCAACGCGTCTCCGACGCGAACGTCGTCGGTCGTCGGCTTCGGAAGAAAATCAGCTTCCGTCATTGCGGCGATACGTGTTGGATCGTAGCCGATGAAGAATATGCGCGTACGAATCGTCGGTGCACCGTAATCGCTGGCCTTGACCTTGATCGGCTGTAGTAGGCAATAGTCCTTAGGTATCAAGGAAAGCGCGTCGAGTCGTGTCTGCGTATTTCGATCGGCGAGCAGTCCCGGCACGTTCTCGGCAAGAAAAAAAACTGGTCTAAGCTGCGCCACCAAACGAAAAAAACTTCCAAATAGCGAATTGCGAGGGTCGTCCGCAGCCTGTCGTCCGATGTGGCTGAAACCCTGGCAGGGTGGTCCCCCGATCAGCCCGTGAACAGAAGTAGGACGGAGAGACAATTCGGTTAGCAGAGCCTCGGCCGAAAGTAAGCCGACGTCTTTTCGAATATGTGCCGTGTTGGGAAAATTGATTTTGTGCGTAGCTAATGCGCGCTCGTCGAGTTCGACAGCGGCGGCGATCCGGAAACCGGCCCGTGCGGCTCCCAAACTGAGCCCACCCACGCCTGAAAACGCATCTATGACAATGGGATCGACGGACATTAAGGAGTACCATAATTATGCTTCCCGCTATTCTAAACGCGCGCGGGCCTACTGTCGATCGAAGGACAATGGGGGCCTCGGCTGATATTGCGGTGATCGGCATAGAAGCGCCAGACTGAATAACTTGGATCGAACGGAGTAGTTCCAATGGATCGGCTGTCGGTAAATCGACGAAGCTGGCTTATGTCGCGGGTCCGCAGTGAAAACACGACGCCGGAACTGACCGTTAGAAAGTATTTGCATGCCCTCGGCTTCCGGTACCGCTTACATGGCAAGGAGTTGCCGGGGAAGCCTGATATCGTTTTGCCGAAATATCGGACGGTCGTCTTTGTGCATGGCTGTTTTTGGCATCGACACCGGGGTTGTCGATATGCAAGTATGCCGAAGAGCAACGTCAAATTCTGGATGGGAAAATTCGAGCTGAACGTCGCCAGAGATAAGAGGAACGCAGCGGCGCTGCGGAAAGCAGGATGGCGATGCCTGACGATTTGGGGATGTGAGACGAAACTAAACGAGAATCTCGACAGGTTGGCAGAGCGGATTGTGACCTGCAATGCACGCTGAGGTTTGTCATGTGAGGTTCGGATAATTCGGATGAACGGTAGAAACAACTGAACCCGACATCTTGCCCCCAGCGAGTGGGGTGGCTAATGCCTTCATCAATATGCCCTTCAGTTTTCTTTGAACTCGATTCCTTGAGCGGCGGGTTTGGAGAACGCTAACCAGCTGCAATGGGTACATAGGCGGGTAGTATTTTTCGATAACGCTGCCGCGCGGACTTTTCGCCTCTGATTCGTGGCGCGAAACGTCGAATAGCAGCGGTGCGAATTGTTGCGGCCCGCATGTCAGGCCTGGCATTGGTCGTCCATAGCGTTCCGCACGGAAATAGCAGACCGATAGTGGTTGCCCCCTCTGCCCCGCCGAGCGGAGGACCGCCGGACCGGGGTTTCCGGCCGCGTTGTCTGAGCGCAGCGAGTTTAGCGGCCGGCCGGGCCGGTGGTCTGGAGCGAGGGGAGCCCGCAGGGCCGGGGCGGCGGGGCGCCTCGTTTGGCAAACCCGTTTGGTTACTTTCTTGCCGCGCAGCAAGAAAGTAACTCGCCCGCCGGGGCGAGTCCCGGCAAACCCAAACCTCATCGCACTGCCTGGATGACCCGCGGCCCCCAGTTCCACTGTTTTTCCCACGCCCCGCGCACCATGTTCGGATACTCGGCCTGGCCGAGGCTGCCGTTGTAGCGACCGAGCGCGCGGAACAGGTCGCCTTTTTCGATATCCAGATAGTGGCGCAGGATGGTGCAGCCGTAGCGCAAGTTGGTGCGCAGGTGGAACAGGTTGTTGTCCTTGCTGCCGATGAGTTTCACCCAGAACGGCATCACCTGCATGTAGCCGCGGGCGCCGGACGACGACACTGCGTACTTGTGGAAACCGCTTTCCACCTGGACGAGGCCGAGCACCAGTTGGGGATCGAGTCCCGCCCGCTGGGCCTCGTAATGGACGGTGCGCAGGAATTCGAGCCGGCCACGGCGGTCGGGCATGCGCTTTTCGAGGCGGCGCGACATCTCCGTGAGCCAGGAGATCTTCTCCTGGAGATTGGCGAACTTCGGTTCGGGCGAGGCGCGGTCGGCCACGGCCGCATGCAGGGCGGCCTGCACGCTGGCGGCGAGCGGTTCGTATTGCTGGTTGCCCGCCCAGGCGTGGCTCGCGGCGGCCAGGACGGCGGCCGCGAGCCAGTTCTTCAGCCGCATACCTTCCCGCGCGCGAAGGCGGCGATGTCCGCCAGCGGCAGCTTGGTGGCTTCGGCGTCGCGGCGGCCCTGATATTCGACCAGGCCTTCCTTGAGGCCGCGTTCGCCGATGACGACGCGGTGGGGGGCGCCGATCAGTTCCCAGTCGGCCAGCATGGAGCCGGGCCGCTCGTCGCGGTCGTCGAGGATGACGTCGATGCCTGCGGCGCTCAGTTCACCGTAAAGTGCCTCGGCGGCCTCGCGCACGGCCGGCGACTTGCCCCAGCCCATGGGGACGATGACGAGTTCGAAGGGGGCGATGGCGGCGGGCAGGAAGATGCCCTTGTCGTCGTTGCCCTGTTCGATGGCGGCGCCGACGATGCGCGTGATGCCGATGCCGTAGCAGCCCATTTCCATGATCTGCTCCTTGCCCTGCTCGTTGAGGAAGCTGCATTTCAGCGCTTCGGCATACGCGGTGCGCAGCTGGAAGATATGGCCGACTTCGATGCCGCGGCAGAGGTCGAGGACGCCCTTGCCGTCGGGCGAGGGATCGCCGGCGACGACGTTGCGAATGTCGGCGACGAAGTCGGGCTCGGGCAGGTCGCGGCCCCAGTTGGCGCCGGTCAGGTGGAAGCCGGCGTCGTTGGCGCCGCAGACGAAGTTGTCCATCGCCGCGACGGTGCGGTCGGCGACGATGCGGATCTTGCTGCGATCGACGCCGACCGGGCCGATGTAGCCGGGGCGGCAGCCGAGGAACTGTTCGACCTCGGCATCGGTGGCGAAGCGGAAGGGATCGAGGCCGGGCAGCTTGTTGACCTTGATCTCGTTCAGGTTGTGGTCGCCGCGGATCAGCAGCAGCGAGAATTCGCCGTCGTGCATGACGGCGATGGCCTTCACCGTCCGCGTCAGCGCGGTGCCGAGGATGTCGGCGACGTCCTCGCAGCGGATCTTGCCGGGCGTGGCCTTCTTTTCCATGGCTTCGATCGCCGCGCCGCGCGGTGCGGCGGGGGCGAGCGCTTCCGCCAGTTCGACGTTGGCGGCGTATTCGGAATCCGGGCAGAAGGCGATGGCGTCCTCGCCGGAGTCGGCCAGTACGTGGAACTCGTGCGAGCCGGTGCCGCCGATGGAGCCGGTGTCGGCCGCGACGGCGCGGAACTGCAAGCCCAGGCGCGCGAAGATGCGGCTGTAGGTCTCGTACATGCGGCGGTATTCGCGTTCCAGATCCTCGAAGGAACTGTGGAAGGAGTAGCCGTCCTTCATGGTGAATTCGCGGCCGCGCATGACGCCGAAGCGCGGGCGGATCTCGTCGCGGAACTTGGTCTGGATCTGGTAGAAGTGCTTCGGCAACTGCCGGTAGCTCTTGATTTCGCGCCGCACGATGTCGGTGATGACTTCCTCGTGCGTCGGGCCGATGACGAAGTCGCGCTGGTGGCGGTCCTTGAAGCGCAGCAGTTCGGGGCCGTATTTCTCCCAGCGGCCGGATTCCTGCCAGAGTTCGGCGGGCTGCACGGCGGGCATGAAGAGCTCGATGGCGCCGGCGCGGTTCATTTCCTCGCGCACGATCTTTTCGACCTTGCGCACGACGCGCAGGCCCATCGGCATCCAGGTGTAGATGCCGGCGGCGCTGCGCCGGATCATGCCGGAGCGCAGCATGAGTTTCTGGCTGACGACTTCCGCGTCGGCCGGAGCTTCCTTGAGCGTGGAGATGAAAAACTGACTGGCGCGCATGTGCTGGGTTCCCGTCCGGAGAAAAAGCGGCATTTTACAGTTGCGCCGCTGCTTTCCACTGTTCGGCGGTTGTGGAACAATGATCGGCAGTCAAACATTCGAAGGTTGCATCATGCTCGACCGTGATGGCTATCGCCCGAACGTCGGCATTATCCTGGCCAACAGCAGAAACGAGGTCTTCTGGGGCAAGCGGATTCGCGAACATTCGTGGCAGTTCCCGCAAGGGGGCATCAAGAAGGGCGAAACGCCCGAGCAGGCCATGTTCCGCGAACTCCACGAGGAGACGGGGCTGTTGCCGGATCATGTCCGCATTCTGGGCCGCACGCGCGACTGGCTGCGCTACGACGTGCCCAAACACTGGATACGGCGCGAGTGGCGCCATTCCTATAAAGGCCAGAAACAGATCTGGTTCCTGCTGCGCTTGCTGGGCAGGGATTCCGACGTCTCGCTGCGGGCGACCGAAAAGCCGGAGTTCGATGCCTGGCGCTGGAGCGACTACTGGGTGCCGCTGGATTCGGTGATCGAATTCAAGCGCGAAGTCTATGAGCTGGCGCTGACCGAGCTGGCGCGCCATCTGTTCATGCATTCCGCCGAGCGCAAGCCGCGCTGGCAGGTCACCGGGCACGTGGAATGAAAGCACTGCATCGCCCGTTGTTCCTGTTCGCGACGCTGTTAGCATGCCAGCTGGCGTGGGCCGACATCCACTTCCGCAAATGGGAAGAGGATCCCGACGAACCGAAATGGCAGGAGGCGGAATCGACCCTGCCGGAGTTCCCGAAAGACGAAGATCTGCTGGAGTTCTACGTCAGCGCGGGTACCGCCAACCGGTTCTTCATCGACGCCAAGTCGATCAGCGTCGGCACCGACGAAGTGGTGCGCTATGCCATGGTGGTCAAGACATCCGGCGGCGCCACCAACATCAGCTTCGAGGGCCTGCGCTGCGCCGCGATAGAGTACCGGCTCTACGCCACCGGCCGCGCCGACGGCACCTGGGCCAAGGCGCGCGTCAGCGAGTGGAAGCCGATCGAGAACAAGCCTGTCAACCGGCATCATGCCGCGTTGAGCCGCGATTATTTTTGTCCCAGCCTGGTTCCGATACGCAACCCGGACGAGGGGCGCAATGCGCTGAAGCTGGGCAAGCATCCGGACGCGAAGTGAGCATGTTCGATTCGTTGATTATCGAATTCGACAAGGCCTTGCGCACCGTGCTGGCCCCGGCGCCGACGGTACGTTCCATGCCCGGCGCCGAGTTGCCCGAGGCGGAACAGACGGCGGCCGAGCGTCGCCATGCGGCGGGCCTGATGCGCGTGAATCATTGCGGCGAGGTCTGCGCCCAGGCCCTGTACCAGGGGCAGGCCATCATGTCGCAGGACCAGTCCATCCGGCGGGCGCTGCAAGCGGCGGCGTGGGAGGAAACCGAGCACCTCAACTGGACGGAACGGCGCATTGCGGAACTGGGCGGGCGCAAGAGTTTCCTGAACCCGCTCTGGTATGCCGGTTCCCTGGCCATGGGTCTGGTGGCCGGCAAGTTGGGCGACCGCTGGAATCTGGGTTTCCTGGCGGAAACCGAGCGTCAGGTCGAGGCGCATCTGACGGATCACCTCGGCCGCCTGCCGGCGCAGGACAGTCGTTCGCAGGCGGTCCTGGCCCAGATGAAAGTCGACGAAGTCCGCCATGCCGCCAAGGCGGTGCGTTTGGGGGCAGCCGAATTGCCGATGCCGGTAAAGACGGCGATGCGGCTGGCGTCGCAGGCGATGACGCGCACCGCCTACTGGGTGTAGCGGGCGGGCGTCAGGCCTCGACGATTTCCGCGGTGTGGGTTATCGCGGCGGTCTTGCCGAGCATGATCGAGGCGGAACAGTATTTTTCCGCCGAGAGCTTGACGGCGCGCTCGACGGCATCGGCTTTCAGTCCCTTGCCCGTGACGATGAAATGCATGTTGATGCGGGTGAATACCTTGGGGTCGGTTTCCGCGCGCTCGGCGGTGAGCTTCACCTCGCAGCCGGCGACATCCTGGCGTCCGCGTTTCAGGATCATGACGATATCGAAGGCGGTGCAGCCGCCGGTTCCTGCCAGCAGGAGTTCCATCGGGCGCGGCGCCAGATTGCGTCCCCCGGCCTCGGGTGCCCCGTCCATGGCGACCAGGTGACCGCTACCGGTTTCAGCGATGAAGCTCATGCCTTCGTGCCAGCGAACGGTGCATTCCATGTGATTTCTTTCCCGGAAAAAAACGTGAAGCCGACATTTTACGCCGCGAATATTCCATACGCTGCGGAATTGATGCGTTGCGGAGAATCGCTCACCGAGGACCGATGTTGGCGGTTTCTGTTAATGCATTTGTAATCGACTCAACTATTCTATTGTGTCTAACAAATTGATAAATATATCCATAAGTTGCATGGTTGGTAGTGATAGAAAAAATTTGTCGCAATGCACAAAAAAATCTTGCATTGCACAATTCGTTCTGGAATAATTTGTCCATCGAAGTTGTATCAGCGTTGCTTGATGCAGTTTCCTCCGTTGTCTCCTCCACCCTCCTCCTTTGGTGTGGATTAAGCGCAACCCCAGCTGGGTTGCGCTTTTTTTTGGCTCATGTCGGCTTTATTTCAAGCAGGTTTGACATGAGCGGGAGATTCCTAATACAATGCGCGGCTTTCCGCAAAGCGCCGGTTCCTTTCCTTGGGCCGGGCGAGTGAAGTTGAGGAACACCATGAAAACCTTTTCCGCCAAGCCGCATGAAGTCAAGCGCGACTGGTTCGTCGTTGATGCGACGGACAAGGTGCTCGGCCGTATGGCTACCGAGATTGCCCGCCGCCTGCGCGGCAAGCACAAGCCGGAGTTCACGCCCCATGTCGATACTGGCGACTATATTGTCGTCGTCAATGTCGAGAAGCTGCGTGTCACCGGCAACAAGGCGCAGGACAAGAAGTATTTCCGCCATTCCGGTTATCCCGGCGGTATTTACGAGACCAACTTCACCAAGCTCCAGCAGCGTTTCCCGGCGCGCGTCCTCGAAAAGGCCGTCAAGGGGATGTTGCCCAAGGGTCCTCTGGGCTATGCGATGCTGAAGAAAATGAAGTGCTATGCCGGCGGCGATCATCCCCATACGGCGCAGCAGCCCAAAGCCCTGGAACTCTGACAGGAACAAGAACATGGCAGCCAACTATTACTACGGCACCGGCCGCCGCAAGACTGCGGTAGCGCGTGTGTTCATGAAGTCCGGTAGCGGCAAGTTCGTCGTGAACGACAAGCCGGTCGATGAGTTCTTCTCGCGCGAAACCGGCCGCATGGTCGTGCGCCAGCCGCTCGAACTGACCGAGCATGTCGGCACCTTCGACATCATGGTGAACGTCTGCGGTGGCGGCGAGTCCGGCCAGGCCGGCGCGGTGCGTCACGGCATCACCCGCGCGCTGATCGAATACGACGAAACCCTGAAGCCCGCGCTCTCCAAGGCCGGCTTCGTCACGCGGGACGCGCGCGAAGTCGAACGCAAGAAGGTCGGTTTCCACAAGGCCCGCCGTCGCAAGCAGTTCTCCAAGCGCTGATCGCTTGCGATCCCGGAAAAGCCGCCCTCGGGCGGCTTTTTTATTTCGCCGGCGGCTTCGGTGCACCGCCGATCCGGCGGGCTTCGGCCGGCGTCGCGATGCGGCCTTGCGGACGCGCCGCCGCTTTCCGCGTTACCATTCGGAACTCTCTGGGAGAAAGGCGACATGATAAAAGTTGGCATCGTTGGCGGCACCGGCTACACCGGCGTGGAACTGCTGCGGCTTCTGGCCCAGCATCCGGGAGTGGAACTGGCGGCCATCACCTCGCGCGGCGAAGCGGGCACCGCGGTGGCGGACATGTTTCCGAGCCTGCGCGGCCGGGTCGCGCTGAAATTCTCCGATCCGAAGGAGGCTCCGCTGGAACAGTGCGACGTGGTGTTTTTCGCCACACCCAACGGTATCGCCATGCAGCAGGCCGGCGCTTTGCTGACTGCGGGCGTGCGGGTCATCGATCTGGCCGCCGACTTTCGCATCAAGGACATTGCGCTGTGGGAAAAGTGGTACGGCATGACGCATGCCGCCCCCGATCTCGTCGCCGAAGCGGTCTATGGCTTGCCCGAAGTCAATCGCGACCGGATCCGGACGGCGCGCCTGATAGCCAACCCGGGCTGCTATCCAACGGCGACGCAGCTCGGTTTCCTGCCCCTCGTCGAAGCCGGTTGCATTGAACTCGAACATTTGATCGCCGACGCCAAATCCGGTGTCTCCGGCGCCGGACGCAAGGCGGAGACGCATACGCTGTTTCCCGAGGCGGCCGACAACTTCAAGGCTTACGGGGTGCCGGGTCACCGTCATTTGCCGGAAATCCGCCAGGGCCTGGCGCTGGCCGCCGGGCGCGAGGTGGGGCTGACCTTCGTGCCGCATCTCACGCCGATGATTCGCGGCATTCATGCCACTCTCTACGCGCGCATAACGCGCGAGGAGGATTTCCAGGCCTTGTTCGAGAAGCGTTTCGCCGGCGAGCCTTTTGTCGACATCCTGCCGCCGAAATCGCATCCCGAGACACGTTCGGTGCGCGCGGCGAACACCTGCCGCATCGCCGTCCATCGGCCCCAGGGGGGCGACATGCTGGTGGTCCTGTCGGTGATCGACAACCTCGTCAAGGGCGCGGCGGGGCAGGCAGTACAGAATATGAACCTGATGTTCGGTTGCGACGAATGCGCGGGCCTTACCCAAGTTCCCGTCTTGCCCTGAAGCTGCGCCGGCTGCGCAGCCGCTTCGGCATTACGGCGCCGCGGGTGACCGTGCGCACCCATGTGCCGTGGTATTGGCGCGCGCTGGGTGTCGTCGTGACCGGGGCATTGGCATTGGCGCTGGCCGGCTGGGTGTACGATGCCGGTCGCCGCATTGCCGGTTTCGATCGCAGCGAGTCGGCCCAGGAAATCGGCAGCCTGCACGAGAGGGTCGCCGAACTCGAAGCTGAAGTCACCAAGCTGCGGGCGACCAGCAATGCCAGTGAAAGCAGCCTGCAAATCGAGCGCACGGCACAACAGCAACTGACGGCGCAAGTGAAGATGCTCGAGTCCGAGAACAACCGGCTCAAGGAAGAGAACGCGGTATTCGAGCGATTGGCCCAGGGGGACAGCAAGGAGAGTGCGCTTTCGATCAGCCGGCTACGCGTACTGGCCGACGGTAACAGTGGGCGCTACCGCTATCAGTTTCTCGTGGCGCAGAACGGCGAGCAGCGCGGGCGCGAATTCAAGGGCAGCGTTCAGGTCGTCGTCGCCTTACAGTCCGCGGGCGCCGATGGTATGATGACTTTCCCCCGCCCCAACGATCCGGATGCAAGTCGTTTTGCGGTGGTTTTCAAGCATTTCCGGCGCATCGACGGCATGTTCACGCTGCCAACGGGGGCGAAGCCAAAAAGTTTCGAGATACGCTTGATGCAGGATGGGGCGGTGCGAGCCGCCCAGACCGTCAATTTGTAGGAGGCCCGTCCATGCTGTTCCAGAAATCCGGCAAGACCCAGAATCGCATCGACAGCCTGATCGGCGCAGGAACGACGATCTCCGGCGATATTTCCTTCGCCGGCGGCTTGCGCATCGATGGCGAAGTCAAGGGCAATGTGCACGCGTCGGGCGATCAGCCCGGCACCCTGGTGGTCAGCGAACACGCCCGTATCGAAGGCGAGATCAGTGTTTCCCGTCTGGTCATCAACGGCACGGTGATCGGTCCCGTCCATGCGAAGGACTTTCTGGAACTCCAGCCGCGCGCACGGGTCACAGGGGATGTCGAGTACAACAACATCGAGATGCATCTGGGCGCGGTCGTTCAGGGGCGCCTGATCCATCAGGGTGTTCAAGCCAAGGCTGTCGAGTTGAAACTGGCTTCCAGCAATTGACCGGTTGCGCAGATCGATTGATAATTCCCCGACCCCAGCAGTACCAACAGGAGAAAACGATATGAATGCACCGACCGATATGCCCAGCCCGTTCGTCTTCACCGACAATGCGGCCAACAAAGTCAAGGAACTGATTCAGGAGGAAGGCAATCCTGAATTGAAGCTGCGCGTCTTCGTCACCGGCGGCGGCTGCTCCGGTTTCCAGTACGGTTTCACTTTCGAGGAAACCGCCAACGAAGACGACACGGCGATGGAAAAGAACGGCGTCACACTCCTCGTCGATCCCATGAGCTACCAGTATCTGGTCGGCGCGGAGATCGATTATTCCGAGGGCCTTCAGGGTTCGCAGTTCGTCATCAAGAATCCGAACGCGACCAGCACCTGCGGTTGCGGCTCGTCCTTCTCCGCCTGACACGGTAGTCGAATGTGTCGCGAAGGGGCGCTGCGGCGCCCCTTCTGCTTTTGGTCTCGGCGCAACGTGCGCCCATGGCAGTTAGCCTGCACTGACGCCGCCCGAGAGCGATTTTCAGGCGGGATAAACCGCGCCGAGTATGCGCGGTCCTTTGGCTCCGGTGACTTCCGGCAGATTGCCCGGCAGATGATGCAGTGTGCGGAAGGCGAGCCAAGCGAAGGCGACGGCTTCGACCCAGTCGGGAGGCATGCCGAGCGCCGCCGTGGTGTCGATCGTCGCCGCCGGAATCCCGGCGCGCAGCGCCGCCATCAGCGCGGCATTGTGGGCGCCGCCGCCGCAGACATATAACTCCGCCGGGCAGCCGCACCAGCGCTCGGTGGCATCGACAATTCCCGCCGCAGTAATGGCGACGAGCGTCGCCTGGACATCCGCTGGCGCTTCGCTGCCGTCAAGCCGGCTGTCCAGCCACGCGATGCCGAATTCTTCGCGGCCGCAACTTTTCGGCGGGGGGGCGGCGAAAAACGCATCGCTGCGCAAGCGTGCCAACAGTTCGGGCAAGACCTGTCCCTGGCCTGCCCAGCGGCCGCCTTCATCGTAAGGCACGCCGCGATGGCGGAGTATCCACGCGTCGAGCAGCATGTTGCCGGGGCCGCAATCGAAACCGCCGGTCGGCTTGCCCGGCGCGAGATCGGTCAGGTTGGCTATGCCGCCGATATTCGCGATGACCCGATGACGATCCGGCACCCGGAATACGACGTCGTGGAAGGCGGGCACCAGGGGAGCGCCTTGGCCGCCTGCGGCGATGTCGCGGCTGCGGAAGTCCGCAACGACGGCAATGCCGGTTTTCTCGGCAAGCCGGGCCGGGTTGTTGAGTTGCAGGGTGTAGCCTGAAGCCGGTACGTGGCGTACCGTCTGGCCGTGGCAGCCGATGGCGCGAATCGAGCGTGGAGCAACCTCGGCCTTGGCGAGAAGTTGGTCGACCGCCGCGGCGTAAACGTCGGCCAGCTGATTCGCGAGTAAGGCGGCGCGGTGCAGCTCATCGTTTTCGGGTGTCTGTATCGCCAGTGCGGCGGTACGCAGGTCTTCGGAATAGGGGCGGAAGTGGGTGGCGAGGCAGCGGGGACGGACATCCGAAAAATCGACCAGCGCGGCGTCTATGCCGTCCAGGCTGGTGCCCGACATGAGCCCGACATAAAACTCCGCGGGCATGGGGGGCGAATCAGTCGAGCAAGGCCAGGTTGGATCCGCGGATCATGTCGATGCGAGCCAGTTGCGACTGGGCCAGATCGCGGAAGCGGGCCATCTGATGCGCCGCCAGCGGCGGCGCGCTGGGCAGGGCGATGGCCAGCGGATTCTGATGCACGTCGTTGATGCGGAATTCATAATGTAGATGGGGCCCGCTGGCGAGCCCCGTCGCGCCGACGAAGCCGACGATGTCTCCCTGCGCTACGCGCATGCCTTTCCTGAGGCCGGAGGCAAAACCGGAAAGGTGGCCGTAGAGCGTGGTGTACCGGCTCTGGTGGCGCAGTATGACGACTTTGCCGTAGCCACCTTGGGTTCCGACGAATTCGACCGTCGCATCGCCCGTTGCCTTCACGCGCGTTCCGACGGCGGCACCGTAGTCGATGCCCTTGTGGGCACGCCATTTCTGCAGGACGGGATGGAAGCGTGCGGTGGTGAATCCGGAGGTGATGCGGGAGAATTCAAGAGGCGAACGCAGGAAAGCCTTGCGGATGTTCTTGCCGTCGGCGGTGTAGTAGCCGCCCTGGCCATCGTTGCCCTGGAACCATACCGCGCGGTAGTTCTTGCCGTTATTCACGAATTCGGCGGCGAGGATGCGGCCGGTGCGAACCAGCTTGCCGAGGTGATTGACGGCTTCGTAGATGACCGAGAAGCGGTCGCCCTTGCGCAGATCGCGGTGAAAATCGATGTCGCCGCCGAAGATGTCGGCAAGCTGCGTGGCGACGGAATCCGGGATGCCGGCCGCATCCGAGGCGCCAAACAGCGAATAGCGGATCTCGGCCGACTTCATCAGGACTTGTGTTTCCAACTGCAACGGCTGTTCGACGGCTTTGAAACCGCCGGGTTGCCGATCGACGGTCAAGGCGGAATCCTTGCCCCCATTCAAAGGGAATATCAGCGACAGCAATTCGCCCTGCGAGCCGACGCGGGCGGTGACGTTCTTGCCCGGGCTCAGTTGGCGGGAGATCGCTTGCGCATCGCGGCTGCTGCGCAGGAACTCGATGGCTTCGCTCTCGCGCACACCGAGTCGGGACAGCAGGCTCTCGACGGTATCGCCGCGCTGGACGCGTTCTTCGCGCATGAATACGTCACCGGCGGTCTCCACCAAGCCCAGCCGTGGCTGTGCCAGTTGCTCCACGACCGTCTGCTGAAAGCCCTGTATTTCATGGGTTGTGGGCGCAGTGCCAAAGGCCGCCACCATGCCGAAAAGCGATACGCCGGCGATGCCGATGGTGGCCCAGAAGGGGCCCGGCTTTGCTGCGCGGTAGCTTTGGAGTTGCGCTAGAATCCGGCTCTTTTCGCTGTTCAAGGGTGGTCTGACCGGCATTGAAGTCGGGCGAGTGTAGCAAAAATCCCCCTTTCGTCAAATCGGGTACCCATTCATGGCCGACATCGAATCCCAACTCGCACTGATAAAGCGCGGCGCCGACGAACTCCTGATCGAGGCGGAACTCGTCGAAAAACTGAAGAGCGGCAGGCCGCTGCGCGTCAAGGCCGGCTTCGATCCGACGGCGCCTGACCTGCATCTGGGGCACACCGTTCTCATCAACAAGCTGCGCCATTTCCAGGAACTCGGGCATCACGTCATGTTCCTGATCGGCGACTTCACCGGCATGATCGGCGACCCGACGGGCAAGAATGCGACCCGCCCGCCGTTATCCAGAGAGCAGATACTCAAGAACGCCGAGACCTACCGGGACCAAGTATTCAAGATACTCGACCCGGAGAAGACCGAGGTCAGTTTCAACTCGACATGGTTCGAGCCTCTGGGCGCCGCGGGCATGATCAAGCTTGCGGCCCTGCACACGGTGGCGCGCATGCTCGAACGCGACGACTTCTCCAAGCGTTATGCCAACGGACAGCCGATAGCCATCCACGAATTCCTGTACCCGCTCTGCCAGGGTTACGATTCCGTCGCCATGAAGGCCGACGTCGAACTCGGCGGCACCGACCAGAAGTTCAACCTGCTGGTCGGGCGCGAACTCCAGAAGCATTATGGCCAGGCCCCGCAATGCGTCTTGATGATGCCGCTGCTGGAGGGGCTTGATGGCGTCAACAAGATGTCGAAGTCGCTCGGCAACTATGTGGGCATTGCCGAGTCGCCGAAAGAAATCTTCGGCAAGCTGATGTCGGTGTCCGATGAGTTGATGTGGCGCTACTATGATCTGCTGTCCTTCCGCGGCAACGAAGAAATTGCCAAACTGAAGCGCGAGGTCGGCGAGGGGCGCAATCCGCGCGACGTCAAAGTGATTCTGGCCCAGGAAATCGTCGCCCGCTTCCATGCACAGAAGGATGCCGTAGAGGCGTTGGCCGATTTCGAAGCGCGGTTCCAGCGCGGCGCTTTGCCCGATGACATGCCGGAGCTTGCACTGCCCGCCGCTTCCATTGCACAAGTGCTGAAACAGGCCGGCTTGGTGTCGAGCACCTCGGAAGCTTTCCGCATGATAGAAGGCGGCGGCGTGCGGGCGAACAGCGAGAAGGTCACCGATAAGAATCTGGCGCTGTCGGTCGGAGAAACCGTTGTACTGCAGGTCGGAAAGCGGAAGTTCGCGCGCGTAAAACTCACCTGACATCGAGTGCGTCGAAGCTATTTTCGCTGTCGGATAAAAATATTCGCAGAAAGTGTTGACCGATACTTTTCTGTCCGTATAATGCGCCCCTCTCGCTGCACGGCAGCAAACGTTCTTTAAAAACCTGAACAGCCGATAGGTGTAGGCGCTGTGAAGGCTGGAGGCA
>CAZWFC010000030.1:0-23726 GCA_964632965.1 uncultured Rhodocyclaceae bacterium
TTCGGCGCGGTCAACGAACTCGGCGTCTTCGCCATGACCGACAAGGGCCTGCGCGGGGTATCCAATCCGTCGGCGCTGTTCCTGTCGCAGCACGCGCAGGAAGTTTCCGGCTCCTGCGTGCTGGTGACGCAGGAAGGCACGCGGCCGCTGCTGGTCGAAGTGCAGGCGCTGGTCGACGCCGCCCACAGTCCGAGTCCGCGCCGGCTCACGGTGGGACTGGAAAGCACGCGCCTGGCGATGCTGCTGGCGGTATTGCATCGCCATGCCGGCATCGTCTGCTTCGACCAGGATGTGTTCGTCAATGCCGTCGGCGGCGTGCGCATTCAGGAGCCGGCGGCCGACCTCGCCGTGCTGCTGGCCATCGTCTCGTCCTTGCGCAGCCGGCCGCTGCCGGCGAAGATGGTGGCCTTCGGCGAAGTCGGCCTGGCCGGCGAGATCCGTCCGGCGCCGCGCGGCCAGGAGCGCCTGAAGGAAGCCGCCAAGCTCGGCTTCACCCATGCGCTGGTGCCCAAGGCGAACGCGCCCAAGCAGCCGATCAAGGGCATCGAGGTGATCGCGCTGGAACGCGTCGAACAGGCGGTGGAGACGCTGCGCTCGCTGTGAACACCTGGCGCCTGATGCTGCGCATGCTGGTGCGCGACCTGCGGGCCGGCGAGCTGACCGTGCTGGGCGTTGCGCTGGTGCTGGCCGTCGCCGCCATGACCAGCGTCGGCTTCCTCGCCGACCGCGTGCAGCAGGCCTTGACGCTGGAGTCCCACCAGTTGCTCGGCGGCGACCTGCTGCTGGTCGCCGACCATCCCTGGAGCGACGACTTCCGCAGCGAAGCGGCGCGGCGCGGACTGCTCGTCGCCGAGAGCGCGACCTTTCCGAGCATGGTGTCCGTCGATGGCCGCGCGCAACTGGCCGAGATCAAGGCGGTGTCCGCCGGCTATCCCCTGCGCGGCACCCTGCGCGTGGCGGCGGCGCTCAATGCCGCCGATGGCGAGACCCGCGAGGTGCCGGCGCCGGGGCAGGCCTGGCTCGACGAGCGCCTCGCCTCGGCGCTCGATGCCCGGCCCGGAACGTCCTTGCAACTGGGCGCGGCGGCGCTCGATCCGGCCGCCGTCCTGACCCTCGATCCCGACCGCGGCATCAATTTTTTTTCGCTGGCGCCACGCCTGATGATGAACCTCGCCGACCTGCCGTCGACCAGGCTCGTCCAGCCCGGCAGCCGCATCGGCTATCGCTTGCACCTCGCCGGCGAGCGCCTCGTCGTCGATGCCTACCAACGCTGGGCCGAGAGCCGCCTGGGGCGCGGCGAACGCCTGGAGAGCATGGACAACGCGCGCCCCGAAGTGCGCAACATGCTCGAACGCGCGCAGCGCTTCCTGCGGCTGGCGGCCCTCTTGGCGGTGATTCTCGCCGCCGTGGCGATGGGCCTGGCGGCCGACCGCTACGTGCGCCGCCATCTCGACAGCTGCGCCGTGCTGCGTTGCCTCGGCGCACGCGAGGCGCAAATCCTCGCCATCCACGGCGGCGAGTTCTTCCTGTTCGGGCTCGCGGCCACCGCCCTCGGCTGCGTCGCCGGCTTCGCCGTGCAGCTCGGTTTGCAGACCCTGCTTGCCGGGCTGATTTCGCAAGCCTTGCCGGCGCCGGGCGGGCTGCCCTGGTTGCAGGGCATGGCCGTCGGCAACCTGCTCGTCGCCGGCTTCATCCTGCCGCCGCTGCTGCGCCTCAAACGCGTGCCGACGGTGCGCGTGCTGCGCCGCGAATGGACGGCGGCGGAACCGACCTCGCTCGCCGCCTACGGCGTCGGCATGGTGCTGCTGGCGGCGCTGATGTTCTGGGTAGCCGAGGATCGGACTCTCGGCGGCGTCGTCCTGGCGGGGTTCTCCGTCGCGGTGCTGCTGTATGCCGGCGTGGCGCGGCTGCTGCTCACCGCCACGCAAGGCGTGCGCGCCGGTGCCGGCTGGCGCTACGGCTTCGCCAGCCTGCGGCGGCGCCAGCGGGCGACGGTGGTGCAGACCGTGGCGCTCGGATTGGGCATCACGACCCTGCTGCTGCTCACCGTCGGGCGTGCCGACCTGCTCGATGCCTGGAAGGCGAAAGTGCCCGCCGATGCGCCGAATCGCTTCCTCATCAACGTGCAGCCCGACCAGCGTGCGGCGGTCGCCGACTTCCTCGCCGGGCATGGCGTCGCGCGGCCGCAGTTGGAGCCCATGGTGCGCGGCCGCCTGGTGGCGGTGAACGGCCGCCCGGTGGGGCCGGCCGATTTCGCCGACGAGCGTGCCCAGCGGCTGGTCGATCGCGAGTTCAATCTGTCCTGGGCCGCGCAACTGCCGGCCGGCAACACGGTCACTGCCGGCCGCTGGCACGGCGCCGCGGCGACGACGGAATACTCGGTCGAACAGGGGCTGGCGGAAACCCTGGGCCTGAAGCTGGGCGACGAGATCGGCTACGAGATCGCCGGCGTGCGCCTCGCCGCGCGTATCACCAGTTTGCGCAAGCTCGACTGGGACTCGATGCGCGTCAATTTCTTCGTCATCGCGCCGCCGGGTGCGCTGGCGTCCTATCCGGCCAGCTACATCACCAGCTTCCATCTGGCTCCGGAACAGCGCGGCATCGTCAACGAACTGGTGCACCGCTTTCCGAACCTGACGGTCATCGACGTCGAGGCGCTCGTGCATCAGTTGCACGCGACCTTCGACCAGGTGGCGCGCGCCGTGCAGGCGGTGTTCGGTTTCGCCCTGCTGGCCGGCATCGCCGTGCTCATGGCGGCGTTGCAGTCCGGCCAGGACGAGCGCGCCGCCGATCTCGGGCTGATGCGGGCGCTGGGAGCGCGCAACGCGCAGGTGCGCGCCGCCGTGCTGGCCGAATTCGCCGCGTTGGGCGGCATGGCCGGTCTGCTCGGCGGACTCGGCGCCGCCGGAATTTCCTGGGGCCTCGGGCGGCTGGTGTTTCATCTCGATTTCGTGCCGTCGCCGGGCCTGCCGCTGCTGGGAGCGCTGTGCGGACTGGTCGGCGTGGCGCTGTTCGGCTTCCAGGGCACCCGCAGCCTCTTGCGGCGTCCGCCGCTGGGCGTGTTGCGCGGCGACTGAGGGGGAACTCAGGCAGCGCTCTCCAGCGCGTCGAGTTCCGCGGGCGTGTTGATGTTGGCGAAGGCCGCCTCGTCGGCGAAGGGTACGGCCAGCGCCCCCATATCCACCAGCCACGTGTGTATCTTGCGGCCGCCGCCCGACAGGTAGCGTTCCAGGTCGCCGAGGACCTCGCGGCGGCAGAGCATGAAGGTCGGTTGCAGGCGTCCGCCGGTGCTGGCCGCCGCGATGGGCGCCTGGCTGGCCGCCAGGGCGTCGTGGAGGCGCGCGACGAGGTCGAGCGGGAGCAGGGGGGCATCGCAGGGCGCCGTGGCTAGCAGCGGCGTGGCGCAGGCCTGGAGGCCCGCCTGCAAGCCGGCCAGCGGGCCGGCGAAACCGCCGATGACGTCGGCGATCACCGGATGACCGAAACCGACGTAGGTCTCGCGTTCGCGATTGGCGTTGATGACGATCCCGCCGACCTGCGGTGCGAAGCGCTCCAGTACGTGGGCGATCAGCGGCCGGCCGCGCAGCGCCAGCAGCCCTTTTTCGCGTCCGTCCATGCGGCGGGCGAGGCCGCCGGCGAAAACGAGGCCGGTTACGGTAGGGATGGTCATGGGCGGAAACCTTGTCGCCAGCGGCGTTCAGCCGCCGATGTAGGACATCTCGATCTTGTGTTGCGCAGCGGTCTGCGCCGTGCGTATCTCGGAGTAGCGGTCGTCGCGTACTCCCCAGATCGAGGCGATGAGTGCCGCGATTTCGTCGTCGGTCCGGCCGTCCCGCAGCAACTGGCGCAGGTCGTGTCCCTGCTGGGCGAAGAGGCAGGTGTAGAGCTTGCCTTCGGTCGACAGCCGGGCGCGCGTGCAGCCCGAACAGAAGGCGTGGGTGACGGACGAGATGACGCCGATTTCGCCGCCGCCGTCGCAATAGCGCCAGCGCTCGGCGACTTCGCCGGCATAGCCGGGATCGACCGCTTCGATGGGGAATTCCGCACCGATGCGGCGGACGATTTCCGCCGACGGCACGACTTCCTCCATGCGCCAGCCGTTGGAGCTGCCGACGTCCATGTACTCGATGAAGCGCAGGATATGGCCCGTGCCGCGGAAGTGGCGCGCCATGGCGAGGATTTCATGGTCGTTGGTGCCGCGCTTGACGACCATGTTGACCTTGATCGGCGCCAGCCCGGCGGTTGCGGCGGCGGCGATGCCGTCGAGCACCTGGGCGACCGGATAGTCGACGTCGTTCATGCGCCGGAAGATGGCGTCGTCGAGCGCATCGAGGCTGACCGTGACGCGGTGCAGTCCGGCCGCCTTCAGGGCGTGGGCGCGCTGCGTCAGCAGCGAGCCGTTGGTCGTCAGCGTCAATTCCAGGCCGGGGATTTCGGCCAGCCGGGCGATCAACTGATCGAGATCGCGGCGCAGCAGGGGTTCGCCGCCGGTGAGGCGTATCTTTTGCACGCCTTGGGCGACGAAGAGGCGGGCGAGGCGGACGACCTCCTCGAACGAGAGCAGTTCGGTACGCGGCAGGAAGGGATAGTCGCGGCCGAATACCGTCTTCGGCATGCAGTAGACGCAACGGAAGTTGCAGCGGTCGGTGATCGAGATGCGCAGGTCGCGTACCCGGCGACCGCGCTTGTCGACGAGGGGCGCGTTCATTTTCACAGTATATACGGGCACTCCCCCAATCCCTTTCCGGTCCCGACTTCAATCGGAACTAGAGGGGTAAATGGCCGCATTCTTGGCCTTCAGCATGGCGGGGGAGAGGCGCAGGATAGACCCTGAAATTTGCCGAGGAGGTGTCCGTGATTATTCAATCCGTCGAACTCGTTGCACTGCCGGGTGCCCCGGTCTATCAGGAAAAGATTTACCGTGCCCACATGGACTCGGGCGAGGATGTCGATCTGTTTCAGCAGCATTGGGATGTCTTCCTGCCGCCCGAATCGCTGGTGGGCCTGACGCTGGAGCAGGCTTGGAAGAAGCGCACCGAGAAGATGCTGGCGTCAGCCAGCGGGCACCACTGATCACGGCGTACCCAAGAAAAAGGCCCGCGCGCGGCGGGCCTTGTCTGCCGGTCGAAACCCGGATTACTTCTTCTTCGCGGCGGCCTTCTTGCCTGCAACGGCGGTCTTGAAGCCGGCGCCGGCGGAGAACTTCGGCACGGTCGTGGCGGCGATCTTGATGGTCGCGCCGGTCTTCGGGTTCTTGCCGGTGCGGGCCGCGCGCTTGGCGGACTTGAAGGTGCCGAAACCGACGAGGGTGACGGTGTCGCCCTTGGCGACGGTCTTGACTACGGCGGCCATCATGGCGGACAGCGCCTTCTCGGCGGCGGCTTTGGTGATGGCGGCTTCTTTCGCTGCAACTTCGACTAGCTCGGATTTGTTCATCTGTATTCCTCCCGCGGATTAGTAGGTCTGATAGGCTTGAAGCCCGCACATTCTACGTCAAGAATATCGTCATGGAACCATTCCGCAACGCACTGCCACTGGGCGACCGGGAACTGGACCGGCTGGAGGAACTGCTCGGCTCGGAGATATTCGGCGACGCGGCGATGCGTCTGGATGAATTGCAGGGCCTGCTCTGCGCCGTCGTCAGCGCGCCCGAGCCGGTCTTGCCCGGCGAATGGATGGCCGCGGCGCTCGGCGCCGAGCCGGACTACGCGAACGAAGCCCAGATGCAGGAGGTCATGGACCTGCTGATGCGTTTTTACAACGAGGTCGCAGCCACGCTTTATCGCGGCGAGGAACCGGAGCTGATCCTCTACCCGGTCGACGGGGAATCCGGGGAATCCGACTACGCCGCCTGGGCCGACGGCTACCTCTACGGTTCCCACCTGGGGCAGGCCGACTGGCTCGATGCGGCCGGGGAGTACGCCGAAGACTTGTCCGACCTGATGGAGGACTTCTTCCTGCTCAACGGCGCCATCAAGGAGGATGTCCTCAAGCACGGCGAAGCCTGGATGAGCGCGGCGGCCGAGCGGCAGGCGCTGCAACAGGCGGCCGAGGGCCTGCCCGACCTGGTGCTGGCGGTCTACGAATTCTGGCAGGCCCTGCGCTTTCCCGCGGAAACCCTGCGGCGCGAAGCGCCCAAGGTCGGCCGCAACGATCCCTGCCCGTGCGGCAGCGGACGCAAGTTCAAGCAGTGCTGCGGAGATGCGAAGAAGCTGCATTGACGGCCTGGCCGCCATGATCGAGGAATTTCCCGTCCGCTACGTCGATCCCGTCTATCGCCCGCCGAGCGAGGCCGAGTCGCTGATCCTGCCGGTGACCGACGGTTGTTCGTGGAACCGGTGCACGTTCTGCGAGATGTACACCGCGCCGCAGAAGCGTTTCCGCGCCCGCGGCGAAGACGAGGTGCTGGCGAGCATCCGCCGTTGCGGCGAGCGCTTCGGCGGCGACGTGCGCCGCGTCTTTCTCGCCGACGGCGACGCCCTCGCGATGCCGACGCGCCGGCTGCTCGACGTGCTGGCGGCGATTTGCGAACACCTGCCGGCCGTGCGCCGCATCTCCAGCTACTGCCTGCCGCGCAACCTGCGCCGCAAGTCGACCGCCGAATTGCGCGAACTCGCCGACGCCGGCCTCTCGCTGGCCTACGTCGGCGCCGAGTCGGGCGACGACGAAGTGCTTGCCCGCGTGAACAAGGGCGAAACCTTCGCCTCGACGCTGGACGCACTGCAAAAGCTCGGCGCCGCGGGCATCAGGCGTTCAGTCATGATTCTCAACGGCCTCGGCGGCCAGGCGTTCTGGCAGCCGCATGCCGAGAACTCGGCGCGGCTCGTCAATGCCGCCCAGCCCGAGTATCTGGCGACGCTGGTCCTCAGCCTGCCTCCCGGCGAGGAGCGCTTCCGCAATGCCTTCCCCGCCTGGGAGCCGCTGGCCCAGACCGGCTTGTTCCGCGAGATGGAGCGCTTTCTCGAACACCTGGAATTGACGCGCACGGTTTTCCGCAGCGACCATGCCTCGAACTGGCTGGTGCTCAAGGGCACGCTGGGCGCCGACAAGGCGCGCCTGCTCGACCAGGTGCGCGCCGCCATCGCCCGTCCCGGCGCTGCGCCGCTGCGGCCGGCCTGGGCGCGCGGCCTGTAGCCAGGGGCTGCCGGCCTGTGCTAATTTCCGTCATGTTCCATTCCTTTACCGACCTATGACACTCTGGGTGAGATTCGAAGCCGCCGGCGAGGAGCGCTTCGGCGTGCTCGATGGCGCGACCATTGCCGAGTGGGAAGGCGACATGTTCGCCGGCGCCATGCCCACGACGCGCCGCCATGCGCTGGCGGCGGTGCATCTGCTGACGCCCTGCCGGCCGACGAAAATGATCGGCCTGTGGAACAACTTCCACGAGCGGGCGCGGCAGGAGGGCCTCGGCCGGCCGACCCATCCGCTCTATTTCATCAAGGGCAACAACTGCTTCGCCGGCACTGGCGACCGCATCCGCCGTCCTGCGGGATACAGCGGACAGATCGTCTTCGAAGGCGAACTGGGCATCGTCATCGGCCAGCGTTGCTCCGGTGCCGTGCCCGACGGCGCCATCTTCGGCTATACCTGCGTCAATGACGTGACGGCCCGCGACCTGTTGCGCGCCGATCCCTCGTTCGTGCATTGGACGCGCGCCAAGAGCTTCGACACCTTCGGCGTGTTCGGCCCCTGCATCGCCAGCGCTATCGCTCCGGACGACTTGCGCGTCCGCGTGCTGCTTTCCGGCGTGCAAAAACAGGACTACCCGGTTGCCGACATGTTCTTCTCGCCGGCCGAGATCGTCGGCCATATCGCGCGCGACATGACGCTCGAACCCGGCGACGTCATCGCCTGCGGCACTTCCGTCGGCGTTTGCGCCATGAACGACGGCGACAGCGTCGAGGTCGTCATCGACGGCATCGGGCGGCTCGCCAACCTGTTTGGCTGAAATCAACCATCCCGGATACAATATCGCCATGAATACGCAATCGCCCCCCCCGGACTCCGTTCCGCCGCAGCAGCCCCAGCCGCAACCTTTCGACCCCCGTCGTCGCCTTCGCGAACTGCTGTCCGTTCCCGAACGCGACCGGACGGACGCACAGTGGGACGAGATCGTCGAGCTGGAAATCCAGTTGGCCCCCGGCAATCGCATCACCCCGTTGCCCTCCGGCGGCGGCAATAACAACCCCAACCGGCCGCCCTCGCGCAAGTCCCACTTCAAGGGCCAAGGCGGTGGCGGTGGTGGTCAAGGCGGCGGAGGTGGCGGCGGAGGCGGTGGTGGTGGCGGCGGCGGCGGTGGTGGCCGGCGACAGAAGCCGCCCAACAAGCAGCCCTGAAAAAATAAGGCCCGCAACGTTGCGGGCCTTTTGTTTTGCGGCTTGCCGGGTGGCGCCGGCCGGCCGGTTCACTGGGGCTTGAGCTCTCCGCCCAGGGCGACGACCAGGTCGTCGAGCAGGCGCGCCAGTTCGCCGCTCATCAGCGCGAAATCGACGTCGAACTGCTCGTCGGCGGTTTCCGCGTTCTGTTCCGCTTCCTCCTTGAGAATGTCGAGGAAGGCGAGGCGCTTGATCTGGAGTTTTTCCGTCAGTACGAAGGAAATCCGGTCGTTCCAGGTCATGCCCAGGCGCGTGGCGATTTTTCCCGATGCGATGTGGCGCTGTATCTCCTGGCCTTCCAGCGCGTGGCGGACGTAGCGTATCGCCGCCTGCCCCTCGCTGGCCGAGCGCAGTTCGAGGTCCTGGTCGATGGTGAAGCCGGCCGGCGCCTCGCCCGCGGCGAGCCAGTCGGTCATGGCGGAGGAGGGCGAGAGCTGCGCCTGCAGCGGGCGCAGGGCGATGCCATCGACGGACTTCTGCAGCACTTCCAGGAACTCGTCGGCGCGGGCATCGGCGCCGGCGTCGAGAACCAGCCAGCGGTTGATCGGGTCGATCCAGCACCAGGTCGTGCGGCGGCGGGTGAAGGCGCGCGGCAGCAATTCCTCGGTGACGCGGTCGCGCAGGTCGCGCATTTCCTTGCGGCCGACCTTGCGGTCCTGTTCCGCCTCGATCCGGGCGGCGCGGTCGGCGGCTTCCTGGCGCACGACGGTGGTCGGCAGGAGCTTGTCCTCGACTCCCATGGCCAGCAGCCACTGGCGGTTGACGGAGTGGACGAATTCACCCTCCCGGCGCGGAAAGACCCAGCCGCGGCTGAACATGTCGAGACTGCCGCAGCGGGCCAAGGGCAGGCTCGCCAGCTGCTTGTCGAGTTGGGCGAAGTCGATGTCCCAGTCCTGGGGCAGGCGATAGATACGAAGATTGCGGAACCACATGTGTCGGAATACCGGGAAAAAAGAGGGGGCGAGGATTCGCGCGTTACTGCAGGTAGGTGATTTCCATTTCCGAGTCCAGGCCGGTGACCAGGTCGAGGATCTCGTCGGTGAATTCCTCGTCCTCGTCGCTCCATACGGCATCCGGTTCTTCGGAGGTGGTGGTCAGGGGCGTGATGTCGAAGTCGACGAAGCGATCGCCGATTTTCAGCACGAACATGCCGGGGCTGTGTTCGACCAGTTCCCATTCGTCGGGAATTTCCAGTTCGGCGTGGATGTGTATCGACAGTTTTTTCATGATGCTCTCCAGTTGATGGGGCCACTCCGGCAGCCTGGACCGGTTTCCCCGGCCGCAAGTCGGAGTTTCTCCGTGACCGTGGAGTTTACCCTTGGCGAAACCCTTGTACCCGCCCGCCCGGCAGAAAAGAATGCCATTCCGTCTGCAAGGGCGCCGCATATCTACTAAAGTAATAATGTGGGGTGACGTAATAGGTTATGCCCATAGAAGAGCGGGGCCAGCGCCTGTTGCCGAGCCCGGCCGGGCCTCATGAGGAGCGGAAATCGAATGGGACATGCAGCTCCGGTAGATGGAAGCGGCCGCTTGGTCCGATGGCATCAGTCATTGATGTCAGTTGAACTGCGCGTGATCGATGCGGTTTCCGGTTTCCTGCAGCGCTTGCGGAACCGGGTCGACGTGGCGCCGGTCGATGACGAGGCATCGACCGATGGAAGGCGCAGGCTGCATGCCGATTCCCGCGTGGCCGCCGTACCCGAAGCCGCGCCCGTCGCGCTGCCCAAGCCCCGGCGTCTGAGCTATTTCCTTATTTTCGCGGTGGCGCTGATGATAGGAGGCGTTTCCGGAGCGGCCTTTTCATACCGGCTGTTGGCAAAGATGGTCGAGTCGAACGCTACGATCATCGAATACCTGCGCGACGAAGTGGCGGGCCTGGAAAAGCAGGATGCGATCAACATGAAGGAACGCGCCAAGCATCAGCGGGTAATCCAGGAGTATGACAAGGAGATCGCCGGGTATCGCGAGGAGATCGAGGGCTACAAGACTCAGGTGGATGAACTGCAAAACCAGCTGAATGTCATCAAGGCCCCGCGCCAGGAGCCGGCGAGTTCCGATGTTCGCGGCGGAGCGGCCACGGCCATGCCGGGAAAACGGCCGCTGCCGCAGAAAACCGGGACCTGCACGACGGGGGCTGCCAATACCGCCGCCGATCTGGCGCGCTGCGTCGCGGAATTCAACCGCAAGTAAGCGCCGTGTTGCGCCGGCCGGTCCGGTGCAATGCTCAGTCGGGCGCGCCCGGCGCCTTGTCGCCGATGGCGGCCTGCGCGTACCAGGACAGCATCGTTGCATCATCGCTCGACCATGGCGCATGGTCGGCCAGCGCAATGGCCTGGTAGGGGCCGTGCTTGACCTCGAAGATCACGCCGCCGGAATCCAGCGACAGCACCGCATGCCATACCCCGGCCGCGTTTTCGATCATCAGGCTGTCCTCCCCCAGAATCCGCCTGTCGGCGACGCGGCCGTCGTCGTCGAAGCAGAGCACGACAAACCGTCCGCGCAGCGGATAGAGCAGTTCCCAGGTATGCGGATGGCGGTGGGGGCGCACGCAGGTGTCCGGTTCCATTGCGATCGCCAGCCGCTGTATCGGGTCGTCCAGTTCAGGATGCAGGTTGAGGTTGGCGCGGCGGCGCGGCGATTGCCTGGCCTGTCGGCTCAGGTCGTCGAGCATGGCGGTGGTTATCTGCTTCATGGTTCTGCTTTCATTCGACGGCGATTCCGCTATGAAACCACATCAGGAGCCTCGGCACCCGGGCGGAATCATGGTGTCGGCCTGGCCGACGCATCCGGCGTGCCGCTTGTTTCCTCCGCCGGTTCGTCACGGAACCGAGCGCGGATGGCGACAAAGTCCTGGAGATGATCAAGGAATAGCTTGACCAGCCAGGGATCGAAATGATGTCCTGCTTGCTCGGCCATGAAGGCTTCCACCTTGTCGAGCGGCCATCCTTGCTTGTAGGGGCGGCTGGAGAGCAGCGCGTCGAATACGTCGCAGATCGAAGCGATCCTCCCCTCAATCGGAATGTCGTTGCCGGCGAGCCGATGCGGATAGCCGCTGCCATCCCATTTTTCGTGGTGGCTCAGGGCAATCGTGCGCGCCATTACCGTCAGGGGCGTTTCCACTCCACCAAGGATACGGGCGCCGATCGAGCAATGGCGTTCGATGATGGCGCGTTCGGCATCGTCGAAGCGGCCGGGCTTGAGCAGCACATGGTCCGGGATGCCGATCTTGCCGATGTCGTGCATCTTGCTGGCGATAAGGAGCATTTCGCAACGGGCTTGCCCGAGCTGGGCCAGTTCCGCCAGGCGTCCGCAGCACAGGCTCATCCGCGAAACGTGGTTGCCTGTTTCGTTGTCGCGGAACTCGCCGGCGCGCGCCAGGGTTCTGACAATCTCGAACTGCGTTTCTTCGAGCAGGTTCTTTTGCGCCATGACGTTGGCGGCCATGCTCTGAAACGAGCTGCGAAGGTTGCCGATCTCAACGATGGGTTCAGCGATATGCTCCCCTGGCAGGAGAGACTCCGTCTCGCCGAATCGGGTCATGTCGCGAACCAGTGCCTGGATGGGGCGCGTGACGGAGCGCAACGCAAACAGCCCGAGCAGCGAGAAAATCAGGCCAACCAGCAGGCTGGTGCCGATGACCTGCCACTTCATGCGCGTGACTCCGGCGCCGACCGCAGACGCGGGTTCGCGCACTTGGACGCGCCAATCCACGCTCATGAGGCTTCGATACGGCGGCATTGGCACTGAAACAAGGAACGATTTTTCCGACTCCGACGGCCAGTCGGCTTCGATCATCCGTTCCGCTCCGGGCATGTTCGGCGATGCGCCAACGTTTCCGCTGACGCCTTCGGTGTCGTATAGGATCGTACCGTCCTGCGCCACGACGGCGGCCGCCAGTCGTTTGGCGTCGGCCGAGGTTTCGCCGAGGGTCTGTTTCACTACATCCTCGATCATCCGCCAGTTCAAGTGGCTGCCGACAACGCCGATCACCCTGCCGTCGGCCCGATGCAGCGGCAGTGCGATGTCGAGCAGGTAGAGCGGCGCGCCGTCCGGGTTCTTGATATACGGTTCGAGCAGCTTGGCCGGATGGACGTTGCCGAAGAATGCCGGTTGCGTCAGCGCCCCTTCGAACCAGTTGCGACCCGCGACGCTGGCGCCTTCAAGCAAACCTCCGGTGCCGACGCCCACCGTGCCGTCGGTCGCGACCACGCCCAACCAGGAAAAGCGCTTGTAGCCGGCGCGAACCCGCTCCATGACCTGGCGGCGTTGCGCCGCGGGAGCCGCGGACAACTCTTGTTCGAACAGGTCGCGAACGCTGCGGACGTCGGCGTACCGCTCGTCCAGTTCCAGGGATATCTGTTGGGCGACGCTGCGCGCGACGCCGTCGAGGCGATTGCTCTCGTGGCGGAAAATCTCCTGTGTTCCCCATTGCGTTATCAGCCAGGCGCACAGGGCACCGATGGCGAGAGTGAGTGTGGCGATATTGAAGATCAGCGCCGAAGTGATGGATACCCCCCGTGTCTTCGCCGCGTCGGGCGGCGCTGCGTTCATGAGTGCTCCACCGTCGGCTTTGGTGCACCGAATATGCGGCCCCTGCCTGCTCTCTTTGCTTGGTACATCGCTTCGTCGGCCGCATGCATCAACACCTCGACCGAGGCCGGATGGGATCGGGAGTGAGCGTAACCGAGGGTCGCGCCGATACGCATTTCACCGAAGGAGGTCGGGATGGGGGCTCTCATTTTTGCGATGACATGGTCGCCGACGGCTTCGGCCTCGGCATCGCCAAGTTCGCCGTCGACCACGATCAGGAACTCGTCGCCGCCGAGTCGGCCAAGGAAGTCGCGGACAAACAACGCACTGCGGATCCGTTTTGCCGCCTCGACAAGAATTGCGTCGCCGGCCGCATGTCCCGCGGTGTCGTTGACGTTTTTGAAGCCGTCCAGGTCGCAATAGAAGACGGTGAACGGCACCGGGCCGGCGGGATCGGCATAGCGCTTGGACAGGTGCGTCCAGCAGTTCAGACGGTTCGGCAGACCGGTCAGGGAGTCGTGCGTCGCCAGATGCTCCACCTCGCGGAGCAATTCCTCCTCCTTGGTGAGGTCGCGTACGAGTCCGATGAAATAGCGCCCGTCGGGCGTGCTGGCCTGGGTAATGCCGAGATGCATGGGGAATGTCTCGCCGTTGCCTCGCTGGCCGAGTACCTTGCGTCCGCTGCCGATGATTTTTGCCTGCCCGGTGGCGTTGAAATTGGCGATATAGCTGTCATGCCGTTCGCGGTCCGGCGAGGGCATCAGCATGCTGACGTTCCTGCCGATGACCTCGTTCGCCGCATAGCCGAAGATGCGTTCGGCCGAGGGATTGAACATCGAGATCGTGCCGGCACTGTCGATGCGGACGATGCCGTCGATGAGCGTATCGATCACCGCTGTGGTCGCGCGCTGGATCGCGGCGATGCGCATCACGGACTTCATGCGTATCTGCAGATGCAGGGGGTTGAGCGGTTTGAGCAGAAACTCGTCGGCACCGGCCATGAAGGCTTCGAGCACGTCGCCGTCGTCCATCGAGGTAGTGACGAGAATGATCGGCACCCAGGCGGCGCATGGGATTTTGCGAATTTCCCTGATCGCCTGCAGCCCGTCGATGCCCGTCATGACGCGATCCATCAGGATCAGATCGGGCTTCTGCGCCCGGTAGTGTTCGATCGCCTCCTCGCCGGACGCCGCCTGGGTGACGACGTGGCCATCGCCCCTGAGAATCTCGCTCAGGTATTCCCGAAAGGACGGGCTGTCGTCGACAGCGAGGATGTGGAGTGGTTTCATGTTGGAGGGCCGGTCTCGGCGTTATCGGATGAAGCGGAAATAGCCGATCAGTTCGCGCAGCTGCTTTGCGGTCGCGCTCATTTTTTCGGCCTGCCGGTTTGCCTCCGCGATGGCGACGAAGCTCTGGTGGAGCCCGTCGGCGATATCGGCCACCTGGGTGGTTATCTCTCCGCTTGCCGCGGCCTGTTCGCGCGTGCGGTCGGCGATGTGACGGGAGTAGCCGATCACGCATTCGCCCTGCTGCTTGACCTCGTCGAGTCCTTGCTGCGCACGCGCCATCGCGGTTTCGGTACTGGCGACGTGGAGGCTTGCCTGCTCCATGCCGGTAACGGCGAGTTGAGTGATGCGCTGGATTTCATGAACCGAGGCCGATATTTCCTCGGTCTGCTTGCTGGCATTCTCGGCGAGCTTGCGAACCTCGTCGGCGACGACGGCGAAGCCTCGTCCTGATTCGCCGGCTCGCGCGGCCTCGATGGCGGCATTCAGTGCCAGCAGGTTGGTCTGCTCGGCAATTTCCTTGATCGCCTCGGTGATGCGTCCGATGGCGAAGATGGACTGGAACAGCTCGGCCATGGTCATGCCGGCCTGATTGACCGTGCTCACGACGTTCTGCGAGGCGGCGCGGCTTTCTTCCATGCGTCCGGACGCGTTTGTCAGATATGAGCCGGACTCGCCGACCGCGGTCATGGCGGATTGCGCGCTCGATGTGACCTCCTGCACCGATGTGGACAGCTGACCGACCGCGTCGGAGATACGGCTGGCCGCATCCGATTGGGAGCGCGCGACATCGAGTGTTTGCGTCATGCGCAGACTGACGTCGGCGGCGGCATTGCCGACTTGTCTGGATGCTTCGGCGATCTCGGCCACCATCGCCTTGAGATGGGTTTGCGTGGCAATCAGCGCATCGTTGAGCTGACCCAACTCGTCTACGCGATGCAGCGGTATCGCGTCAGTCAGGTCGCCCTGGGCGATGTGATCGAGACGGCCGACGATGCGCTTGATGACGGACATGATCTGCATTTGCGTCAGCAGCAAGCCCGCGCCCGCTACGATCACCGATAGCCCGAGCGTACGCAGTATCCATGCGATCGAGGTACCGGAAAAGCCAAATCCCGAGCCGAACTCGAAAGTCACGGCTGTCACCACCTGAGCTCCGATCAGCCAGAGGACCAGCGCCGTGAGCTTGGTGCTGAGTGGTACTTTCATCCAGGCGGACGGTACCGCCAGCGACGCGCTCCCGTCATTGATCTGCCGGTAAAGCGCTTCGGCGTCGGCGATCTGCTGGCGCGTCGGCTCGGTGCGCACCGACATGTAGCCGATGGTCTGGTTGTCCTTGCGCACCGGCACTACCAGGGCTTCGACCCAGTAGAAGTCGCCGTTCTTGCAACGGTTCTTGACCATTCCGCGCCACGGACGACCGCTCTTGACTGTGCTCCACAGATTGTCGAACGCGGCGGGGGGCATATCCGGATGGCGGACGGTGTTGTGGCTCTTGCCCATCAACTCCTCGCGCTCAAAGCCGCTGATCTCGAAGAACGCGTCGTTTCCCCAAGTAATAACGCCTTTCAGGTCGGTGCGGGAAACGATGTATTGGCCCTTGGGATAGGGCCTTTCGGTGTTGGTGACCGGCGTGTTGATTTTCATATGTCTGCTGGATTCCTCCTGCGATCGACGGCATGCCTGCACGCCTATGTCGTTAGGGCTGGATGTTGGACCTTCGGGCGAGGGTATCCCTGGAGAGGGAAAAAAACCATTCACACAACTGCATAACGCAACTACCTATTAATGGGTAGTCTGGCTGGCGTCGGAATGGGAGCTGCCCGCTGCTTACAGGGACTGCAAACCTTCGCGGATTGCGTAGCGGGTCAGATCGGCCGTCGAGGTAACGCCGAGCTTCTTCTTGATGTTGCGTCGATGCACATGGACCGTTGCCGGCGAGATGCCCAGCAAGGAGGCGATTTCCGCGGAGCGCCGGCCATTGGCCAACAGGCGCAGGACCTCCTGTTCGCGCTCCCCGAGCACGCTCAATGGCGGCGCCGATGTTGCCCCGCTGTCGCGATTCACGACTTGCGGTCCGGTAACGTCCGGAGAGAGAAAGACATGGCCATCGACAACGGCGCGTATCGCACGCACGAGCTCGTCTGCCCCCGATGACTTGACGACATAGGCCCTGGCGCCAACCTTGAGCATCTCGGCGACGAACATCCGGTCGGCGTAGCCGGAGAGTGCGACGATACGAAGCTTGGGGTGCCTCAGCATGGCGCGGCGCGCGACTTCCACGCCGCTCATGTCCGGCAGGGCGATATCCAGGATCAGGACGTCGGGGTGGCTACGGTCCAGGCAGTCGAGTGCCTGCGCGCCGCTGCCCGCTTCGGCCACGATTTCAATGTCGTTTTCCACCGTCAGCGGTACCTTCAGCGCTTCGCGGAACATGCGATGGTCGTCGGCCAGAACGATGCGTATGGTCATGGTGCGGACTCCATTGCGATCGTCGCGGAGTGCTTTCGCGTCGGCAAGGGCAGGAACAGCGATACGCGCAGTCCGCCTTCGCGACGATTCGAAATCTCCATGCCGCCGCCGAGAAACGTCAAACGCTCGCGAATGCTGCTCAGGCCAAAGCCTGTCGCATGTGTCAGGTCGCCGTGGGGCGCGGCGATGCCGATACCGGCATCTTCAACATCGAGCGTGAGCGTCCCGTTGCGTTCGCCCAAGCGGATGCTCGCCTGGTCGGTTTCCGCATGCCTGGCGACGTTGATGAGCAACTCGCGCGCGGCACGAAAGAGTATTGCAGACTGGGCCGATGAGAGCGGCGGTGGCGAGCGCAGATCGACGGCAGAGAAATCGACCGTCAGGTCGTATTGCCGTTCCATTTCCTCGGCCAGCCACTGCAATGCCGGCTGGAGTCCGAGCTTCTTCAGCACCGGCGGACTCAATTGCGACGTGAGCGAGCGCACCATTCGGCTCGCATCGCTTACCAGGGCATCCAGTTCCATGGTCTCGGCAGCCGCGGCGGGCAGTCGTTTAGCCAGGGAATCAAGCTTGATTTTGGCAACATGCAGTATCTGGCCGAGATCGTCGTGCAGGTCGCGGGCAATCGCCTGGCGTTCGCGTTCCTCGGCCAGGGTTGCCTCCACGGCGACACGCCGAAGTTCCTCGGTCCTGGCCACGACGCGTCGCTCAAGTTCGTCGTGTGCGGCACGCAGGGTGGATTCGGCGTGCTTGCGTTCGCTGATGTCCGAGATCGTGCCGATCATCCTGAGCGGGGCCCCCGCAGAATCGCGTTCGACGACGAGGCCTATTCCGTTGACCCAGATCGTTTTTCCATCCGCTGTCAGCAGGCGATAGTCGAACTGGCTGATCGGGATGAGGCCGCGCATGTGCGCGTCCATCGTCTCCAGAACATGGGGCAAGTCGTCGGGATGCACCGTGCGCTTGAAAAAATCGAAATCCGGTGTGACGTCGCCGGAGTCGTGGCCGATCAGTTCGTAATAGCGCGGCGACAGGTAGGCCACGCCGCTGCGAAAATCCCAGTCCCATAGCGCATCCCCGGTCGCGTCCAGGACCAGGCGCAGGCGTTCCTCGCTGATCCGTAGTTGCACTTCGGCCTGCTTGCGTGCGGTGATGTCGCGGCCAACCGATTGGATTTCGATCAACTGCCCGGCGGCGTCGAAGAATCCGCGGTTGACGAACTGCATCCAGTGCAATTCGCCGTTGTCCCAATAGACGCGATTTTCGATGGTCGCAATCGGATGCTGCGGAGAAAGCTTGCGCAGCTGTGCCTCGACATCGGGGATATCGTCGGGATGGACGACGGGATGCCAGCGCCGGCCGACGAATTCAGACTTGGTCTTGCCGAACAGCCGGCAATACACGTCATTGACGAAAATCAGCGTGCCGTCGGCGCGAATGCGGCTGATGACTTCGGTCTGATCCTCGACCACGCTGCGATAGCGTTCCTCGCTCGACCGCAGCGCCAGTTCGGCCTCCTTGATGGCGGTAATGTCGGATACCAGGACATAGAATCCGTGCACCTCGCCTTCGACGATGTCAGGCATGTATTGCGCCAGCGAATACCGGATCTGCTGGCCATCCGGCGTCGGAATGGTGCGTTCGAACTTCTGGGCTTCGCCGCGCAACGCTGCCTCGATATAGGGCAGGTTGAGGCGATAACGTTCCTCTCCGATCACTTCGCGGATATGCATCCCCGGCATTCGTGCCGGATCGACGCCGAACCATGTCTTGTAGGCGTGATTGCCGAACCGATTGCGCAGGTTTCGATCCCAATAGCCAATCATCGCAGGCATGTTGTCGAGAACGGACTGGAGATCGTGCTCCCGCTGACGCAGGGTGCGTTCCGTCGTGACCAGACGCGTGGATAAGGCCATCTCGTCCAGGGAAACGATGCTGGAAAGACGCTGCACTTCGTCGCGGAGTCGGCTGTTTTCGGCCTGAAGTTCGTGAATTTGATCGAATGAATCGGTTGTGGGCTTAGGCATGACGGATGACGAAGCGGTTGGCGTGCGCTGGATCGATTCCCTGACGGAAACCTGCTTGAATGCTCCGCATGATACTTGCCGCATCAGGACGGGCGCGCTTGCGTCGGGTAGCGAACATTGTCGTCGGGACACATGACTCGGATTCGGCAGGGCCTTCCCTATGTCCTATGGCAGGTCGTCGTCCAAGGCTTGCAGGAAATGTTCACGGGCAACAGCCAGCATCCTCTGCTGGTCGTCCGGCGTCCGGTGTTTGCACTCGGCGTAGAACGTTGCGAAGGCATCGAGGACCTTCGCCCGCGACAGAAGATCGTTCTTCGGGCCCTCCTTTGCGTTCTCGAACTCTCCGAGGGGCTTGAGCACGGCGTACTTCGGAATCAGGCGCTGCCCGCCTGGGCCGGTGGCAAACAGGGGGCCGGTCTTCACGTACTCCTCGCCTTGATACTCGAAACGGGCGCCGTGCGGCAATTGATGGATTTTCATATGGGGTGCTTGGAGGAAGACATGCTCAAGTCTAAACGATGGAGCAGGCGGCAAAAACGGTCTCTTATTTGGGGTATTGGCACGGAATCTGCCTTCGTGACACCGAGCACCCGGGAAACCGGTGCGAAGCGACCGATAAGTTGATTTTCCAGATATATCTTGCCGCCAGTATCCGATAAGGTGGCATTCTTTGCCGGAGATTTCGATGCGCAAAAACAGTTCGCGACAGACAGCGGTTCTTCCCCTCGGCATCAAGGACAGGGTCAAGACGGAACTGCCGGCCCTGGTTGCCCTGACGGCAATCGGCGAGCCCTGGTTTTCGGAACAACATCAGACCGACCTGCTGGCCGTTGCGCTCGTCGTCGGCGAACTGGCCCCGGCCGGAAGCCTTCAGGCGCAGTGCGCAGCCGAATTACAGCGTCAGTGCGGGCAAGCCATTGGCGCGGAGAACAAGGTCGAGATCGCCTTGAACCTCGCCGAGTGCCTGCCCTGGCTGCAGATGCAGTCGAACGCGCGGGTCGAGCGTGCTTTGCAGGCCGTGGCGGCGCGCCATCTGGCCCTGGCCGCGTAGGCCGCCAGCGGTGCGGGTGCTACGGTAGAATCCGGGTCCGCAAAAATTTCCCGCCTGGATTCTCATGACTTCCCAAATCAGCCGTCACCGGATCAAATTCAACGATGTCGCTCTCGGCCAGCGTTTTTTCGACCCGATCAGCGCCGAATATTTCGTCAAGCAGAGCGACAGCCTGGCGGCGATGGTCACCGGCATCGGCGATGGCACGGTGCCCGACGAATTCGAATCGGACGACGTCGTAGGCATTGACCTGTAGAGCGGTCGTTCATGGCGGCGGTGGCACTTCCGCCGATTCCGGCGGCGGCCATCCCAGAAGCTCGGCCAGCCTGAGAATGACCCATACGGATTCCTTTTCGCTGAAATCCGACGCCTCGGCCAACAGCCCGCGCTGGCAGCGGGCAAGCACTTCCTGTTCCGTGAAGTTTTCCTTGAACGCCAGCGTCTGCGCATGTTCGACCAGCATGCAGGCCATGTCCTCGCACTGCTCGTAGCGAGCCAGGACGACCTCCTGCGTTGCGTTGGGCCTGCTGCGTCCCGGCGCGACGTACATGGCCATGAACGACTGCGGAATTTCGATCTGGTTGTCCACGAATGCGGGGTATCAACGCCCCGGTCGTTGCCGGAGCGGAAGCAGGATGTCCGTCAGGCCGTTGTGGTCGATCTCCTGCATCAAGGCCAAGAGCCGGCCGATCTCCCCGTGCGGGAAGCCTTCGCGAGCGAACCAGTTGAGGTAGTTTCCCGGCAGATCGGCGATCAGCCGCCCCTTGTGCTTGCCGAAGGGCATCTCGCGCGTGACCAGCAGTTCCAGATCCTCGGGCTTCATTCTGGTTTAAACGCGAAACCCGTCAGGGTGTCTCGGTTGCCCCATCCTTTGCGGCCGGCGCCGTTGCCAGGGCGCGCTTCCATGGGTCGTCCGCCTGCGCCGGCGCATCGCCGGTTCGCGCCAGTTCGTCCTGTTCCAGTTTCGCCATGACGGCTTCGATCCGGGCGACCTTTTCCTGGTGAGCCTTGCCCAGGCGCAGCCATGCATCCAGCCATTTGTCGGTGGTGTAGCCCTTGGTCAGCCACAATGCGATCGCCACGCCGACGATGCCGTAGCCGATCTGTTCGAATGTCCCCCCGCCGAACATTTCGGGGGCCCTGACCACGCGCACGGCAAACCAGCCGGCAATGGCGCTGAATGTCAGGACGACGACACCCGGTCCAACGATATGCCAGGCCTGTTGCTGGAATAGCTTGGTTTCTTCGTCGCGGATCGCCTGTATCAGTCGCGATTTATAGGGCATTTTGTCTTTCCCGTTTTTTCGGAATAAGCGTAGTCATCGTCAGGGTGTCGGGTTCAGGGAGTAGATGGTAGCTTGCCCACGAAGGCATGACCCGGTTTTTCGCTCCCGAATTATTGCTTGGGGTCGTATGCGGACGGTCGGGAACGGAAACCTGCGGAACGATGTTCCCATTCGGCTACCGCAGGTCGAGAACGGCTCGCAGCGAGTCTGCCGCTTCCTCGATTCCGCTGGCCAGCGGGACGGCCGGAGCCGGCTGCTGCCACAAACGGTCCAGGTCGTCGATGAAATCGCCGGCAATCAGGCGGCTGCGGGAGAGTTCCCGGCTGCGTGCGTGTGTGGCCAGCCAGGCCGCGAAGTGCCGGGTTTCGAGCCAATCGTCGCGTTGCAGGTACAGCATGGGTATGCCGCCGCAGGCCGCTTCGGCGAAGGTGCCGTACCCCGGCTTGGTGACGACGGCATCGACGCTGGCGAGGACGTCGCGAAAGCCGATGTCCGTATTGTCGAAGGCGCGCACATCGTCGCGGCGTACCTGCCATGCGTCCGGAACGAGCCAGCTTATTCCGGGAACGCGATCCCAGGTCTCGACGGGCAATCTGAATTCCATGCCGCCCATGGCGAGCAGAACCAGACGATGGTCTGCGGCGATGCCGAGCCGTTGCGACAAGCGGTTTTTGTCGCGCCGGCCGAGGCTGGCTATCGGGCCGACGGCGCGGACGCGGCTGAACGACTCCATCGGCAATCCGGGCGTTACGCGCAGAAAGCAGTCGGCGGCCCGGTAGGCGGCCAGCATCTCGGCGTGTATCGGCTGCGCCCATGCCGCGCCGGCGAAGTAGTGGATGAACAGGTCGGCCCAGTTCAGCGAGCACAGGCAGGCGGACGGAATCCCGGCGTCGGCTGCCGCGGTCAGCGGGAGGTAGGCTGCATTCGTCAGGACGGCATCGACCCGGTTCGCTTTCAGCCATGCGGCCTCGCTGGCGATTTTCTGCGGCCAGCCGGTGTGGCATTCCCGGTAGGCATTGGCACTGGCGGCAAGGTCGATATCCACGGCGTTGTGCATGACAAAACCGAAATCGCGCGACTCGGGGAGGTGCGTGAAATCGGCGGCAATCCGGCGTTCCAGGTTGGAGCGCGGCAATGCGCTGCGGACGGTCAATTGCAGGTCCGGCAAACGGGCCTGCAGGGCATCGATCACCGGGGCCGTTTGCGCCAGATGGCCCAGGCCGTGGGCCGAGATGTCTATGAGCAGATGCATGTGCGGAGCGTAGCCGGGCCGGTCTGAGCGCCGACAGGCGCCGGGTCAGGCCTTGCCTTCCCTTGCCAGGACTCCGAGCAGTTGAATCGCAAGTGTCTCGGGATGCTTGTCGCCGATCTGCCGGCTCTTGCCGCCCAGACCGGTGGATACCGTCATGATCTTTCCGGCGATCCAGTAGGTGCCCTGGTACTCCTTGCCGTCGATTTCGCAGGCAAAGCGGTGGCGCGGCGTGTTCTTGTCCCTGTGGGGCGCGCCGACGATGGGGCTCATCCGGCGGTTGCCGGCTTTCCGGGCTTCCGGCCGGGAGCGGCGGCCGGGATCGATCCCGATATGCGGCAGAGCGTTCCCTGAACCGGTTTTCCGTCGTTGAAGCGGGTCACGCTGCACGCGGATATTTCCCCGCGTTCGGAAAGTTCGGACAGGGAGTTGCGGACATGGGGAAGCGGAATTCCCGTCGCCGCCGCGATTTCAAGGTCGAGCTTCTGACCGTGTTTTTTCAGGTATTGAAGGATGGGGCTGGTGTTCATCTCGGGCGCTCCTGTCAGGGCTTGGGGGTAGAACGTCAAGGCTGGGTGGGTTTGATGATCCTCAGCTTGGCTTGGGCGTCGGACCGGTTCATGTCGGTCGTTTTGCGCCCGAAGGCTTCGCGCTCCTTGCGGCTCTGTTTGGCCGCTTCGATGCTTTTGATGCAACGCCAGCGTTTGCCGTTCTTGGTCTCGATCTGGCGCATTTCTTCTTTGGGATGATGGGTCCCGCAGTGGTAGCAGTACGCAGTGTCAGACATGGCGATATCGGTGTGTTGTAGGTGAAGTCCAGGTTTCCCGACCAAGCGCTTTATGACAACTCCAGCGCTTGGTTGTTTCGATCTTCGGAAAACACAAAAGCCACCCCGAAGGATGGCTTAGGTGCTTGAATCTGGTGGCTCCTCGACCTGGGCTCGAACCAGGGACCTACGGATTAACAGTCCGGCGCTCTACCGACTGAGCTATCGAGGAATTAAGACGGCGCGAATTATAACTTCGCTATTGCGCCGCCGCAAGCCTTTTAGTGCTTCGAGACTAGCCTTTCCGAACCGCGGCGATGGCCTTGGCGACGTAGTCGATGTTCTTGGTGTTCAGCGCGGCGACGCAGATGCGGCCGGTGCCGACAGCGTAGATGGCGTAGTCGGCGCGCATCGTCTCCACCTGGGCGGCGGTGAGGCCGGTGTAGGAGAACATGCCGCGCTGGACGTTGATGAAATCGAAGTCCGCGGCGCCCTCGGCCTTGAGCTTGGCGACCAGGCTGGTGCGCATGGCGCGGATGCGGTCGCGCATGCCGGCGAGCTCGTCTTCCCACATCTGACGCAGCTCGGGGCTGGACAGCACGGCGGCCACCACGGCACCGCCGTGGGTCGGCGGGTTGGAGTAGTTGGTGCGGATCACGCGCTTGACCTGGGACAGCACGCGGG
>CAZWFC010000031.1:0-12470 GCA_964632965.1 uncultured Rhodocyclaceae bacterium
CAAGGACTACCTGCCCCTGGGCGAATTAGCCGAGCGCTGCTACCTCTCCTATGCCATGAGCGTGGTGCTCGGGCGCGCCTTGCCGCATGTCGAAGACGGCATGAAGCCGGTGCAGCGGCGCATTCTCTATTCCATGCGCGAGATGGGCCTCACCGCCAGCACCAGGCACGTCAAGTCCGCGCGCGTGGTGGGCGACGTGATCGGCAAGCTGCATCCGCACGGCGACCAGTCGGTCTACGACGCGATGGTGCGCATGGCGCAGGGCTTCACCTTGCGTTACCCGCTGATCGACGGCCAGGGCAACTTCGGCTCGCGCGACGGCGACGGCGCGGCGGCCATGCGCTACACCGAATGCCGGCTGACGCCCATCGCCGAACTGCTGCTGGCGGAAATCGATCGCGGCACCGTCGATTTCCAGCCCAACTACGACGGCACCATGACCGAACCGGCCCTGCTGCCGGCCCGCCTGCCGATCGTGCTGCTCAACGGCGCGTCGGGCATCGCTGTCGGCATGGCCACGGAGATTCCGCCGCACAACCTGCGCGAAGTCGCCGAGGCGGTGAAGCTGCTGATCCGAAAACCCGGCGCGGCGCTCGAAGAAGTACTGCCCCTGCTGCCGGGCCCGGATTTCCCCGGCGGCGGACAACTGATTTCCGCGCCCGGCGACATCCGCGACGCCTATGCGACGGGCCGCGGCTCGCTGCGCCTGCGCGCCCGCTGGCGCGTCGAGGAACTCGCCCGCGGCCAGTGGCGCGTCATCATCGAGGAACTGCCCCACGGCGTTTCCACGGCCCTGGTGCTGTCGGAGATCGAGGCCCTCACCAATCCCCAGCCCCGGGCCGGCAAGAAGGAGGTTTCGCAGGAACAGAAGAACCTCCGCCAGGTGGTTCTCGGCGTGCTCGATTCCGTGCGCGACGAGTCGAGCGAAAAGGCGCCGGTCCGCCTGGTCATGGAGCCGCGCTCCTCGCGCCTGTCGATCGAGGAATTCATGGCGGTGCTGCTGGCCCACACCAGCCTGGAATCCAGCGTCTCGATCAACCTCACCATGCTCGGCCGCGACGGCCGGCCGCGCCAGAAGCCGCTGCTCGCCGTGCTGCACGAGTGGATCGAGTTCCGCCACACCACGGTGGAACGCCGCAGCCGCCACCGTCTCGCCGAGGTGGAGCGGCGCCTGCACATCCTCGAAGGCCGCCTGGCGGTGTTCCTGCGCATCGAGGACGTCATCCGCACCATCCGCAATTCCGACGAACCCAAGGCCGACCTGATGGCGCAGTTCGGCCTCAGCGTCCTCCAGGCCGAGGACATACTGGAAATCCGCCTGCGCCAGCTGGCCCGTCTCGAAGGCATCCGCATCGAGAAGGAATGCAGCGAACTGCGCGAGGAGGAAAACGCGTTGCGCAAGGTGCTCGACGACCGCAAGGAACTGACCCGCCTGGTGCTGAAGGAAATCACCGAGGACGCGAAAAAGTTCGGCGACGAGCGCCGCACCCTGATCGAGGCCGTGGCGGCGACCGGTCCGGCCGAGGTGTCCATCCCCGACGAACCGGTGACCGTGATCCTGTCCCAGAACGGCTGGGTGCGCACCCGTCAGGGCCACGGCATCGATCCCGCCGGCATCACCTACAAAACCGGCGACTTCCCGATGCTGGTCATGGAGAGCCGCACGGTCTGGCCGCTGGTGATCGTCGATACCCAGGGCCGCTCGTACAGCGTGCGCGTCGCCGACCTGCCGGGCGGCCGCGGCGATGGCGCGCCGGTGGCGACCATGATCGAATTGCAGGACGGCGCCAAGCTCGCCCAGGCGCTGACCGACGCGCCGGAGAGCCAATACCTGTTCGCCAACTCGGGCGGCTACGGCTTCATCGCCAGCCTGGGCGACCTGGTGGCGCGCAACCGGGCCGGCAAGACCTTCATGGCGCTGGACAAGGGCGAGAAGCCGCTAAGGCCAGCCAAGGTGCTGGGCGATACCGTCGCCGCGCTGTCGCAGAGCGGACGCCTGCTGGTCTTCCCGCTGGCGGAACTGAAGACGATGGCCAAGGGGCGCGGACTCATCGTCCAGGACATTCCGGCGAAGGACGAAATGGCGGCCGTCGCCGTCGGCACCGCGGCCTTCGTGGTTTCCGGCAGCGGACGCGGCGGCAAGGCGTCGGACTGGACGGTGGCGGGCAAGCATCTGCTGCCCTTCCAGGCCAGCCGGGCGAAAAAAGGCCAGCCGATTGCGGTGAAACTGAAGTCGCCTACGCTGTCGGTTCCGCCGCCGGCCTGAGCTTCGCGGCGGGAAACCCGGCGTCGCGTTCGATGCCGTGTCTTCCCAGCGCAGCAGTGATTTCCGCGGCATGGCGCAATTCGCGCACGTCGCGGTAGAGCGCTTCCGCCTGAAGATAGTTGCGCCGCAGGTAGCCCAGCCACTGCTTGATTCGCCCCGGAGCGTAGCGGGCATGCAGCTTGGCCAGCACCAGCGCCCAGAAGTCGGCGATCAGCGGTCTCAATACATCCCAATCGGCGCTGTCGGCGCAGTCCGCTCCGCCGTTGCGGATGCGTGCCGCCAGCAGGGGATCGGCGACGGCCCCGCGTCCGAGCATGACGTCCGCGCAACCGGAAACCTCGCGTATGCGGCGGTAGTCCGCCAGCGTCCAGACTTCGCCATTGGCGATAACCGGCATATCCACCGCCTGGCGGATACGTGCGATCCACTCCCAGCGCGCCGGCGGACGGTAGCCGTCGCTGCGCGTGCGCCCATGCACGACCAGTTCCTGCGCCCCGCCCGCTTCCAGGGCGCGGGCGCAATCCAGCGTCCTGCCGGTATCGGCGATCCCGAGCCGCATCTTGGCGGTGACCGGAATGGCCGACGGCACCGCTTGGCGTACCGCAGCGACGATGCGATGAAGCAATTCGGGTTCGGCGAGCAAGGCCGCGCCGCCGCGATTGCGGTTCACCAGCGGCGTCGGGCAGCCGAAGTTGAGGTCGATGCCGGCCGGATGCAAACGCGCCAGGCCGGCCGCCGTTTCCGCCAGAAGCAGCGGATCGGAGCCGAGCAACTGCACCCGTACCGGCGTTCCGCGCCGCGTCCGGGACGCATTCTTCAATTCGGGACAGACGCGGGTGAAGCACGACCGCGGCAGGACTGTATCCGACACCCGCACGAATTCGGTGACGCACCAGTCGTACGGTCCGGCGTGCGTCAGCACGTCGCGCAAGACGTTGTCGGCCAGGCCTTCCATCGGTGCGAGGACGAGTCGGGACATATCGGGAAAAGCGGGCGACAGGATCGAAAGGCGGTGTCGCCCGTGTCAACGGTGCCGGGGCACCGCATGCGCTACGGGATCAGACCCAGTTCATTTCCTTGAGCGCTTCGGCCAGCTCGGGGCGCATGATCCATTCAACCTGGCCATCGAGGGTTTCGTCCGAACCGGCGCGGCCGATGGAGAACGTCGTCCACCACTGCGGACCGTGCCCCTTGGTTCGCGGCGCCTGATAGCCGAGAACGTCGGCGATCAGATGGGCGAATGCGCCGTACTGGAGGTTTCCGGCCGCGACCTTTTCGAAGCCCATGGCCTTTGCCATCCGGCCCGCGGTAATCGTGTGATTGAGGGCCTGGTATTGGTAGCGCAGCATCTTCAGCTGTGTATCCTTGATCTTGTAGCGATCCCGAACCGTCAGGAGTGCGTTTTGAAACTGTTCGCGCGTCGCAATGGGTTCGGCAGAAATATCGGTCATGTTTAGGGGTCCAATTGAAAGCTAAAGATCCAGCCGGAACAGCGGCCACCGTCCGAGACTACGCCAAATCGCAAGAAAATGTGACCGCTATCGCTCAAAGGCTGCTGCACCAGACTTTTGCGCGGCCTTGGCTAGCCGCCGAATGAAATGATGCGGTGCAGCAATATTTCTTGACATTCCCTTTACGCCCCATATAATGCAGTCATGTTGCAGTGCAGCATGTTCTGCTTCCCGGGCTAACAGGAATCATGGGAAGTGTTCGACACCAAACCCAGCCTGACCGCTTACCCATTCAAGGAGCCACACCATGTTCGCCAAACTTCAAGACTTCACCGCCGACCAGAAATTCAACGTCGAAGCCAGCGTGACGCTCGCCAACACCGTCTTCGCCAGCGCCGAGCGCCTCGCCGCCCTCAACCTGAACACGGCCCGCAGCCTGCTCGAACAATCCGTTGCCAATTTCAAGGCCCTGACCGGCGCCAAGGATGTCCAGTCCTTCGTCAGCCTGCAAGCCGCCCAGGCGCAACCGGCCATCGCCAACGCCATCGCCTACTCGCGCGGCATCTACGAAATCGCCACCGAAACCAAGGAAGAAATCGCCAAGATCGTCGAAGTGCAATTCGCCGATGCGAACGCCAAGGTCTCCGGTCTCGTCGACAAGGCCCTCAAGAATGCGCCGGCCGGTTCCGAAACCGCCGTCGCCGGCATCCGCACCGCCATCAACGCCGCAAATTCCGCTTACGACAGCATGAACAAGGTCGCCAAGCAGGTCGCCGAAATCGCCGAAGCCAATGCGACCGCCGCTGGCGAAGCGACCCTCAAGGCCGCCGCCAACGTGACCCAGATGGCCAAGAAGGTCGCCTGATCCACGGAATCGATTTGTCTCCTCCTCCGGTTCCGCCAGGAATCGGATTCAATCCCGGCTTCGAGCCGGGATTTTTTTGTTTACTCTTCGGCGCCAGACTCGCGCAAATACTCGGTCACGTCCGCAAAGCCGGCCTTTTCGGCCAGCATGATGGCGCTTTGGCCTTCGTAATCGAGCAAGTCCATGTCGGCATCGGCGTCGATGAGTATCCGGACGACATCGAGCTTGCCCGTGGCGGCGGCGAGCATCAGGGCTGTTTGCCCGTTGGGTGCCGCGACATCGAGATCCGCCTTGCGCTCGACCAGCAGGCGGACGATTTCCGTAAAACCGCCGTAGGCCGAGTAATGCAGGGCGTTCCAGCCGCTGTTGCGGATGTCGGCACCGGCATCTAGCAGCTTGCGCACGATGGCGAGGTGCCCCCGGAAGGCGGCCATCATCACGGCCGAGTCGCCGTAGCGGTTTCTTTTCTGGAGGTTGGAGCGATTCCCGATCAGGAAATCGAGCAGGTCGGCGTTGCCGTTCCGGGCGGCGATCATCAACAGGGTGTTACCGGACGGATCGGTCGTATTCACGTCCATGCCGCGCTTGAGCAGATCGATCACCTGGGCGGTGTCGTCCTGATTGGCGGCGGCGAGAATGTCGTCGTAAATGCCCGCGACGGCCGGCTGCGCCAGCACCAGACAAAGAGCGAGGACGAGCGGGCGCAGCGGGAACGTCTTAGACATGGGCGGGTTTCGCAGTCGAAAACAGGCGGAAGAAATTGGCCGTCGTGGCTTCGGCGAGTTGCTCGAAGCTCAGATTTCTGAGTCTTGCGACTTCTTCGGCGACGTGGCGGACGTAGGCTGGCTGGTTGATTTTCCCGCGGAAAGGCACCGGCGCCAGATACGGGGCATCGGTCTCGACCAGCAGGCGATCGAGCGGCACCGCGCGGGCGACTTCCTTGAGGGCCAGCGCGTTCTTGAAGGTGACGATTCCTGAAAACGAGATCAGGAAGCCCATGTCCATCGCCTGCCGCGCCGTCTCCATGTCTTCGGTGAAGCAGTGGAAGACGCCGCCCACCTCCTCGGCCTTTTCCTCGCGCAGCACGCGCAGGGTGTCGGCCGCGGACGAGCGGGTGTGGATAATCAAAGGTTTGCCGGCCCGGCGGGCCGCGGCGATATGGACGCGAAACCGGCGTCGCTGCCATTCGAGGTCGCCTTCCAGTCGGTAGTAATCGAGGCCGGTTTCGCCGATGGCGACCACCTTGGCATCGGCCGCCAGGGCGACCAGCCCGTCTTCGTCCGGCTCCGCCCCGTCCTGGACGTCAGGATGGACGCCGACGGCGGCGAAGATGTTCTCGTGTTCATGGGCCAGGGTCAGGACGGCCGGCAGGCGCTCCAGGGTGACGCCGGCGCAAAGCGCCCAGCCGACGCCGTTCGCCTGCATTTTTTCCAGCAACGCCGGCACATTCGCCGCCAGTTCGGGAAAGTCGATGTGGCAGTGGGAGTCGACCAGCAAGGATGTCATGTGCGGACCGGAGCGATGGCGCGCAGGTAGCGCGCGGCGATGTCGTCGAGGAAGAGGCGCGGATTCAGGGGGTGGGAAGACAGCGCCCTGACCTTCAGCAATTCGTTGTAGTAGCCGAGCATGCTGGCCGTATCGGCCTGGCGGGCGATGGCTTCGGCCTGCGGTTCCCGCCCGGCGAGAAAGCGCAGCCGTCCGGACATCTTGAAGCAGGCCAGGTCGAAAAGTCCCTTCTGGATCGTGGCGACCAGCTCTTCCATCTTGAGGCCGGTGTCCTTTTTGACGTACGACTCCCAGCGGCTGGCGAGGGCGAGAAAATCGCCGCCGTTTTCGAGCAGGCTGGAGGCCACATCGTTGAAGGCCTCCATGCGGCCTTTCTGGAACTCCTCCAGCGCCCGGATCGGCGCGCCGCCGGTCAGCGACAGCAGGGGCAAGGCTTTCTCGCCGCCCTGAGCGATCAGCCATTGCCTGGCTTGCACTGCGGCCGGCCGGCCGAACATCAGGGTGCGGCAACGGCTCCGTATCGTCGGCAGCAGTCGCCTCCACCGATTAGATACCAATAAAAAACAAACACCTGACGGCGGTTCTTCAAGTATTTTAAGAAGCGCATTCTCGGCTGCCGCATTCATCGCCTCGGCGGGTTCGAGCAGGATGACCCGCCGGTTGCTGCGATGGCCACCGATATAGACGAAATCTTCGAGCGCGCGGATCTGTCCGATCAGGATCTGCGAACTGAGCTTCTTCTTTTCTCCGGCTTCGACGGTCTCGGTTTCAGCACTCTCGACATCCGCTTCCGGAATCACGTAGCGGATATCGGGATGGTTGCTCGACGAAAACAGCCGGCAGGACGTGCATTCGCCGCACGCCGGATCGGACGGATTGCGCGGCGCCTCGCAGAGCAGGCGCTGGGCCATGGCCGCCGCAAACAGACTCTTGCCCACGCCGGCCGCACCGGCCAGGAGGATGGCATGAGGCGGCCCCGCCGGCGATTCCCAGAGGCGCGACCATTCGTTAGAATGCCAGTCTAAATATTTATTAACAGACACTTGACGATATTTCTTCAAGTACTTTGGCAACTTCAGGCAGCGATTGGCTGCCGTCGATCAGGCGAATTCTGCCGGGGTCCGCGGCGGCACGGCGCAGGTAGGCGGCACGAACGCGCTCGAAAAATTCCGATTTTTCCTGCTCGAAACGATCCAGTTCGCGGCCCATGCCCTTGACGCGGCCGAGGGCGATTTCGGTCGGCACGTCGAACAGCAGGGTCAGGTCGGGATTCAAGCCGTCCTGCACCCAGACCTCCAGCGTTTCGAGTTTGGCGAGGGCCAAGCCGCGCCCGCCGCCCTGGTAGGCGAAACTGGCATCCGTAAAACGGTCGCAGACCACCCAGTCGCCGCGTTCCAGCGCCGGCACGATCACCTGCGCCAGATGCTCCCGGCGCGCGGCGAACATCAGCAGGGCCTCGGTCTCCAGATGCATGGCCTCGGACAGCAGGAGCGCGCGCAGCTTTTCGCCGAGCGGCGTGCCGCCCGGCTCGCGCGTCTGGACGATGGTCTTGCCGCGCGCCTTCAGCAGCTCCACCAGGCGCGCCAGGTGCGTACTTTTCCCTGCGCCATCGAGGCCTTCCAGCGTAATGAATTTGCCGCGCACCGCTACCCTCCCCGTTTCTGATATTTGGCCACGGCCCGGTTGTGCTCGTCCAGCGTGCGCGAAAACACGCTGGAACCGTCGCCGCGCGCCACGAAGTAATACAACTCGATGGCCGGCGGATGCAATGCGGCCTGAATCGAGGCCATCCCCGGCAGGGCGATGGGCGTGGGCGGCAAGCCGCGGCGCGTGTAGGTATTGTAGGGGGTATCCGCGGTCAGGTCGTATTTCCGGATATTGCCGTCGAAATTTTCGCCCATGCCGTAGATCACGGTCGGATCGGTCTGCAGCAGCATGCCCTTTTTCAGGCGATTGACGAAGACGGCGGCGACCTTCGGTCGGTCGGCGGCCTGCCCGGTTTCCTTTTCCACGATCGAGGCCATGATCAGGGCCTCGTACGGGCTTGCATAAGGCAGCGCGGGATCGCGGCCGGCCCATTCGGCCGCCAGCCGGGTCTGCATCGACCGATAGGCGCGGCGCAGCACATCGACGTCGCTCGACTGCTTGGCGAACAGATAGGTATCCGGGAAGAAGAGCCCTTCCGCATGGGCTTCGCCGGCGCCGATGCGGGCCAGCAGGTCGCGGTCGGACAGACCGGCCGTGTCGTGGCGCAGGTCCTGATGGCTGTCCAGCAGCGCACGCATCTGCCGCACGGTCTTGCCCTCGACGAAGACGATTTCCGCCTGGGTGACGTCGCCGCGGGTCAGTTTGTCCAGAAGCTCCAGCGGCGTGATGCCCTGGCTGACCTCGTAGCTGCCGGCCTTGATGTCGGCGGCGCGTCCCAGAGCCCGGCCCAGCAGTTCGAATTGCCGCGGCATGAAGCCCAGCCCGGCCGCCGCCATCTGCTGGGAGGCGGCGCGCAAGGTCGCGCCCGGCACGATGCTGAAATCGAGCGGACTGGCGGCCAGCGGCAAGGGCGACGTGGCGAACCAGGCGAACCAGCCGCCAAGGCCGATGCCGCAAAGGAAAACCAGGGAGATGAGGCGCGCAAGAAAACGCATGGAAGTGAGCCAAAAAGCGAACGCTATAATAACCCAACCCCCAACCCAAGCCACACTGCCGGAGAATGCGCATGAGACAGGACTGGATCGATTTTCTCGCCCAACAGGGTGCCTGCGCCGGCCATGAGCACTTCGGCAATCCCGGCGCCGAACTGGCCGCGGCCCGCGACGGCACCGTCGTCGCCCCCCTGTCCGAGTTCGGCCTGATCCGCGCCGCCGGCGAAGAGGCGGCCCCCTTCCTGCACAACCTGCTGACCAACGACGTCAAGAGCCTCGCCCCCGATGCGGTCCGCGTCGCCGGCCTGTGCACGGCCAAGGGCCGGCTGATCGCCTCCTTCCACATCTGGCACGACCGCAACGACGATCTGTTGCTGATGCTCTCGGCCGACATCCAGCCTGCCATCCTGAAAAAGCTTTCCATGTACGTACTGCGCAGCAAGGTCAAGCTGACCGATGCCGCGGACGAACGCGTCCTGATCGGCCTCGCCGGCCCCGCCGCCGAGGCTCTGGTGCAAGGACTCGGTGCCGCCGTTCCCTTCCCCTTGCAGGTCGTTCCCTTCGACCAGGGGCAGGCGATACGGCTGGACGAGCGCCGCTTCGTGCTGTCCGTCGCGCCCGACGCCGCAGCCGCGGTATGGAGCAAGCTTGCCGAACAGGCCCGACCGGTGGGCACCGCCGCCTGGCGCTGGCTGGAAATCGCAGCCGGACAGCCTCGGATCGTCGCCGGCACGCAGGAGGCCTTCGTGCCGCAGATGGCCAACCTGGAGGCGCCGGCCGTCGGCGGCGTCAGCTTCACCAAGGGCTGCTATCCGGGCCAGGAAATCGTCGCCCGCTCGCAGTATCTGGGCAAGGTCAAGCGCCGCATGTACCGGGCGAAGCTGGACGCCGCCGTCGCGCCGGGCACCCATGTTTATGCGCCCGAAACCGCCGACCAGCATTGCGGCAGCATCGTCACGGTCGCCCCTTCGCCCGAAGGCGGCTACGAATGTCTGGTCGTCGTCCAGTCCTCCTGCGCCGAGGCCGGCGAAGTCCATGTCGGCGCCCTGACCGGCCCCGCGCTGGGCTTCCTGACCCTGCCCTATACCGTGGGCTGATGTGCCTGATCCTCATCGCCTGGCGGTCCCACCCCGACTATCCGTTGCTGGTGGCCGCCAACCGCGACGAGTTCTTCGCCCGGCCGACCGCACCGGCGGGCTTCTGGGCTGACGCACCCGACATCCTCGCCGGCCGCGACCTGCAAGCCGGCGGCACCTGGATGGGCGTCAGCCGCGGCGGCCGCTTCGCCGCCCTGACCAACTTCCGCGACCCCGCCAGCCAGCGCGGCGATGCCGCCTCGCGCGGGCAACTGGTGGCAGGATTCCTGCGCGGCAAACTGTCCGCCCGCGACAGCCTCGCCGCCATTGCCGCCACGGCCGGCGACTACAACGGCTACAACCTGCTGGTCGGCGACGGCGACACCCTGGCCTGGTCGAGCAACGTCACGGGCGCGGCGCGCAGTCTGCCGCCGGGCATCTACGGCGTATCCAACCATCTGCTGGATACCCCCTGGCCGAAGGTCGAGGCCGCCAAGTCCGCGCTGGCGACCGCGCTGGTCGCCCTGCCCGCCGAACAGCCGCTGTTCGAACTGCTGCGCGACGACGGCATCCATCCGGACGAAGCCCTGCCCCGCACGGGCGTCGATCTCGCCTGGGAGCGGCTGCTTTCCGCCGCCTTCGTCCGCTCGCCGGACTACGGTACGCGCAGCTCGACGGTGTTGATGCAGGGGCGCGACGGCACGGTGATTTTCGACGAACAGACCTGGCTGGCCGGTGCGCGACCGGGAGGCCGCGTGCGCGTGCGCTTCAGGCAAGCTGGCGCGACATGAGGATGTGCGCAATGCCGGCTACCATGAATTCCCCGCCCTCGGGCCGGAAACCGAAGCGCGAGTAAAAGCCCGCGGCGGCCGTCTGGGCGTGCAACTGCAATACGGCTGTCCGCCGCTCGCGCGCCACTTCCATCAGCGTTTCCAGCAGGGCGCGGCCGACGCCCTTGCCGCGCCAGTCCGGCACCACCGCCAGGCGGCCGATGTCGCCGTCCGGCAGCAGCCGGCCGGTGCCGATGGGCTGGCCCGCCGGGTCGCGGGCGACGGCATGCCAGCCGGCGGCATCGGCAACGTCCGATGCCGATGCCGGTGGCACCGCCTGCCCGCGCACGAACACCGCTTCGCGCACCGGGCGCGCGGCCGCGCCGAAATCGGCCCAACTGCCCGCCTCGACGCGAAACTCGACGATATCCACCGGCGTATAGGGCGGCACGAGGTCGAACAGCTCGACGATGTCGCGATTGCGCATGCGCACGCAGCCGATGGAACCGGGCGTACCCATGGCGACGGTATCCGGGCTGCCGTGCAAGTAGATGTAGCGGCGCATGGTATCGACGCCGCCCAGCCGGTTGAAGCCCGGCTCGCGGCCCGAGAGCCAGAGGATGCGCGTCAGTATCCAGTCGCGCTGGGGATTCGCCGCCAGCAGTTCGGGCGACCAGGTTTCGCCGGTAGGGCGCCGCCGCACGAATACCGTGTTCTCGGGCGCGCCGGCGCCGATCTTGGCGCGGATCAGGTGGCGGCCGCGCGGCGTCATGAAACTGCCCTGCCGCTCGCCGGCCCCGTTCTTCGCCGTCGACACCGCATAACGGCGCAGCAGCAGGCCGTCGTCGCCGTAAAGCTCCAGCGTCTGGGCGGGAATACCGATCCGGATATGCATCAGGCCAGCGCCGTCTTCGCCCGCCGCGCGGCGAAAAAGCCCGACAGCAGCGCGCCGCACTCGCCGGCGAGTACGCCGTCCGTCACCTCCGCGTGGTGATTGAGGCGCGCCTCGGCGAACAGGTCGACCACGCTGCCGGCCGCGCCGGTCTTCGGGTCGCGGGCGCCGAAGACGACGCGGGCGATGCGCGCGTGCATCATCGCGCCGACGCACATCGCGCAGGGCTCCAGCGTCACGTAGAGCGTGCAGTCCGGCAGCCGGTAGTTGCCGCGGCGCTGGCCGGCATCGCGCAGCGCCATCACCTCGGCATGGGCGGTCGGGTCGTTGCGGCCGATGGGCTGGTTGAAGCCGCGGCCGACGATCTCGCCGTCGAGAACCACCACGGCGCCCACCGGCACCTCGCCGCAAGTCGCCGCCTCGCGCGCCAGGTCGAGCGCCGCGCGCATGAAATCCTCGTCGTTCATTGCCGGGCGATCACTCCGCACGCCACGCGGGGACCGGAATTGCCTGCCGGCTGGGTAACGTAGTCGTCCGCTCCCGCATGGACGATCACCGAACGGCCGACGATGTCGTTGCCCTTCTCGTGCAGGCTGATGCCCAGCACCTCGGTGGTCATCGTCGCATTGCCGTTGGCATCGGCATCGAGCATCGGCAGATCCCCGGCGTGGTGTTCGCCGCCGTGCGGATGACCGTGCCGGCTGCCGCCGGGGTTGTAATGGCCGCCGGCGCTGCTGCCGTCGGGCGCGTTGCAATCGCCCGTCTCGTGGATGTGGATGCCGTGCAAGCCGGGCTTGAGGCCCGACATGCGCGCCATCACCTTGACCCGGCCGTCGTTCTGGGTGAAGGTTATCGTGCCGGCAACGTCGTTGCCCTTGGTCGGCAGCAGCCGGGCCTTGGCCGCCAGTTCGCCACCGCCGCCGGTAGTGGCGCAGCCGACGACGATCAGGCTCAGGGCAAGCATCATGGACTTATGCATGGCGTTCTCCTCTTCCGGTTGGGGAC
>CAZWFC010000031.1:12570-23628 GCA_964632965.1 uncultured Rhodocyclaceae bacterium
GCCTCGTGCCAGGCTTTCCTCACCGGCGAGAGCAGGTATTCCATCACCGTGCGCGTCCCCAGCAGAATCTCGGCGCTGGCCTGCATCCCCGCGCCGAGGTTGAAGCGCTCGCCGTCCATCGCCAAATGCATCGCTTGCAGCACCACCAGCGCCTTGTAGAGCGGCGGCGGCGCCTTGCCGGACTTGTCGTTCGCGGCGCCGGCGTTGCTCGTATTGGCGTCCGCCGCGTCGGCGCTGACATGCTCGACCCGGCCCTCGACCATGCCGTACTTCTGGAACGGGAAGGCCGCCAGCTTGATCTTCACCGGCTGCCCCTCGCGCACGAAGCCGATGTCCTCGTTCGACACCCACACCTCGGCGCGCAGCGTTTCCTCGCGCGGCACCAGCGTCAGCAGCACCGTGCCCGGCTGCACGACAGTGCCGACGGTATGCGTGGCGAGGTCTTTGACGATGCTGTCGTGCGGCGCCTTCAGTTCCAGCAGCTCCTGCTTGTGCGCCTGCTTGGCGCGTTCCTGGGCGAGCTTGTCGACGGCGTTCTGCGTATCGCTGCGCTCGGCATGGAGCTGGCGCCGGTAGTCGGAATCGATCTGCGCCAGCTTCTTCTCGGATTGCAGGATGGAGGCCCGCGTCGACTCGATCATGAACTCCTGGGTCTTGAGTTCCTGCTCCTTCTCGATACGCTCGCGCCGCTTGTCGCTGGCCATGAGGCTGCCGGCGTAGCCGTCCTTGACGAGCTTCTCGAAGGCGGCATCCTGCTTCTGGTAGTGCGGCAGGGTTTCCACGAGCTTGGCCTTCACCTGCTCGGCCGACGAAAGATCGTGCCGCGCCTTCACGAGGCGGCTTTTCTCCTCGGCCAGGGCCGCGTCGAGCGCGGCGCGATTGGCGCGGTACTGCGCCTCGACTTCGCGCGCCAGAGCGACCGGAACCTCGGCATCGGCACGAAATGACCGGTTGTCGAGTTCGGCGTCGATGCGCCCTAGCGTCAGGCGCTTGCGCCGGTACTCGGCATCGAGCGACTTCGCATCGGCATCGGCGACCAGGGCATCCATGCGCATCAGCACCTGGCCGGTGCGCACGACCTCGCCTTCGCGCACGAGGATGTCCTTGACGATGCCCGACTCGGCCGGCTGCACGATCTTGAGGTAACTGTGCGGTACCAGCTTGCCCTCGGCCACGGCGACGATGTCCAGGCGCCCGACCAGCGCCCAGACGATCAGCGCCGCCAACAGCGCGGCCAGCGTCTTCAACACCGCCCGCCCGAGCGGATTGGGCGGGGATTCCTGCAGGCGCAAAAGCGGCGGTGCGAAGGCGAGCGGATCCCCCAAGGGGACTTCCTTCGGGGCGTCGGGTTCCGTCGTCGGGAAAGATGGAAGTTTCATGGTCCGCCTCACCCGATCCGCCGCAGGCCTTCCTGCAATCCACCGAAGCCCTTCATCTGCGTGCCGGCACCGACCGCGAGCGACAAATGATCGACACCCGATGCTGTCTTGCTGCCGAGGAAACCGTTCGCGGCACCGTGCAGGGCCGTGATGTCCGCACCATGCTTGTCGGCGAGGGCCGGCAAGGACTTGTCCTGCGCCGCCGTCCAGCGCGAGACGGCCAGATCGACCTCGATCCAGCGCCGGACATAGGCGCTGGTATCGGCCTCGCGCCGCTCGCCGGCGAAGTCGGCATAGTGCCGGTCGAGCTGTTTGGCATCGAGGCAGGCCGGCTTGCGGTCGCGCTGAGCGTCCCAGTCGTCCCCGTCGTCCTTGTGGTCGCGATGTCGGAGCTTGCCATCCCGGCCGTGATCGTCGTCGTCCCGCCCGCCGCCGTTCGATCCGTGATGACCCGAGCCGTGGCTGTCGTGGTGATTGTCGTCGTGTCCCGGCGGACGGTCGTCGTCTCTGCCATGCCCGCCGCAATCGCCCTGCCCCTTGCCGAGCGTGACGCGAAAGACGTCCGAAGCCGCCGACTGGCTGCCGTGGCCGTCGCTCGCCGTCACCCGGATGTCGAGGCTGCCCTTGGCGTTGTTCGGCACCTGCCCGCTGAAGGTCTGCGTGGCGGCATCGAACGCCAGCCATGCCGGCAAGGCAGAGCCGTCGGCGAGGGCGGCGGAGTAACCGAGCGCGTCGCCGCTGTCGGCATCGACGAAACTCCCCGTGGGCAGTTGCCAGGAGAAGACGGCCTTGGCGTCCAACTGCCGGTCTTGCAGAGGGACGGCAAGAACCGGAATGTCGTTGGCGCCGGCGATGGTGACGGCCAGTTCTCCAACAGCGGCGGCGGTGCCGTCGCCGGCCCGATAGACAAAGCGGTCGACCGCGCTCTGGCCCGCGCCGAGGGCCTGCACGGCCGACGCGGCATTGTCGAGCGCGTAGCTGTAACTACCGTCGCCGGCCAGCGTCAAACTGCCGTAAGCGCCCTGCCGGACGCCGGGATCGGCGACGGCCATCACGCTGCCGGCATCGGGATCGCTGTCGTTGGCGAGGACGTTGCCCGCAACCGGCAGGCCGGAATCCTCGGTCGCGCTTGCGCTGTCGGCAATGGCAAGCGGAGCGTCGTTGGTGTTGGCGACCGTGACGCTGAAGCTGTTCGTGACGCTGGCACCGGCGATGTCCGTTGCGATCACTGTCAGGTTCAGGGCGCCGACATCGCCGTTCGCCGGCGTGCCACTGAACATCAGGTTTGCAGCATCGAAGCTCAACCACGAAGGCAGCGGGTCGCCGTTGCCCAGCGTGGCGGCATAGCTCAGGCTGTCGCCGGCGTCGACGTCGGCGAAGGCTCCGCCCGGAACGGTGAAGCTGAAGACCGCGTCTTCCGTGGCAGACTGGTCGGCGATGGCGTAGGCAACCTCCGGAGCATCGTTGGTGTTCGCCACAGCGACGGCAAAGGTGCTGGAAACGCTCACGCCGGCCGCATCGGTCGCGGTGACAGCAAGGTCGACACTACCCACGTCGCTATTGGTCGGGGTGCCACTGAACGTACGTGAAGCCGCCTCGAACGTCAGCCATGAGGGCAATGCCGAACCGTCCAGCAGTCTGGCCGATAGAGTCAGCGCATCGCCGGCGTCCACATCAACGAAGGCGTCGGTCGGTACCGTGAAGCTGAAACCGGCATCTTCAATGGCGGACTGGTTGCCAATGCCGTTAGCCACTAGCGGAGCGTTGTTGGTGTTCACCACGGCCACTGCAAAGGTACTGGAGGTGCTGGCACCGGCCAAGTCCGTGGCGGTGACCGTGAGACTGAGGCTGCCGACATCCCCGTTCGATGGGATACCGCTGAAGGTCCGTGTCGCCCCATCGAAAGTTAACCAAACGGGTAACTGGCCGCCGTTAGCCAGCGTTGCGGAAAAGCTCAAGCTATCGCCGACATCCAGGTCTACGAATGCATCCGCCGGGAGGACGTAAACAAACGTGCTGCCGGCATTGGCCTGTTGATCGGTAGGCGGCACCCTCACAGTCGGCGCATCGTTGATGTTCGCAATCGCGAGTTCAAAGCTGGTCGATGCTGTGGCGCCTGCGAGATCGGTGGCGGTAATCATGAGTTGCAGGCTGCCGACATCCGCATTCACCGGGGTACCCGAAAAGCTGTGCGTTGCCGGATCGAAAGTCAACCAAGTCGGCAGCGGGTCACCATTTGCGAGCGTCGCCGAATAGGAAAGCTGATCACCCGCATCGATGTCGGCAAACGCGCTCGCTGGCATGACGTAACCGAACGCCTGGTCCTGTGTAGCCGATTGGATGGACAACGGGGCAACCGCCACCGGAACGTCATTGACGTTGGCGATGGTGAAGGTAAGCGTCCCGGAGACCGTCGCTCCATACAGGTCGACAGCCGACACGCGTACATCGAAGCTGCCAACATCCACATTCTCGGGCGTACCCCGGAATACGCCTGCTGACGTATCGAATGCCAGCCACGAAGGCAATGGGCTGCCGTCGGCAAGTTGTGCGGTGTAAGTCAGCGAACCGCCTTCCGCATCGGCAAACATGCCGGCGGGCAACACAAACTCGCCCGCCGTGTCTTCGGTAAAACCGGCATTGGCGGGTGTTGTGACAAGCTCCGGGGCATGATTGGCGGCGGCAGCCAGCGAAATCATCGAACCATCCGCCAGTTCCACCGTATCCACCACCGGCGTTCCCGCGAGGCCCAACGCATCGAAGTTGAGGATGCGCACCTCGTCGCCGATGCCGTAGCGGATTGTCAAGGTGCTTCCTTCCTGCGCGAACAGCAAATCCTCGCGTCGGATGCCTGGGCCGAAATTCAGGACATTGCCGATACCGTTGGCCGCCGTGTCCTCGATGACATCTATGCCGTCGCCGCTATTGAAGACATAGGCATCGCGCCCCGCCCCGCCCACCAGGCGGTCGTTGCCACTGCCGCCGGTCAGGACATCGTCGCCGGAGCCGGACGCCAGCACGTCGTCGCCCTCGTAGCCGTAGAGGCGGTCGCCGACCGCCGTTCCGGCAAGCGTGTTGTCCGTTTCGTCGCCCTGGATGACGAAGGTTTCCCGTACCAGTTCGCGGTATGACATGACACTGCCGTCGGCGAAGCGGAAATATTCGACTGCACGCGGGCCGAATTCCGGATCGGCAGGATCGAATCCTGCCATGCGTACTTCGTCGCCGCCGTCGCCCAGGCGAATGATGAGTTCGCCGCGGCTACCGGCGGTCGGTGCGGCGAACCGCAATGCCCGCGCCAAGTCCGCGCGACCGATGCCGGGACCGAATTCGAGCGTGTTGCCCACGGCTGGCGACGACTCGTCGTCGATAGTCAGTACGCCGTCGCCACGGCTGTAGACATAGGTGTCGTCGCCGCTGCCGCCGGCCACGAAATCTCCGCCGGGACCGGACTCGATGCGGTCGTTGCCCGCACCGCCGACGATCCTGTCGACGACCGCCGTACCCAGCAGCGCATCGTCGCCGGCTGTACCCTCAATGTCGAAACCGCGGGCAATTAGATCGGCATAGGAAACAACGGGACCGCCAGCACCAAGCCGGAACCGCTCGACCGCATGCATACCCAAGGGGTTCATGCGGTCGAAATCAGTCAGGCTGATGACCATATCCGTCCCCGGCAAACGCAGGTCGAGCGTTCCGGCCACCGCATTGTGCGACAGCAAAACACCGGCGGCATCGCCTGCCGCCATGTCGAAGACCAATTCGTTGCCGGCCGTTTGAGTGGCGATATCGTCGATGGTATCGGCACCGACGTCCACCGCCGCGACGTAGGTGTCGTCGCCCAACCCACCGTGCATTGTGTCGTCGCCTCCGTAGGACAGGAAGCGATCGGCGCTGTCGCTGCCGTAGAGCGCATCGTCTCCAGCGGTGCCCGCGACAACATGTGCGCCGCTGCCGAACATTTTGTCCAACTCTATCTGGCTGCCGTCGGCGAACAGCAGGCGCCGCACCGACCCCAATGCGACAGTATCGGGGCTGCCCGCGCCGAGTATGCTCAGTGTGTCGTCGCCGACACGGAGAGTCATCGCGCCGGCGCCGAATTCGAACGAGACATCGACTGCCGCTATACCTGCACCGAAACGAATCGCATCACCCAGCACGGCTGAGCCGGCATCGTCGATGGCATCAGCGCCATCGCCACGATTGAAGACATAGGTATCGTCGCCCAGACCGCCGGCAAGAAGGTCGTCACCCGCGCCGCCGACGATGACGTCGTCGCCCGCACCACCGTCCAGGTGGTCGCCGAGATCGCTACCGACAAGAACATCGTCGCCTGTATCGCCGCCGATCGCAAACCCGCGCGACAACAGATCGCCTATCGATATATCGCTGCCGTCGGCAAATTGCACCCAGCCGACGGCGGGCGAATCGAGCGGCCGTGCCGGATCGAAGCCGGCAAGCCGGATTTCGTCCCCGGCACCCGTAACAATGGCCAGCGCTCCATCCCGGAAAAACAGCATCACATCCTCCGATGCAATGCCGGCACCGAGAACAAGCGTATTTTCGCTGCCGCCGCCGAGCGAATCGCGTATCGTCAGAACGCCGTCGCCGCGCTCGAAATGGTAATAGTCCCAATCCGCGCCGCCTTCCGCCGCATCGTTGCCGCCGCCGGCGTGCAGGTCATCCATACCTGATCCGCCGCGCAGCATGTCGTCGCCGAGACCACCTTGAAGATAATCCGAGCCGCTGCCGCCCTCGATCACGTCGTTGCCGCTGCCGCCCGACAGCATATCGTCGCCACTTCCGCCGGCCACCAGATCGTCGCCGCCGCCGGCATCAATCGACACACCGCCGTCTGCGGCAACCAGCACGTCATCGCCCTCGCTCGCCACGTTGCCCCGGGCGTAATAGGCCGTGCCGAACAGATATCCAGTCTGGGCATAGGCCACCGCATAATCCCCGCCGGCGGGCGCCACACGACCCGACAATTCGAACGGCAGAGCCGTCTCGAAGGTCGGTGCAGCGCCGGCCAGCATCGTCGCGCTGTCGGCCGACACCGTGGCAACCAGATCGAAGACGCGCACCACACCGTCGGCATCGACGAACTGGACACGCGCCACCGGCGGCGGATCGGCTGCCATGCTGCCGGCGCCATCGAACCATGGCATGCTCAAGCGCCCGCCCGCGCCGCCATCGATCTCCAGCAGCAGTTCGCCGCCGTCACCGATGCGCATCGTCACATCGCCGGGAAGAACGCCCACACCGAACGAAACCGTGTCGCGGCCGTCGCCGGCTTCGCCTGCCAAGGTATCGTTGCCGTCGCCGCGATTGAAGACATAGACGTCGTCGCCCGCGCCTCCATCGATTGCGTCGTCGCCGCGACCGCCGGCAATCACGTCGTCGCCGGCACCCGCAACCACCCGGTCATCGTTGTCGCGGGCATCGATGCGATCGTCCAGCGACCACGCGCCGATGGCGTCGTCGGCCGCGCTGCCGCGTAACTGACCGGCACCCGACTGACTGCCGACGATACCGCCGTCAGCCCTGGACAGCAGGTCGTCGAGCGACCATACCGTGCCGTCCTCGAAGACAAAGCTGCGAAACGAAGCATCTGACGGCAACGAATCCCGGTCGCCGGTTTCGCCGTATCCCGAATAGGCCGGCACCTCGATCAGCAGTCCCTCGTTGTTGCCTATGCCAATGCTGATGGCCAGCGGTCGGCCGGCCGGAACCTCGCCATCCGGACCGTAACGCCAGACGCCGTCGTCCAGTTGAACGGAAATATCCTCAGGGCGGATGTCCGGCCCGAAGCGCACCGTCTTGTCGTTGCCCAGCCAAGTGAGCAGGCTTTCCAGAGCGCTGCGCGCGGTATCCACCGGCACGCCGTCCCAGGCCATCGTCAGCAAAGTGTCGGCGATGGGGTAAGGCAGCTGGTAGAGCATGGCATAGCGATTGTCGTTCCAGAATCCGCTCTGCCAAGCTCCATCCGCAGGCAGTTGCGCCAATTCGGCCAAGGCCTCCTCGCGGTAGCCAGGCAGCCGCGCCGTCCGCGAGATGTCCGCAATCACACGATCGAAGCCGCCGCCACGCGCAAGCAGCACCGTATCCCTGCCGCCCTCCGCATAAATCGTATCGTCGCCGGCTCCGCCGTCGATAATGTCGGCACCGGTGTCGTCGTTGCCGACGCCATCGTGGATTTCGTCCTGTCCGGCACCGCCCAGCAGGGTATCGCTGCCTTCTCCACCGAAAAGAATGTCGTTGCCGGCGCTGCCGGCAAGCGTATCGTCGCCTTCCGCGCCGAGGATCGTTTCGGGGCTATCGCCCCCCAGGAGGACGTCGTCACCCGGCGTACCGATCAGCAACTCGCCGCTGGTCGGCGGACCAGCCAGCAGGGACATCACTTCCGCCGACCAGACGGTGCCGTCGGCAAAAGCCAGCCGATCGATGCGCCCCGTGTCGGCGCCGAAATCGGCAATGCGCAGCCCCTCGCCGCCTGCATCGATCACCAGATCGTTGCCGTCCATACGCAATGACACGCTGTCCGGCGCAATGTCCGGCCCGAGTTCCAGCGTATCGATGTCGCCGCTACCGCCATCGGCGAGCGTATCCCAACCGCCGCCACGCGCCCAACGATAGATGTCGTCACCGTCCTGTCCCGACAACAGGTCGTCGCCGCCACCGCCATCGAGGATGTCCGTATCCTCGAAGCCGACGAGTTTGTCCTGTCCCGGTGTGCCCTTCAGTGCCTGCGAACGGATCGCCGTTGCATCCCAGGCCGTGCCGTCGCCGAAGCGGATTTCCTCGATGCGCCGTTCGGGTCCGCCATCGTTGAACCACGCCTTGACGGTGAGCACGTCGTTGCCGCCACCCAGCGTCAACAGCAGATCGCCCGTATCGCTACGGCGCACCGACACATCCTCCGGTGCAATACCGGCATCGAACCGCAAGATGTCGAAACCGGCCGCCGGATCGTCTTCCACCACTGTATCTTTGCCGCGACCGTAGCCGAAGAGATAAACGTCGTCGCCCACCCCACCCACCAGCAAGTCGCGCCCGCCGGCGCCGTCCACGACATCGCCGTCGTCCGAACCGATCAGCACATCGTCGCCCGCCGTACCCAGCGCAATGCGGGCGTGCACGTCCGCCTCGTTCCAGACGGTGCCATCCGCGAACACCATGCGCTCGATGCGCATGGCCGTCCCCGCCGATGCATCGAACCAGCCGCGCACCGTCAGGCTGTCCGTCGTCCCGGCGAGCGTCAACACCAGATCGTCGCCATTGCGGCGCAGGATCGTATCGTCCGGCGCGATGCCGGCGGCAAGCTGCACGGCATCGACATTGCCCGACGTCGGGTCGTAGTCGGCGACGATATCCCGCCCGTCGCCACGTCCGAACAAATAAGTGTCGTCGCCATTGCCATCGACGCGCATCGATCTCGACCACGCGTTGTCGTCGCCGCTGCGTCCCAGCAGCAGATCGTTGCCGGCACCGCCGTCCAGCAAGTCGCCGCCGCCGTTGCCGACAAGGGTATCGTTGCCGGCAAAGCCGCGCAGGGTTTCGCCGACAATCGATCCCTGCAACACATCGTCGCCCGGCGTACCGTCGATCAGCGCATGCGCCTGGATTGCCGTCCAGTCCCACATCGTGCCATCGTCGAAGATGATGCGCTCCACGCGCCACTCGTCGCCGCGAAAGCCATTGCGCACGGTGATGGATTCCCCGCTGTCGGCGATCGAGACAATCATGTCGCCGTTGCGATTGACCACGCGCACATCGGCCGGCGCAAGGCCGACGAACCGGATCGTGTCCAGGTTGCCGGACGTCGCATCCCTATCCACGACGACATCATTGCCACCGCCGCGGCCGAAGACATAGGTGTCGTCGCCGGTGGGCTGCGCGACCGCGACACTCAGGGCCTGCGGCGCAACATAGTCGCCGCCGAACAGCATGTCGTCGCCGGCTCCGCCCTCCAGCGTATCGCTGCCGGCACCACCGGCGAGCGTGTCGTTGCCACCCTCGCCAGAAAGAAGGTCGTCGCCCATATTCCCGATTACCCAATCGTCGCCACCGCGGCCATACATCCGGTCGTCGCCGATGGTGCCCGCCAGATAATCTGGCTCCCCGGTTCCGGCAAAGGAAGCTTCGAGAAAGCGCTCGCGCCCCCAAACGGTACCGTCGGCGAACACAATGCGCCCAACGCCTTGATTGCCTTTGGAGAACCACCCCTTCACCGCGACGGAATCGCCGCTGTCCGGGATGCGAACGAACAGATCGAAGTTGTTCCGTTCGAGCCGTACATCGCTGGGTGCAATGCCCGCGCCGAGTTGCAGCGTATCGGCGCCGTCCGCATCACCGTAGTCGAATACCGCGTCGTTGCCGTCGCCGCGGTCGAAGACGAAGGTATCGCCAACTCCGTCGGGATTGCCGGCCGTAGGCCAGCCGGTGTTCGTGCGGTGGTACTGGCCATAGAGTTCGTCGTCGCCGCGCCCACCATGCAGCACGTCGCTGCCGGGTCCGCCAACCAGCAGGTCGGCGCCAGCGCCACCGTCGAGACGGTCATTGCCGGAGCCGCCGGAGAGATAGTCGTCGCCAGCGCCACCGTCGAGCGTATCGTTGCCACCGGCGCCGTAGATGTTGTCGCTGCCCCCCAAGCCATCGATCGTATCGTCGACCCAATAGCCGCTGAGGCCATCCGCCTGCTCCGTGCCCCAAGCGGCGCGGCGCCCCAGTTCCGCCATGTCCCAAACCGTGCCATCGTCGAAGGCAATCTCGGGGAAGCGCACGATTCCAGGCGTATTGCCGAGGTCATTGCCGAAGATGAAGTCACGGACGATCAGCCGATCACTGCCGTCCGCCGAACTCAAGACCAACGAATCACGATAACCCGGCGCATTCAGCTCGACCCGCAAGTCTTCCGGCGCGAACCCGGCGATGAAAATCCGGTTCGACTCTCCGACCGGCGAATTGTCCAGTATCAGATCATGCCCGGCACCCTTGCGAAATATGTAGATATCGTTGCCGCGCTCCCCCATCAGTATGTCGTCGCCTGCGCCACCATCGAGGATGTCGCCGCCGTTGCCAGAATCGATAAAATCGTCCCCTGCCCGCCCGAGCAGCACCCCGTTGCCGGCATCCTGGATGATTAAGTCGGCTTCATTGTGTTTGCCCGGAACATCCCGCCCATACGTCACATCATCGCCGGCCCCGGTATTTAGGGTGTTCGCAAGCGAGGGGTTCTGCCTCGGCCCCGGGATGTTCATCGCTTCGGAAAAATCGCTGCCCTCGCGGTGGGGCTTAAACCTGAAATCACTATCATCCGTGATCGTCTCAGTATAGCCTCCGCTATCCACCACCCAGTCGAGGCTGGCATCGATGTCGATCATCGCCTCGCGGAAACGCAGATAGTCAATGGTCGTGCCGAGCCCCAGACCGCGCCATGTCCGCGCGAACTCGGCCAACTCCGCTTTGGCCACGGCAGGGTCCGTCGCCAGCCTGTCGGCAAAGTAGGCTATGGCGCCGCGCGGATCACCGCCCGTGACATGTCCGCCGGTATCGATGTCCAGCCGCGTCTGCGCAAACACATCCGCCAGCCGCGTCTGCGCCATGAGCCCGGCGGTGTAACCCTCGGCGAGCCTTCTCCAGGTGCGGTCCCAGGTCACGGCGTCGGCGAACGAGGGAT
>CAZWFC010000032.1:0-23087 GCA_964632965.1 uncultured Rhodocyclaceae bacterium
CGCTCGAGGAACTCGTCCGGCGCGACGACGTTGCCCTTGGACTTCGACATCTTCATGCCCTTGCCGTCGACGACGAAACCGTGCGTCAACAGCGCCTTGTAGGGCGCGCGGCCGTCGATGGCGCAACCGGTGAGCAACGAGGAATGGAACCAGCCGCGATGCTGGTCCGAGCCTTCGAGATAGAGATCGGCCGGATAGCCGCAGTCGTCCGCGTGCGAGCCGCGCATCACGCTCCAGTGCGTGGTGCCGGAATCGAACCAGACGTCGAGCGTATCGCTCATCTTGTCGTACATCGCGGCATCGGCGCCGAGCAGTTCCTGCGCGTCAAGCGCGAACCAGGCCTCGATGCCGCCGGCATCGACCCGTTTGGCCACTTCTTCGAGCAGTTCGAGCATGCGCGGATGCGGCTCGCCGGTTTCCTTGTGCAGGAAGAAGGGAATCGGCACGCCCCAGTTGCGCTGGCGCGAAACGCACCAGTCGGGACGGTTGGCGATCATGGCGTGCAGGCGCGCCTTGCCCCAGGCGGGGAAAAACTCGGTCGCATCGATGGCCGCCAAGGCAGTGGCGCGCAAGGTCGTTCTTGTTTCGCGGGTCGCCGCAGGCGACGAAACATCGTCACCCCCTTCCCCGGGAAGGGGGCCGGGGGAATGGTCGTCCCTTTGTCCAGAATGGACAGGGTGGTTCACCACCCTGTCCATGCCGGCAAACCATTGCGTGGTGGCGCGGTAGATGATTGGCGTCTTGTGGCGCCAGCAATGCATGTAGCTGTGGACAATCTCGCCACGAGCCATGAGGCTGCCGACTTCGGCGAGCTTTTCGACGATCAGCGGGTTGGCCTTCCAGATGTTGAGGCCGCCGAAGAACGGCAGGCTCTCGGCGAAGCGGCCGTCGCCCTGCACCGGCGTCAGGATGTCGTCATTGGTCATTCCGGCACGCTTGCAGGAATCGTAGTCTTCGACACCGTAGGCCGGCGCGCTGTGCACGACGCCGGTACCCGTGTCGAGCGTGACGTACTCGCCGAGGAACACGGTGGATACGCGGTCGTAGAGCGGATGGCGGAACGCCATGCGATCGAGCGCGATGCCGCGCGCCGCGCCGAGCACCGTGCCGGTCAGGCCGTAGCGCTCCAATGCCTGGGCGCGCAGTTCGGCGGCGAGCACCAGCAGGCCGCGCTCGGTATCGACCAGTTCGTAGACGAATTCGGGATGGACGTTGAGCGCCTGGTTGCCGGGAATGGTCCAGGGCGTCGTCGTCCAGATCACCGCGTAGACGGTCTTCTCGGGCAGGGCGGCCAGGCCGAAGGCGCCGGCCAGACGGCCACGCTCGGCCGTGTCGAGCGCAAACGCGACATCGATGGCCGGCGACTTCTTGTCCTGGTATTCGACCTCGGCCTCGGCCAGCGCCGAGCCGCAATCGAAGCACCAGTTCACCGGCTTCAGACCCTTGAACAGATAGCCCTTGCGATACATCTCGCCGAGGGCGCGGATCTCGTCGGCCTCGGTGCGATAGGCCATGGTCTTGTACGGACGGTCCCACTCGCCGAGCACGCCGAGGCGGATGAAGTCCTTCTTCTGACGCTCGACCTGTTCGTCGGCATAGCTGCGGCAAAGCGCGCGCCCCTGCTGCGCCGGCAGATGCTTGCCGTGGGTCTTCTCGATCTGGTGCTCGATGGGCAGGCCGTGGCAATCCCAGCCCGGCACGTAGGGCGCATCGAAGCCGGACAGCGTCTTGGCGCGGATGATGATGTCCTTGAGAATCTTGTTCACCGCGTGGCCGATATGGATGTCGCCGTTGGCATAGGGCGGGCCGTCGTGCAGGACGTAGCGCGGACGCCCCTTGGCGGCGGCGCGTATCGCCTGGTAGAGCTTGCGCTCCTGCCACTGCTGGACCCAGCCCGGCTCGCGCTTGGCGAGATCGCCCCGCATCGGAAACGGCGTGTCGGGCATGTTGAGCGTTTTGCGGTAATCAGCCATCTCTTTGTCTACTCAGTTATCAACACGGTTGCCAGCAAAGTAAGCCTGCGTCTGGTCGACATCGCGGGCGATCTGGGCCTTCAGCGCGTCGAGGGAATCGTACTTCGCCTCGTCGCGCAGTTTATGCAGGAAATGCACGGCGATATGGGCACCGTAGATTTCCTGGTCGAAATCGAAAAGATGCACTTCCAGCACCGGCTTGAGCCCCTGTCCGAGCGTGGGCCGCACGCCCAGGCTGGCCGCGCCCGGCAGGTGCCGCTTGTCGATGCCGGACACCGTCACGGCGAACACCCCGGTCAACGGCAGGCGCTTGCGCTTCAACTGAATGTTGGCGGTGGGGAATCCGAGCTGGCGGCCGATCTTGCCGCCATGCACGACACGGCCGGCGATGACGTAGGGACGACCCAGCAGTCGCGCCGCATGTTCGAGATCGCCCGCCGCCAGCGCATCGCGCACGGCCGAACTGGAAACGCGCTCGCCAGAGACCTCGACCGTGTGCATCGCTTCGCAGCTGTAACCCTTGTCCGCGCCGGCTCGTTCCAGCATGGCGAAATCGCCGCTCCGGCCGCGGCCGAAGCGGAAGTCGTCGCCGATGATGACATGGCGCACGTTGAGGCCGCGGACGAGAACGTCGTCGATGAATTCGTCGGCGGAGAGCGCCGCCAGCTTGCGGTCGAAACGGCAGACGTAGGTGCGATCGACACCGCAGCTTTCGAGCAGGGCCAGCTTCTCGCGCATCGAGGTCAGGCGCGCGGGCGCCTGCTCCGGCGTGAACAGTTCGCGCGGATGCGGCTCGAAGGTCATCACCGCCGCCGGCAGCGACAACTCGCGCGCCCTGGCGGCAAGCCGTTCGAGCATGGCGCGATGACCCAGGTGCAGGCCATCGAAATTGCCGATGGTCAGCACGGTCGGCGTCGACGCCTGTTCGGGGATCTTGCGAAATACCAGCATTGCCGCTATGCCTTGGAAACTCAGGGGAAGGAGGCCGATTATATCAGCCGGCCCAGTGCCGTCCGCGGTTGCTGTAGCGCTGGCGCCTAGTTGGACAAAGAAGCCAGCTTCGACTTCGCCAGCGGCGGATTCTTGGCGAAGTACTGCCTGATGCCCTTGAGAATGGCCTCGGCCATCTGGTCCTGATAGTCCTCGTCGTTGAGGCGCTTCTCCTCTTCCGGATTCGAGATGAAGGCCGTCTCGACCAGGATCGAGGGAATATCCGGCGCCTTCAGTACGGCGAAGCCGGCCTGCTCGACCTGCCCCTTGTGCAGGGCGTTGATGGTGCCGATGTGGCCGAGCACCGATCTGGCGAGCTTGAGGCTGTCGTTGAGCGTCGCGGTCTGCGAAAGGTCGAGCAGGGTACGGGCGAGATAGGGATCCTTGACGCCGATGTTCACGCCGCCGATCAGGTCGGCTGCGTTCTCACGCTGCGCCAGCCAGCGCGCGGCGGACGACGAAGCCCCGTTTTCCGACAGCACGAACACCGAAGAGCCGCGTGCCGTGGGCTTCATGAAGGCATCGGCATGGACGGAAACGAAGAGATCGGCCTGCACGCGGCGCGCCTTCTGCACACGCTGATGCAGGGGAATGAAGAAGTCGCCGTCGCGCGTGAGCACCGAGCGCATGTTCGGTTCGGCGTCGATTTTCGCTTTGAGCCGGCGCGCGATGGACAAGGTCACCGCCTTCTCCTGGCTGCCGCTGCGACCGATGGCGCCCGGATCTTCGCCGCCATGACCGGGGTCGAGCGCAATCGTCACAAGGCGCATGATTTCCGGCTTGTCCGCGGGCGATTGCGCCCTGTCGCGCGACTCGATGCGGCTCTCGGCCTTCAGCGGCGCCTCGCCCTTCTCCAGCAGCGCCATCAGCGGATCGGGCGGCTCGGCGGGATAGAGGTCGAGTACGAGGCGATGCCCGTATTCGCCGACCGGTTTCAGGGTAAACACCTGCGGCTTGACCTCGCCCTTGAGTTCGATGACCAGGCGCACGACGCCGGGCTTGTTGCGGCCGGCGCGGATCAGCTTGATCTGCGGGTCCGATGCAAGAATCTTGTTCGGCAGGCTGCTGAGGACGGAATTGAACTCGACGCCCTCAAGATCGACGACGAGGCGCTCGGGGTCCCTGACCAGCATGTGGGAGAACTTGATCGGCTGGTCGTGCTCCAGCGTGACGCGGGTGTAGTCCTGTGCCGGCCAGACGCGCACGCCGAGTATGCTCGACCCGGCCGCCGCGCCGACGCGCGACACCCGCAGCGTCAGGCTGGCGGCGGCGAACTTGAGGATGTCGCGTCGGGAAAAGCCAAGTTCGTCAGCCATGGACGCCCCCGTTCGCTGGCGGCGGCAAGGCGGGCGTGGCGGCCCGCGCCGCGCAGCGAGAGAACGATGTGCAGGTCGGGCGCCGGCAGGTAAGGCGCGGCCTTGTCCGGCCATTCGACCAGACAGGTTCCTGCGCCCGAGAAGTATTCGTCCAAGCCCGCATCCAGATATTCTTCCGGCTGATTGAATCGATAAAAATCAAAGTGATACAAGTTTAATCCAGAAACCGCATGAAGTTCAACCAGTGTGTAGGTGGGGCTTTTCACCGGCCCGCTGTCGCCGAGCGCCCGCAACCAGCCGCGCACCAGGGTCGTCTTGCCCGTTCCCAGGTCGCCTTCCAGGTAAACGACCGCGCCGGCGCCGACTTGACGCGCGAGCGCCGCGCCCAGAGCGAGTGTGGCGGTTTCGTCGGGTAGGTTAAGATCGACTACATGCATGACTGGCAGGCGCTCGCGGCGCAGATCAAGGACTGGGGCAGGGAACTCGGCTTCGATGCCGTCGGCATCGCCGACGCCGATCTCGGCGCGGCGGAAGCCGGCCTCGCCGCGTGGCTTGCCGCCGGCTGTCACGGCGAGATGGATTATATGGCCAGCCACGGCATGAAACGCGCGCGGCCGGCGGAACTGGTGCCCGGTACGCGCCGCATCGTCACCGCGCGCATGAACTATCTGCCGGATGCCGCCGACACGGCCGCCTCGCTGCAGAACGGCGAGCGCGCGACGATCTCCCGCTATGCCCTGGGCCGCGACTACCACAAGCTGCTGCGTGCCCGGCTGCAGAAGCTCGCCGACCGGATCGCGGCTGCCGTCGGTGCTTTCGGTTATCGCGCGTTCACCGACTCGGCGCCGATGATGGAAGTCGAGCTCGCCACGCGCGCCGGCATCGGCTGGCGCGGCAAACACACGCTGCTGCTGGCACGCGGGGCCGGGTCCTGGTTCTTTCTCGGTGAAATATTCGTCGACCTGCCGTTGCCGCCCGATGCGCCGACGACCGATCATTGCGGCAGCTGCCGCGCCTGCCTCGACGCCTGCCCGACCGCCGCCATCGTCGCCCCCTACCGGGTCGATGCGCGCCGCTGCGTTTCCTACCTGACGATAGAACTGAAAGGCAGCATCCCCGAAGACTTGCGGCCGCTGCTCGGCAACCGCATCTACGGCTGCGACGACTGCCAGCGCTGCTGCCCCTGGAACCGCGAGGCACCGCGCACGCAAGAGGATGATTTCGCGCCGCGCCACGGCCTCGATCGGGCGGATCTGGCCGACTTGTTCGCCTGGAGCGAAGCGGAATTCGCCGCACGGCTCGCCGGCAGCCCGCTGCGTCGCATCGGCTTTGAGCGCTGGCTGCGCAACATCGCGGTCGGACTCGGCAACGCGCCGACCGGCGCGGCCGTCATCGCCGCCCTGGTTTCAAGATGCGACGATCCTTCGCCGCTGGTGCGCGAGCATGTAGCCTGGGCGCTGGCGCGCCACGGCGTCAGCGGACCTTGAAAAACGCCATCGCTTCCTGAAGGTCGGCGGCCTGGGCGTGCATCTCCTCCGCCGTGGCGGAGAGCTGTTCGGAGGCACTGGCATTGTGCTGGGTGGCCTGGGTCACCTGACCCACCGCCAGGCTGATCTGGGCAGCGCCGGCGGCCTGCTCTTCGGAGGCACTGGCGATTTCCTTGACGAGGCCGGCGGTCTTTTCGATGCTCGGCACGATTTCCTCGAGCAGCTTGCCGGCCCGCTCGGCGAGGCTGACGCTGCCGGACGCCAGGGTGCCGATTTCCTGGGCGGCGATCTGGCTGCGTTCCGCCAGCTTGCGCACTTCGCTCGCCACCACCGCGAAACCCTTGCCGTGCTCGCCGGCGCGCGCCGCCTCGATGGCGGCGTTCAGCGCCAGCAGGTTGGTCTGGTAGGCGATGTCGTCGACGATGCTGATCTTCTGCGCGATCTGACGCATCGCGGCGACGGTCTCGGCCACCGCCACGCCGCCGTCGATGGCCTCGCTGGCGACTTGGGTGGCGATGCTCTCGGTGAGTTTCGCATTGTCCTTGTTGCGTTCGATCGATGCGGCCATCTGCTCGACCGCCGCCGAGGTCTCCTCGATGCTGGCCGCCTGTTCGCTCGTCGACTGCGACAGCGATTGCGAAGTCGACGACACCTGGTCGGAGGCGTTGGCGACGGCATCCGCATCGACGACCACGCGCTCGATGACTTCCGTGAGCCGGTCCGTCATGGCGGTCACGTCGCGCAGCAGCAAGCCGATTTCGTCGCTGGAGTCGCTGGTGACCCTTGCGGTCAGATCGCCCTTCGCCAGCGCTTCGACCGCCGTCATCGCCTCTTTGACGGGGGCGACAATGCGGCGCACGACGTAGGTAGCGAACGCCACCATCACGACGATGCCCAGCAGCGCGATGCCGGCCTGGCGCAGCATTCCCGCACGAAAGGCGTCATCGACGTCGTCGACATAGATGCCGGAGCCGACGATCCAGCCCCAGGGCTCGAAGCCCTGCACATACGACACCTTCATCACCGGCGCCGATTTGCCGGGTTTCGGCCATTTGTAGTCTACAAAACCGGCTTTGCTGTCGCGGACGACCGCCGTGAATTCGGCGAACAGCCGCTTGCCGTCCGGATCCTTGAGATCCGACAGGTCCTTGCCTTCGAGTTCGGGCTTGATCGGATGCATCAGCGACACGCTCTTCATGTCGTTGATGAAGAAATACTCGTCGCCGCCGTAGCGCAGGGAACGTACCGCGGCAATGGCCGTTTTCTGCGCATCCTCGCGCGACATTGCCCCTGTCGTCTCAAGAGCATGAAAACGCGCGACGACACCGCGCGCCACTTCGACCACATGCTGCGTCTTCAGCTTGCGGTCTTCGAGCAGGCTGGCGCGCAACTCGATCAGTCCGAATGCGATGCTGATGACGAAGCCGACGACGGACAGGAGTACCAGAACGGAAAGTTTGGAACCGAGCTTCCAGTTTTTCATGGGGTTCGCATGCGACGCCTTGCCGTCAAAAGCAAGCCGATTGCATAGGCAGATAAGGGGCGCTTATACTAACCCAGCATGCTGCGGTGCGGCAACCACATGAATACCGTGGGTAATCAGGGCCCTTCGGCGACCGGGCGCGAGGGATCGGAGCACCACTCGCTCCACGAACCGGCATAGAGCCGGGAGCCCGGCAATCCGGCGACTTCCATGGCCAGCAGGTTGTGGCAGGCGGTCACGCCCGAGCCGCACTGCTGGACCACCGTGGCGGGCGCCCGCCCGGCCAGCAGGCCGTCGAACTCGGCGCGCAATTCGGCGGCGGACTTGAAATAGACGCCGGCGTCGTCGAGGTTGTCGAAGTAGAAGCGATTGACGGCGCCGGGAATATGGCCGCCGACCGGATCGAGCGTCTCGTTCTCGCCGGCGAAACGTTCCTCGCTGCGCGCATCGAGCAGCAACATCTGCGGCGTATCGAGCCGCGCCTGGACGTAGGCGGCATCGACGGGCGCCATGCCCGGCCGCGGCACGAAGGTCGCCGGCGCATGGCCGGGCAGGTCCGTCTCCAGCGCCAGCTTGGCGCGCCTCCAGCCGGCGAGGCCGCCATCGAGGACGGCGACCTTTTCATGCCCGAGCCAGCGCAGCATCCACCACAGGCGCGCGGCAAAGATACCTCCCTCGTTGTCGTAAGCGACGACCTGCGTTTCCGGCCCGACGCCTGCGGCCGCCATGCGCGCGGCAAAGGCGGCGATGTCCGGCAAGGGATGGCGGCCGTTGCTCCCGGTCTTCGGACCCGACAGGTCGCGGTCGAGATGCAGGAACGCGGCGCCGGGGATATGGCCCTTGGCGTAGGCCTTTTCGCCGTACTGGGTGTCCTTCAGATCATGGCGGCAGTCGAACACCCGCCACGCGGCATCGCCGCTATGGGCAGCGAGTTCATCCGCCGCAACCAGCCAACCGCTCATTCCAGTTCTTCCGCCAGCCAGGCGCGCGCGTCTTCCTCGTCCTGGAACACGCGCAGGTCGGCCGACACGAAAACCTGTTCGAGCCAGGCGGTCCAGGCCACCCACGGACTGCTGGTCAATACGGCGATGCGGTTGAACTCGCTCTGGTGCGCACGGCTGAACTTGATTTCCTCAAGCACCATATCCACCGTGAAGTCGAGCATCTCGCGCAGATCGAGAAGGAGATTGACCGAGCCGCCGAATTGCACCTTGAAATTGACGAGATCCTCGAATTCCTTGAAATCGGCAAGGGTGAATTCGCCGAGGACGGCAACGGTGACGAGTTTTTCTTTGTGGTCGATGGCGATCATGGCGAATCCTTGGAATATGACTTGCGGTAGGCCAACTATAACTCAGGTCCCCGGCGACAAGGGCGGGCACTAGTCGTGCTCGCTCGGCGCAGCGGGCGCGGTGCGCGAACAGGCCGTGGCGGCGACGCCGCCGGCAACGATGACGGCGATGCCGACCCAGGCAAGTACCGACAGGGTCTCGTCCCACAGCAGGAGACCGAAGAGGCTGGAAAACACCACGGTGGTGTAGGCGAGGCCCGCCGTCGCCAGCGTCTTGCCGCGCTTGTAGGCCGTGGTCATGCAAAGCTGGGCCGCCGCACCGAAGGCACCGACGCCGAACAGCAATCCCCAGCCGCGGGCATCGACGGCATGGAAGGGGCCGGAGGCCGCCAGCCACGGCAGGCCGCCGAGCATGGAGAACAGCGAAAAATAGAATACCGTGCGCCATTCCGGCTCGCCGAGTTCGCCCAGGCGGCGGACGTTGAGATAGGCGACGCTGGAAATGACGCCGGAAGCCAGGCCCAGCAGTCCGCCCAGCCACTGCTCGCGGGCCAACGTCGGTTGCAGCAGCAGCACGATGCCGACGAAACCGAGCGCCAGCGCCCCGTAGAGCGCGGGGCGAACGGCTTCGCGGGCCCAGAAGGCGAGCAGCAGGGCAAGGAACAGCGGCGACGTGTAGTTCAGCGTCACGGCGGCGGCGAGCGGGATCATGCCGATGGCGTAGAAGTACGCCACCAGCGAGACGAAGCCGGACAATCCACGCGTGAAGTGAGAGCGCCACAACGACGTCGCCAGGGGCAGGCGCCGGACGAGGATGTAGCTGCCCAGCAGCAGGGTCGCCACCGCGCCGCGGGCGAAGACGAGTTCGCCGGAGGAAAACACCGCGCTGCCGAGCTTGACGCAGACGCCCATGCAGGCAAACAGCAGGCTCGCCGCGACCATCCAGAAAGATTGCATGATTGGAAGGAGACCGCGCCGGGCGTGCCGACGCCGATCCCGTCAAAGGTTACCGGGGTTGTTCCGCCATGATGCGCCGGTAGAACTCGTGAAAGTGGCGCATGCCGTCTTCCATCGGCGACTGGTAGGGCCCGACCTCGCTGCGGCCTTCCGCCATCAGGGCGCGCCGGCCGCGATCCATGCGCTCGCCGATTTCGTCGTCCTCGATGGCCGTCTCCATGTAGGCGGCCTGCTCGGCTTCGATGAAATCGCGTTCGAAATGGGCGATGTCCTCAGGGTAGTAGAACTCGACGACATTCAGCGTCCTGTCGACATCCTGCGGAATCAGGGTGGACACCACCAGGACATGCGGATACCACTCGACCATGATGTTCGGATAGTAGGTGAGCCACACGGCGCCCTGCTTCGGCTTGTCGGCACCGTAACTGTCGAGCACCGCCTTCTGCCAGCGTCCGTAGGTTTCCGATCCGGCCTTGGCCAGCGACGTGATGCCGACCTTCTGCACCGAATACCACTCGCCGAATTGCCAGGAGAGGTCGTCGCAGGTGACGAACTTGCCCAGGCCCGGGTGGAAAGGCACGACATGGTAGTCCTCCAGATAGACCTCGATGAAAGTCTTCCAGTTGTAGTTGCACTGGTGCAGTTCGACGCGGTCGAGCGAGTAGCCGGAGAAGTCGAAATCGCCCGCGACGCTCATGCCGGCGAGATCGGCGTGTGCCGAGCGCGGCCCCTTGAAGAGCAGGCCGTTCCAGGATTCGAGCTTCCGCTTGTTCAGGTTGAGACAGGGATTGGCCGGAAAATGCGGCGCACCGATCAGTTCGCCCTGCGCATCGTAGGTCCAGCGATGGATCGGGCAGACGATGTTCTGCGCCGTGCCCGAACCCTGCAGCATGATGGCCTGGCGGTGGCGGCAGACATTGGACATCTGGTAGATGCCGTCCGGCTGGCGAACGAGCAAACGGGAGTGATCCAGCCATTCGCTCGAACGGTAGTTGTACAATTCGGGCACCATGAGTTCATGGCCAGCATAGCCCGGTCCGGCATCGAAAAAAAGCTTCTTTTCCAGGCCGAAAACCGTTTCGTCGAAATACCATTCGACGGGGAGTTGCGAAGCACCCGGCGCCAGCCGCACAAGGGATGCGATGTCGGACATGATTCACAACCTCGAAGAAATAGCCCGGAAACCGGGAAATTGGGAGTTTTACCCCCGAAACGGAAGCGGATCAGTATAGCCAATTTGACCTGGGGCCGGACGATAAGCTATTTTTACGTGTTTTCAAATTGCCAGACCAAACCTTTCCATGCCCGTCGTGCCGAAACCCGCGTCTTTCGAATCCGCGCTCCAGGAACTGGAGCACATCGTCCAAGCGATGGAGGGAGGCGATGCGCCGCTCGAAGAATCGCTTGCCAACTACGAGCGCGGCATGGCTCTGCTGAAACAATGCCAGGATGCGCTGGGCGCCGCCGAACAGAAAGTCCGGCTGCTCGAAAGCGGCGCCCTGCGCAACTTCGATGCGGCGGCCAACGGCGCGGAGAATTGACCCCGATGGACTTCACCAACTGGATGTCCGCTGTCCAGCAGCGGACGGAATCCGCGCTGGAGCGATTGCTGCCTGCCGCGGCGACGGCGCCGCAACGCCTGCACGAAGCCATGCGCTACGCCACTCTGGGCGGCGGCAAGCGCGTGCGCCCGCTGCTGTGCCATGCCGCCGGCGAGGTCTTCGGCGCGGCCGCCGCACGACTCGACCGAGCCGCCTGCGCCGTCGAGATGATTCACGTCTACTCGCTGGCGCATGACGACCTGCCCTGCATGGACAACGATGTCCTGCGGCGCGGCAAGCCGACCTGCCACGTCGAATACGACGAGGCGACGGCGCTGCTGGTCGGCGACGCCCTGCAGACGCAGGCTTTCCAGGTACTGGCGGAGGAACCGCTGACGGACGATGCGGCGCGTCAACTCCAAATGGTGACGCTGCTCGGCCGCGCCGCCGGTTCGCGCGGCATGGCCGGCGGCCAGGCCATCGATCTGGCCGCCGTCGGCAAGGCCCTGACCCTCGAAGAACTCGAATTCATGCACATCCACAAGACCGGCGCGCTGATCCGCGCCGCCGTCCTGCTGGGCGCCCATTGCGGCAACGCCAACGATGGCGCGCTCGGCCGGCTGGCCCATTTCGCCAACCGCGCCGGCTTGCTGTTTCAGGTCGTCGACGACATCCTCGATGCCGAAGCCAGTACCGCCACGCTGGGCAAGACCGCCGGCAAGGATGCGGCGCAGGGCAAGCCCACGTATGTCAATCTCCTCGGCAGCCAGCGGGCGAAGGAAATGGCCGCGGCACTGCGCGCCGAGGCCCATGACGCGTTGGCCGGTTTCGGCGCGCAGGCACGCCGCCTTCACGAACTGACCGACTTCATCGTCGAGCGTAGTTTCTAAATGTCCACTTACCCCCTGCTGGAATCCATCGACTCCCCTGCGGCGCTCAGAGAACTGCCGCGCGAGGAATTGCCGGCGCTCGTCGAAGAACTGCGTGCATTCCTGGTCGAGTCGGTGTCCAGAACCGGCGGCCACCTGTCGTCGAATCTCGGCACGGTGGAACTGACCGTCGCCCTGCACTATGTTTTCAACACGCCGGACGACCGGCTGGTCTGGGACGTCGGCCACCAGACCTACGCCCACAAGGTTCTGACCGGCCGCCGCGCGGGCATGGCGCGGCTGCGCATGAAGGACGGCGTATCCGGCTTCCCGCGCCGCAGCGAGAGCCCCTACGACACCTTTGGCGTCGGCCATTCGTCGACCTCGATTTCGGCCGCGCTCGGCATGGCCGTCGCGGCGCGCGACAAGGGCGAGGACCGCCGCGTCGCCGCCATCATCGGCGACGGCGCGATGTCCGCCGGCCAGGCCTTCGAGGCGCTCAACAACGCCGGCGTCATTGACGCCAACCTGCTGGTCATTCTCAACGACAACGACATGTCGATTTCGCCGCCGGTCGGCGCCCTGAACAAGTACTTGGCGCGACTGCTGTCGGGGCGCACCTTCAACGCCGCGCGCCGTGCCGGCGAGAAGGTCCTGTCGGTGGTACCGTCGGTGCTCGAATTCGCCAAGCGCGCCGAGGAGCACGTCAAGGGCATGATCGTTCCCGGCACCCTGTTCCAGGAACTCGGCTTCAACTATATCGGCCCCATCGACGGCCACGACCTCGACTCGCTGATCCCGACGCTGCACAATCTGCGCGAACTCAAGGGCCCACAGTTTCTTCATGTCATCACGCGTAAGGGCCAAGGCTACAAGCTGGCCGAAGCCGACCCTGTTCTCTATCACGGCGTCGCCAAGTTCGATGCCACCAACGGCATCGAAACCGGCAAGGCGGGCGGCAAGCTCACCTATACGCAGATCTTCGGCGACTGGCTTTGCGACATGGCGCGCACCGACTCGCGCCTGGTCGGCATTACGCCGGCGATGCGCGAGGGTTCCGGGCTGGTGCGGTTCGCCGAGGAATTCCCCGGCCGCTATCACGATGTCGGCATCGCCGAACAGCACGCGCTGACCTTCGCCGCCGGCCTCGCCTGCGAGGGCATGAAACCGGTGGTGGCGATCTATTCGACGTTTCTACAGCGCGCCTACGACCAGTTGATACACGACATCGCGCTGCAGAACCTGCCCGTGATGCTGGCCATCGACCGCGGCGGGCTGGTCGGCGCGGACGGCGCCACGCACAACGGCGCGTTCGATATCTCCTATCTCGCCTGCATTCCGAACATGGTGATCATGGCGCCGGCCGACGAAAACGAATGCCGCATGATGTTCACCACCGCCTACAGCATCGACGGTCCCTCCGCCGTCCGCTACCCGCGCGGTGCCGGTCCCGGCGTGCCACTGAACACTGAATTGGCGACGCTGCCGGTCGGGCGCGGTGAAATCCGGCGACGCGGCCAACACGTTGCGCTGCTGGTTTTCGGCACCCTGCTGACGCCGGCGCTGCAGGCCGGCGAGACGCTGGATGCGACGGTGGCCAACATGCGCTTCGTCAAGCCGCTCGACCACGCGCTGGTGAAGGAGCTCGCCGAATCCCACACACTGCTGGTCAGCATCGAGGAAAATGCGCTGATCGGCGGCGCCGGATCGGAGGTCGCCCGGTCGCTGGAAACCCAGGGATTGAAGACGCCGCTCCTGCGCTTGGGCTTGCCGGACCGCTTCGTCGATCACGGCGACCAGGCCTTGCTGCTCGCCGAACTCGGCCTCGACGCCAAGGGAATTGCTGAAAGCATCAGAAAATTCAATAGTTGAGCGATTTTATCGGGAATGCTAGGATGGGAGCGACAAAAACAGCCGTACCTCCCCAAACCCAAGAGAGCATCCCGTGAATATTAGGGACACCATGAGCATTCCAGACGTACAGAGCAGTGCCGATTCGCGCCAGTTGCCGATCAACAAGGTCGGCATCAAATCCATTCGCCACCCCGTAAAGGTGCTCGACAAGAGCGGTGGCGTGCAGCACACCATCGCGACGTTCAACATGTACGTCGGCTTGCCGCACAACTTCAAGGGCACGCACATGTCGCGCTTCGTCGAAATTCTCAACGCCCACGAGCGCGAGATTTCGGTCGAGAGCTTCGAGTCGATGATGCGCGACATGGTGAAGCTGCTGGAGGCGGAGACGGGCCTCATCGAGATGAGCTTCCCCTACTTCATCAACAAGGAAGCGCCGGTGTCCAAGGTCAAGAGCCTGATGGACTACGACGTCACCTTCCTTGGCGAAATCCTCGAAGGCGGCCGCTACCGCCAGACGACGAAGGTCGTCGTCGCGGCGACCAGCCTGTGCCCGTGTTCGAAGAAGATTTCCGAGCGCGGCGCGCATAACCAGCGCTCGCACATCACGATTACCGCGACGACCAACAGCTTCGTCTGGATCGAGGAAATCGTGCAGATGGCCGAAAGCCAAGCCTCCTGCGAACTATACGGCCTGCTCAAGCGTCCCGACGAGAAGCACGTCACCGAACGCGCCTACGACAACCCGAAATTCGTCGAGGACATCGTCCGCGACGTGGCCGGCGCCCTCAACGCCGATCCGCGCATTGACGCCTATGTGGTCGAGTCGGAGAACTTCGAGTCGATCCACAACCATTCGGCCTACGCGCTGATCGAGTTCAACAAGAAGCAGTTTTGAGGTACCGCAATTACGTATCTGGGGACGGGCACTATCTGCTGGCGCCTCTTGCAACCAATGCCACAACAGCCTTGCGGCATCCTGGAACCTGTCGTCATGAATGAAAAACGAAAACCTGCGACTTCGCCCGATCTCAATGGGTTACTGGGCACGACCCTCAACCTTTTGGCTTATCCGTTAAGAAAAATCAACAAATCGGTTACACGGGCGGTTTTGAAGTACTCAGGCAACGAGAAAAGATTCACTCACATCTACAAAACAAACTCCTGGGCCGATACTGAAAGTGTCAGCGGCCCGGGCTCGACGCTTGAATACACAAAAAATCTTAGGCGCGAACTGCCGATTCTTTTCGATAAATTCTCCATTTCGTCGGTTTTTGATGCGCCCTGCGGCGATTTCAACTGGATGAAGGAAGTTCTCAAAACAAATCAAATTGACTACATTGGCGGCGACATCGTCAAGCCATTGATAAAGAACCATAATCAGAACTACAATAACGCAAACACGAAGTTTCTACACTTCGACATCACAAAAGACATTTTCCCCAAAGTCGACTTGTGGATATGCCGAGATTGCCTGTTTCATCTTTCTTTCGAAGACACCAAGGCGGCTCTGCAACAGTTTGTGGCATCAAACATCCCTTATATATTGACGACCACGCACACCGATACAGTTCGTTTCACGAACAAGAACATTCGGACTGGCAGTTGCCGCCTGATTGACTTGTTCTCGACGCCCTACAATTTTCCGGATGCGGTGCTATTCAGAATAGAAGACTGGATCACCCCATTTGACCGAAGAGAAATGTGTCTTTGGTCAAGAGACCAAGTCATCGCTGCACTTGAAAGGTTTGGCGCTTAATAACGCGCGACCGGACGACCAGTCGAAACTGTGGACGCTTACCAAGTTTCGCCCATCCGGGCATTCGCTGTGGATGCCCGGATGGGATACAGCCTACCCGCCAACGGTTAACGCAGCAAAGCAGCAGAGCTGATCGACCATGCAAGCTCAGCTAGCTGAGCTTGCCGTGGCAGTGCTTGTATTTCTTGCCGCTGCCGCAGGGACAAGGGTCGTTGCGTCCGACCTTCTCGGTCGGACGCTGAACCGGCTGGGCCGTTTTTTCCTCGTCCGTACCCAGCACCTCGTCGTAACCGGCGTGGTGGTACTGGACGTTTTCGACCTGGGGATGGTTCTGCTCGACCTCCTCGATCTGCTCGGGCGAGCGGATTTCGACGGTCATCAGGAAACGGGTGACTTCCATGCGCACGGTATTGAGCAGGGACTCGAACAGCTCGAAGGCCTCGCGCTTGTATTCCTGCTTGGGGTTCTTCTGCGCATAGCCGCGCAGATGGATGCCCTGGCGCAGATGGTCCAGCGCCGCCAGGTGTTCGCGCCAGTGCGAATCCAGGCTCTGCAGCATGACGTTGCGCTCGAAGCCGCGCCAGGCTTCCAGATCGACGCGCGCGACCTTGTCGGCGTAGTAAGCGTCGGCCGCGTCGAGAATGCGCCGCAAAATATCGTCCTCGCCTAGAGTCGGCTCGGACTTGATCCATTCGACGACCGGCAGCTTGAGCATGAACTCGGCGGCCAATGACGCTTCCAGGTTCGGGATGTCCCACTGCTCCTCGACGCTCTCCGCCGGTACGTGGAGGCGGAAGGCGTCGTGCATCACGCCCTGGCGCATCGCGGAGATGGTTTCCGAGATGTCCTCGGTATCGAGAAGCTCGTTGCGCTGCTGGTAGATGACCTTGCGCTGGTCGTTGGCGACGTCGTCGTATTCGAGCAGTTGTTTGCGAATGTCGAAGTTGCGCTGCTCGACCTTGCGCTGAGCCGATTCAAGGGAGCGCGACACCAGCGGGTGCTCGATGGCTTCACCTTCCGGCATCTTGAGCCGGACCATGATGGTGTTGAGGCGGTCGCCTGCGAAAATCTTGAGCAAGGGATCGTCGAGCGCGAGATAGAAGCGCGAGGAACCGGGGTCGCCCTGGCGGCCGGCGCGACCGCGCAACTGGTTGTCGATGCGCCGCGATTCGTGGCGCTCGGAACCGATGATGTGCAGACCGCCGGCGGCCAATACCTTGTCGTGAACGATCTGCCAGTCGGCACGCAGGGCGGCGGTGCGCTTTTCCTTCTCTTCGGCGGAAAGCGCTTCGTCGTTGCGGATATCCGCCAGCGGCTTCTCAATGCTGCCGCCGAGCACGATGTCCGTGCCGCGGCCGGCCATGTTGGTGGCGATGGTGATGACGCCGGGACTGCCGGCCTGGACGACGATCTCGGCTTCCCGGGCATGCTGCTTGGCGTTGAGCACCTGGTGCGGCAGTTTTTCCTTGTCGAGCAATGTCGACAGGAGCTCGGAGTTCTCGATCGAGGTCGTACCCACCAGAACCGGCTGGCCGCGGCCATGGCAGTCCTTGATGTCGGCGATGATGGCGGTGTATTTTTCCTGCGCCGTACGGTAGATCTGGTCGTTGGCATCCTTGCGGATCATCGGCTTGTTGGTGGGAATGACCACCGTTTCCAGGCCGTAGATCTGGTGGAACTCGTAGGCTTCCGTGTCAGCCGTGCCCGTCATGCCGGCGAGCTTGCCGTACATGCGGAAGTAGTTCTGGAAGGTGATCGAGGCGAGCGTCTGGTTCTCGTTCTGGATCTGCACGCCTTCCTTGGCTTCCACCGCTTGGTGCAAGCCGTCCGACCAGCGGCGGCCGGACATCAGGCGGCCGGTGAATTCGTCGACGATGACGACCTCGCCATCCTGTACCACGTACTGCTGGTCGCGATGGAAGAGGTTATGGGCACGCAAGGCCGCGTACAAATGATGAATGAGCAGGATGTTGCCCGGCTCGTAGAGGCTTGCCCCTTCGGGCAGCAAACCCATGCGGGCGAGGATTTCCTCGGCTTTTTCGTGCCCCTCTTCGGTCAGCAGCACCTGATGGGCCTTGAGGTCCACCGTGTAGTCGCCGGTATCCGGCTCGCCTTCCTGCGTGCCGGCCTCGCCCTTGGTCAGGAGCGGAGCGACGGCGTTCATCTTGATATAGAGCTCGGTGTGATCTTCAGCCTGGCCGGAGATGATCAGCGGCGTGCGCGCCTCGTCGATCAGGATCGAGTCGACCTCGTCCACGATGGCGTAGTTGAGGCCGCGCTGGACGCGCTCCCCGCGCCCATAGACCATGTTGTCGCGCAGATAGTCGAACCCGAACTCGTTGTTGGTGCCGTAGGTGATGTCCGCCGCGTAGGCGGCCTGCTTCGCCTCGTGGTCCATCTGCGAAAGATTGACGCCAACGGAGAGCCCGAGGAAGCGGTGCAGGCGTCCCATCCACTCGGCGTCGCGCGACGCCAGGTAATCGTTGACCGTGATGACGTGCACGCCGCGGCCGGACAGGGCGTTGAGATAGGACGGCAGCGTGGCGACGAGCGTCTTGCCTTCGCCGGTGCGCATCTCGGAAATCTTGCCGTAATGCAGCACCATGCCGCCGACGAGTTGCATGTCGAAGTGGCGCATGCCGAGGACGCGCTTGCCGGCTTCGCGCACGACGGCGAAAGCTTCCGGGAGCAGGCCGTCGAGGGCCTCGCCGTCGGCGAGACGCTGTTTGAACTCCGCCGTCTTGGCGGCGAGTTGCTCATCCGCGAGCGCCGCCATGCCCTTTTCGAGTTCGTTGATGCGGGTGACGACACCCGCATACTGGCGCAGCAACCGGTCGTTGCGGCTACCGAAAATCTTCTTGAGGAAATTGGTGATCATGAACCGGCTGCCCTTAAAGGCAAAGGGCGGATTTTAGCATGCGGGAGACCGCCGCCCCGCCATGCTTCAATGCCGATGGGCCGCGCCTGCGCGTTCCCTGTAACGCGGGGTTCCTCCGGCCGCGGCGACCTCCTGGCCGCGCTTTTCCAGCGCTTGCTGCAGGAAGCGATTCGGATTCTGGGCGACGCCGCGTATGCGCACCTCGAAATGCAGGTGCGGCCCGGTCGAGCGCCCGGTGGTTCCTACTTCCGCGATCTTCTGGCCGCGCCGCACCAGCGCTCCCTGCTTGGTGAAGATCTTCGAAGCGTGGGCATAGCGGGTGATCAGTTCGTTGCCGTGGTCGATCTCGATCATATTGCCGTACTGCGGATGGCGCTCGACATTGATGACGACGCCGGAAGCGGCCGCCTTGATGGAAGTGCCCACTTCGGCGGTGAAATCCACGCCTTCGTGAATGGCCGCCTCCCCGGTAAACGGGTCCACGCGCCAGCCGAAACCCGAAGCGTTCCACTGCGCTTGCACCGGCAAAGTAGTCGGCAGGAGGCTCTTCTTGATGCGCTCTTCCAGCAACTGCGACTCCAGGATCGAAAGCGTATCGCTACGCACTTCGACCTGATGCGATAGCGCATCGAGGGCTTGCTGCAACTCCTGGGCGGAGAGGCTGCGCGGCTGGATCAACGGGCCGCCGCGGCCATCCTTGACGGCTTCCTGCGCCTTGATTTCGCTGGGTTTGACGCCGGCCAGCGCGGAAAGTCTTTCGCTCAGGGAATCCAGCCGCATCAACTGCGCCTGCATCTGCCCGAGACGCACCGCCATGGCGTTCAGGTTCTCGCGAACGAACTCCTTGCTCTTCTGGGTTTCTTCAAGGCTGACGGCGCGCACGAGGTTCTGCAGAAAGGGCAAACGAATCTCCGCCGCATGGCGAACCGTGACGTAGGAAAACAGGGTCGAGAGCCCAAGCACCAGCGCCACCAGTCCGGTCATCGCCAAAAGCAGATGGCGAGCGGTAATGGTGATGGTTTTCGCCGTTGCCAAGCGGTCTGATACGAGAATAATATGCATGCTTCTTCTCCTCGCGAATACGCCGATGCAAGCACGCAGCCTGGAAGACTGCCTCAAGGCCGACGGCGGGCTGGCCCGCCTTGCCGGTCATGCTGCACGCCTGTTGCGCCTACAGCGGGTATTCGAATCGGCCGTCCCGCGGCCGATGGCCCGCAGTGCCCGGGTAGCCAACCTAAAGTTGGGGAAGCTGATCATTCACGCCGACAACGGCGGGGTGGCCGCAAAACTCAGGCAGATTACCCCTACGCTTGTCGACGTCTTTCACAACGAAGCTGCCGAGGTTACCGGAATCGAGGTCAAGGTGCAACCCCGCCACGACAAACGCGCGGAATCAGCGGGCATAAGCCACGGCCCGCTTGGAGATCACGCGAAGCAGGGACTCACATCGCTTGCTGAAAGACTGCCGGCGGATTCTCCGCTGCGTGACGCCTTGCAGCGACTGGTCAAGACCGCCTAAAGCACGATCACCCGCTCGAAGAACATCATGGCGAGCACGACGAGGACGAATATCAGGGCGTATTTGGCGATGCGGGCGGCTAAAACGAGGTAGCGTTTTTCGCCGGTGAAGAGATAGCTGGCGATGCCGGCGCCGATCGCGATGACCACCAGCACGCCGACGATGCGTAGCAGGAACATGATCCCGCCGCTCAGGCGAACTGGGGTTCCGGGTACAGATGCACCACCCGGTCCGGCGCATCCTCCGTCCGGTCGTAGCTGACCCAATCCCAGGCGGTCGCGTCGGCCAGCAGCGCCCGCAGCAAGCGGTTATTCATGGCGTGGCCCGACTTGTGGGCGGAAAACGCCGCCAGCAGCGGATGTCCGACCAGATACAGGTCGCCGACGGCGTCGAGCACCTTGTGGCGAACGAACTCGTCCGGCACGCGCAGGCCTTCGGCGTTGAGCACCCGATACTCGTCCATCACGATGGCATTGTCGAGGCTGCCGCCCAGCGCCAGACCCTGCTCGCGCAACGCCTCGACGTCCTGGGTAAAACCGAAGGTGCGGGCGCGGGCGATATCCCGCACATAGGATTGGTCGGCGAAATCGATCTCGACGCGGGTCCCGGACTGGTCCACCGCCGGATGATTGAAAAGGATGGAGAACGTGAGCTTGAAGCCGTCATAAGGTTCGAGGCGCGCCCACTTGTCGCCGTCCCGCACCTCGACCGGCTTCCTGACGCGCAGAAACTTCTTCGCTACGCCCTGCTCTTCGATGCCTGCCGACTGGAGCAGGAAAACGAAAGGCGCCGCGGAACCGTCCATGATCGGAATTTCGGCGGCATCGACGTCGATGTAGAGATTGTCGATGCCCAACCCGGCCAGCGCCGACATCAGGTGTTCGACGGTGCTGAGCTTGACGCCGTCGCGCTCCAGGCAGGACGCCATGCGCGTATCGCCGACGCCGAAGGGATCGGCCTTGAGATCGACCGGCGGAACGAGATCGACGCGGCGAAACACGATGCCCGTGTCCGGCTGGGCCGGCCGCAACACCAGCGTGACCTTGACGCCGGAGTGAAGACCGACGCCGGTGGCGCGAATCAGTGATTTCAGGGTGCGCTGGCGGAGCATGGCGGTTCGGAGCACGAATGCTGCAAAGCAGCGATTTTACGTGAAAACTTCCGCTGCGTCGCCAAGAGGAATCTTCGCTTTACTGCCGGATTCGGCCGGACCGATGACCAGGAGATCGGTACGCGGCAGACGAAAAAACACCCCGGAAGGAGGCGAGTACTCCCGGGGTGTCGGCGGCCGAGCGAAGATCAGTCGGCCTGTTTCCGCAGGAATGCCGGAATGTCGTACTTGTCTACGCCGCTGGCTTCCATCGCCGCGACGGCCTGATTGCGGGCACCGCGGCCCGACGTGAAGACGCCGCCGAAGTCGAGGCTGCCGGTCGACGTCGCCTGCTGGTCGGCGAAAACCGGCTGGTTGTCGGTGCCGGTACGCAGGCCGAGGCCTTCGGCCGCGACATGGACCAGTTCCGGCTTGGACGCCGACTTCTTGCGCACGGCCGGAGTGCCGAGACCGGTGGCCACCACGGTGACGCGCAACTGGTCTTCCATGCCTTCGTCGAAGACGGTGCCGAAGATGATGGTCGCTTCCTGCGAAGCGTAGTTGCGGATCGTCGCCATGACGTCCTTGACTTCCTTCATGCCGAGTTCGCGGCTGGCGGTGACGTTGACCAGCACGCCGCGGGCACCCGAGAGTTCGATGCCTTCGAGCAGCGGGCTGGCGACCGCCTGTTCGGCGGCGATGCGGGCGCGATCGACGCCGCTGGCGGTAGCCGACCCCATCATGGCCTTGCCCATTTCACCCATGACGGTGCGCACGTCCTCGAAGTCGACGTTGACCAGGCCCGGCACGTTGATGATTTCGGCGATGCCGCCGACGGCGTTCTTCAGCACGTTGTCGGCGGAACGGAAGGCCTCCGTCATGGTGACGTCTTCCCCGAGCACTTCCATCAGCTTCTCGTTGAGGATGACGATCAGCGAGTCGACGTTCTGCGCCAGCTCGGTGAGCCCATCTTCGGCGAGGCGCAGGCGCTTGCCTTCGAACTCGAACGGTTTGGTCACCACCGCGACGGTCAGAATGCCCAGTTCGCGCGCCACCTCGGCGACGATGGGCGCGGCACCGGTGCCGGTGCCGCCGCCCATGCCGGCGGTGATGAACACCATGTGCGCACCTTCCAGGGACTCGGCGATGGCATCGCGGTCGGCCACGGCGAGATCGCGCGCCTTTTCCGGTTTGCCGCCCGCACCCAGACCCGGTCCGAGCTGGAGCTTCAAACCGGCGCTCGACAGGCGCAGGGCCTGCGCGTCGGTGTTGGCGCAGATGAACTCGACTCCCTGCACCCCCTCGCGGATCATGTGCTCGACGGCATTGCCGCCGGCACCACCGACGCCGACAACCTTGATGACCGTCGGATTGGGGTCCTTGTCTACGATTTCGAACATGCTCGCCTCCTTCAAAGAACTACTGCTAAAAGTTAGAAATTCTTGCCGAACCAGGCGCGCATGCGCGCCAGTATCTGTTTGAACGTCGTCGGCCCCTGCACCTTGAGGCCGCGTTGCTTTTGCGCCATGCCTTCGAGCAGCAGGCCCATCGCCGTCGAATAACGCGGATTCTTCACGAAGTCGCGCAGGTTGCCGTCGTAGTGCGGCACGCCGAGCTTCACCGTGTTGTGGAAAATTTCCTCGCCGAGCTGCGTCATGCCCGGCATCGCCGCCGTGCCGCCGGTCAGCACGATGCCGGCGCGCAACAGGCGTTCGTAGCCGCTGCGTGCCAGCTCCTCCTGCACCTTCTGGAAGATTTCCTCGACGCGCGGCTGGATGAAGCCTGCCAGCGTCTGGCGCGAAAGCTCGGTCACCGGCCGGTCGCCCACGCCCGGCACCTCGATCATCTCCTCGGGATCGGCCAGTTGCTGCAGAGCGACGCCGTAGCGCATCTTGATTTCCTCGGCATCCTGGGTCGAAGTGCGCAAGGCGATGCCGATATCGGAGGTCAGCTGATCGCCGGCGATCGGGATCACCGCCGTGTGGCGGATCGCGCCCTGGGTGAACACCGCGATGTCGGTCGTGCCGCCGCCGATATCGACGAGGCAGACGCCGACGTCCTTCTCGTCCTCGGTCAGCAC
>CAZWFC010000033.1:0-22664 GCA_964632965.1 uncultured Rhodocyclaceae bacterium
CGATCAGCAGCATCCAGATGATGCCCATGGTCTTCTGGGCATCGTTGCCGCCGTGGCCGAGGCTGTAGAGCGAGGCCGAGAGCAATTGCAGGCGGCGGAAGGACTTGTCCACCTTGCGCGGCGTGCTGCGATTGCAGACCCAGGACACCGCGATCATCATGAGTGCGCCGAGAAAGAAGCCCAGCACGGGGGCCACGAAAATGAACAGCACCGTCTTGCCGACACCGCTCCAGATCAGCGAGCTGGGGCCGGCCTTGGCGATCGCCGCGCCGACGAGGCCGCCGATCAGGGCGTGCGAAGAACTCGACGGGATGCCGTAGTACCAGGTGATGATGTTCCAGATGATGGCGCCGACGAGTGCACCGAACACCACGTAATGGTCGACGATGCTGGGATCGATGGTGCCCTTGCCGATGGTGGTCGCCACCTTGAGCTGGAAAATGAAAATGGCGACGACGTTGAAGAACGCCGCCCACACCACCGCCTGCTGCGGCTTGAGGACACCGGTGGACACGATGGTGGCGATCGAGTTCGCCGCATCGTGGAAGCCGTTCATGAAGTCGAAAGCCAGCGCCAGCACGACCAGCACCACGATTACCGTCAGACTGATTTCCAATCCCTGCATGTCGGTCGCTCAGGAATTGTCGAGGATGATGCCTTCGATGATGTTCGCCACATCCTCGCAGCGATCCGTGACGGTTTCGAGCAACTCGTAGATGCCCTTTTGCTTGATCAGTTCGCGCATGTCGGCTTCATCGCGGAACAGCTTGATGATGCCGGTGCGCATGACGCGGTCGGCATCGGATTCGAGCTGGTCGATCTCCTGGCACATTTTCAGGATCGCCGAGGCGTTGTCCATGTTCGACAGCAGCGACACCGCCGACCTCACCCGCTCGCAGCAGGACACGCTGATGTCGGCGAGTTGCCGCGATTCCAGCGTCAGTTTGCGCACGTCGTAGAGGTGCATCGATTCGGCCACGTCCTGGATCATGTCGAGGATGTCGTCGAGCTTCGAAATCAACTGATGGATTTCGTCGCGATCGAGCGGCGTATTGAACGTCGTGTGCAGCAGCGCGACCGTATCGTGGGTGATCTTGTCGGCCTTCTTCTCGATTTCGTCGATGGCCTGGACATGGACGGCCAAGGTGTCGGCACCGTCGCCGAGGTCGGCGACCAATATCGCCAACTGGTGCGCCCCCTGGACAACCAGTTCGGCATGGGCATTGAAAAGGTCGAAGAACTTGACCTCTTTGGGCATCAGTTTGGAGAACATGTGAATAACGCCAGGTAACGAAGCTGCGCGAGTCTACCAGACTCTTTCTTTTCCGCCCCGGATACTAAACTGGTAAAATTCGGGGTTCCGCAAAATTCTTCCGCGGCCCCCTTTTCGACGGCCCCGCCGTATGCCTCCGCCATGAAACGCCCGCGCTTTACCCGCCGCTCCAAACAGACCCCCGATACCGAACACCTGATCCGGCTGGCCATGAGCCTGTCGCAATCGAGCAGCCGCATCGAGGATACCTTCTGGGAAGCACGCCTGGCGACCTTGATCGCCCGCCTGCTCGCCGACGGCGACGAAGCCGCGCTGACCGGCGCGCTCGACCATCTCTACGGCGTCGGCGGCCGCGCCTACGACGAACTGGCCGACATGATCGAGTCCTGCTGCGAAAGCCGGCACATCGAGGCAGCCGAAGGCGTGGTCAAGAACCAGGACGTGCTGCTGTTCGCCGCCCCCGTGCTCGCCTGGTCGCGCTACACGATCCCGTCCGGCCCGATTTCCGCCGAGGCGCTGGCCAATGCCCGCGTCCACCTGCAGGCCCATGTGTTCGCCAAGAAGGCGCGCATCGGGCTGGCCAATTTCTTCTACAGTCCCGACCAGTTGCCGCAAAGCTATTCCGAAACCGCAGCGCTCACCGAAAAGCTCGCCAAGGCCGCGCTCCATGATCGCGACCTCAAGCTCGATCCCGGCCAGATGGCCGAGACGGTCAATTTCCTCTCCGACACCCGTTATCTGCTCGGCGCCGTGGCCGCACCGCGCGGCATGCCCATTTTCCGCTGGCAGGAAGAAGACGGCTCGCGCGCCGAGGCGACCAAGCAATGGCGCCTCCAGGGCGGCGAGGCCCTGCGCCCGCTGCTGCCCGCCTGCGCCACCGAGCTCCTGCTGCCGCAGCCCTATCACGCGGCGGCGCGCGAAGCCGACCGCGCCTCGCGCCCCTATTCGCTGCGCGCGGCGGTGGCTTTCCTGCAAACCACGCTGAACGTGGCCGCCACCGACCTGCGCGCCGTCATTGCCCCCTTCTACGATCGCCAGATCGAGGAATTCCGCGTCGGCTTCACCCTCAACCAGTCCACGGACGTAGTGCACGGCGTGGTCTGGCCGCTGCTCGAAAACGAGGACGAATCCGCCGATGCGCCGGCCCAGATCGAACTGGTGCTGCACGAAGCCGGCGTCAAGGACATCGTCGCCCTCGACGACCGCTTCCCGCTCGAATATTGCGACGACTGCGGCGCCCCGCTCTACCCGAATCCCGAAGGCGAGCCGGTACACGCCGAACTGCCCGAAGAGCAGGCCGAAACCGCACCGCGGCATTTGCACTGACCGTCAGACGGCGTAAGGCGCCGGATCGATCTCCGGCGCGCGGCCGGCAACGAGGTCGGCCAGCAGCTTCCCGGAGCCGCAGGCCATCGTCCAGCCCAGTGTGCCATGGCCGGTGTTGAGAAATAAATTGGCGAATTTCGCTTGCCCCACGAACGGCACGTTGCCGGGAGTGGCCGGCCGCAACCCCGCCCAATAGTCAATACCTTCATGTCGCCGCATCGCTTGCGGAAATATCGCCGCCACCCGCCGCAGGATGGCCTCGCAGCGGATCGCATTGAGCGCCGTGTCGTAGCCCGCAAACTCCGCCGTACCCGCCACGCGCAAGCGTTCGCCCAAACGCGAGAAGACAATCTTGTGGCCGTCGTCGGTAAGGCTTACCGTCGGCGCCATGCTGTCCTCGTCGAGCGGAATCGTCACCGAATAGCCCTTGGCCGGGAAAACGGGAATGCTCACGCCGACGGGCCTCAGCAGCAGCGGCGAGTAGCTGCCGAGCGCGACGACGTAGGCATCCGCCTTCAGCATCCCGCCGTTGCGCAGCTGGACGCCGGCAACGCTGCCGCCACACACATCCAGAGCCTGGATATCGGCGCCGTACAGGAAATCGACGCCGCTGGCGGCGCAACGCTCAGCCAGCGCCTGGGCGAACTGCCGCGCATCGCCCGACTCGTCCGCCGCGGTAAACGTGCCGCCGACGATGGGCACGGTGGAATTCGCGAGCGCCGGCTCGATCGCCAGGCATTCGGCCGCGCTCTTCGGCACCCGTTCGCAGCCGAATTCACGCATCAGCGCCGCCTGGGGAATGGCGTGCTCGAACTCGCGCGGATCGGTATAGAAATGCAGGATGCCGCGCTCAAGCGCGTCGTATTCGAAGCCGAGTTCGCGGCGCAGTGCCCACAGACGCGCGCGGCTGTAAAGCGCCAGATTCAGGATGGCGGCGATGTTGGCGCGCGTACGGCCGGGCAGGCATTCGCGCAGGAAGCGCAGTCCCCAGGCCCATTGCGCGGCATCGGCGCGCAGCCGCCACAACAGCGGCGAGTCCTCGTGTCCCAGCCATTTGATCGCCTGCCACGGTGCGCCGGGGTTGGCCCAGGGTTCGGCATGGCTGGTCGAAATCTGGCCACCGTTGGCAAAGCTGGTTTCGAGCGCCGTGCCCGGCTGACGGTCGACCACCGTGACAGCGTGCCCGTCCCTGGCCAAATACCACGCCGAGGCGACGCCGAGCAGCCCCGAGCCGAGAACGGCAACGCGCATCTCAACGCGCCCCGAGCGAGCCCGCCAGTTCGTCGTAGGCGGGCTTCAGCATGCCGGCGGCTCGCACGATCAAGGCGCGGTCGCCGCGCTTGACCGCCTCGTCGAGGTAGCCGACCAGCATGCCCAGCATGCGCACCTGGCTCCAGATTTCCTCCTGTTTTTCGGCCGGCACGCCGTAGCGCACGAGATCGAGCGGTTCGCTCAGCACCTGCTTCCAGGCCTTGTCGGCATCGGCATAGGACGCGGCGATCGCGGCCAGATCCGCCGCCGGCCCCTTGCCCACTTCGCTGACAATGCCGTCCATCGGCGCGCGAAACGCCTTGAGGCCGGCGATTGCGGGCAGGTCGTCGGCACAGACGGCCGGAGCAAGCAAGGAAAAACAGAGAGCCAGAAGGAACTTGCGCATGGGAAAATCGCTCCGAAACATCGAAACGCCGATTATACGGAGCCGCCATGCCCAAGATCGAAAAGACCGACGCCGAATGGCTCGCGCAACTCACGGACATGCAATATCGCGTCACCCGCAAGAAGGGCACCGAACACGCGTTCACCGGCGAATACTGGGATTGCCGCGATACCGGCACCTATCGCTGCATCTGTTGCGACGCACCCTTGTTCGCTTCCGGCCAGAAGTTCGATTCCGGTTGCGGCTGGCCGAGTTTCAGCGCCCCTCTCGATGGCGCCGACATCGCCGAAGCCGACGACGCCAGCCACGGCATGCGGCGCACCGAGGTCGTCTGCCGGCAGTGCGGCGCCCACCTCGGCCATGTCTTTCCCGACGGCCCGCCGCCGACGGGCCTGCGTTACTGCATCAATTCGGCGGCGCTGAAACTCGAAAAATAGCCCTGCCGGCGACGGGCCTTTCCCATGCAATGGTCGAACGGCAACGCATCCCGGCGCCCCGTATAATCCCCGCCATGAAATTCCTTTTCGATCTCCTCCCGGTCTTCCTGTTTTTCAGCGCCTTCAAGTACTACGAATCGCGCAAGGAAGGCGCAGCGGAACTGCTGAACGGCCTGTTCGGCGGCCTCGGGTTCGCCGGCGCCTTTCTTCCCGACCAGTCCCCGATTCTCGTTGCCACCGTGGTCGTCATCCTCGCCACCGCCGGCCAGATCGCCTGGGTATGGTTCCGTCACGGCAAGGTGGATGGCATGCTGTGGACCAGCCTTGCGCTGGTCGTTTTTTTCGGCGGCATGACGCTCGTTTTCCGCGACGAAACCTTCATCAAGTGGAAACCGACCGTGCTCTACTGGCTGTTCGCCACGGTGCTTCTCGTCTCCGCCTCGATGTTCGGCAAGAACCTGATCCGCAACATGCTGGCCGAGCAGGTTGTCCTGCCGGAACCGCTCTGGGGGCGGCTCAACCTGGCCTGGGTAGGTTTTTTCGCCGCCATGGGCGTCGCCAATCTTTTCATTGCCTTCAACTATCCGACCGACATCTGGGTCAATTTCAAGCTGTTCGGCGGCATGGGCCTGATGCTCGCATTCATCGTCGCGCAGGGACTGTGGCTGGCCAAACACGTGCAAGAGGAGAAAAGCTGATGCTGTATGCCATCGTCGGCGAGGATGTCGCCGGCAGCCTCGACAAGCGCCTGGCCGCGCGCCCGGCCCATCTCGCCCGCCTCGAAGCGCTACAGGCCGAGGGGCGCATGATCCTCGCCGGCCCCTGCCCGGCCATCGATTCGCCCGATCCCGGCCCGGCCGGATTTTCCGGCAGCATCATCGTCGCCGAATTCGCTTCCCTCGAAGCCGCGCAGGCTTGGGCCGACGCCGATCCCTATGTCGCCGCCGGCGTCTATGCCAAGGTGACGGTCAAGCCGTTCAAGCTCGTGTTCCCAAAATGAAGGCGGTCATCGACGCCATGCGCGAGCGCCTCACCGTCCTCGCGCCACTCGCCCTCGACATCCGCGACGACAGCGCCAAACACGCCGGCCACGCCGGATCGCGCGCCGGCGGCGGCCATTTCAATATGACGATAGTATCAACGCAGTTTGCCGGCAAACGCACTATGGAGCGACATCGTATGGTGTATGATGCGCTCGGCACGCTGATGAAACGCGAAATACATGCCTTGAGCATTGATGCCAAAACCCCGGAAAACACCTGACCGCCAAGGATACAAGATGAACCGCCCACTCCTCCATGCCTCCATCGCCGCCCTGACCCTCGCTCTTTCCGCCGCGCCCGTCCTGGCCAAGGACAAGAAGGCCGAAGGCAGTGTCGCCACCGTCAATGGCAAGAGCATCCCGATGAACCGTGCCGATGCCATGACCGCCGCCCAGGTGGCCCAGGGCCAGCCGGATTCGGCCGAGTTGCGCAAGGCCGTGCGCGAAGAACTGGTGCGCCGCGAGATCCTGGCGCAGGAAGCCCAGCGGAAGGGGCTCGACAAGAAGCCGGAGGTTCAGGGACAGATGGACCTCGCCCGCCAGGGCGTGCTGATCGGCGCCTACCTGAATGAATTCGTCCGCGCCCACCCGGTCAGCGACGAGACCGTCAAGAAGGAATACGAGGCCATTCGCAGCGCCCTCGGCGACAAGGAATACAAGACCCGCCATATCCTCGTCGAGAAAGAAGACGAAGCCAAGGCCATCATCGAAAAACTCAAGAAGGGCGAGAAGTTCGACGAACTGGCCAAGCAATCGAAGGATCCGGGTTCCAAGGAACGCGGCGGCGACCTCGGCTGGGCAACCCCCGGCAGCTATGTGAAGCCCTTCTCCGACGCGATGGTCAAGCTCGAAAAAGGCAAGTATACCGAGGCCCCGGTCAAGAGCGACTTCGGCTATCACGTCATCATGCTCGAAGATACCCGCGAACTGAAGGCTCCCGCCCTCGACGAGGTCAAGGGCCAGATCGCCCAGCGTCTGCAGCAGAAGATGGTCGAACAGCACATCATGGAAGTCCGCAGCAAGGCCAAGGTCGACTAAGCCGTTCCCGACACCGCACAAAAACGGGGGCTGCGGCCCCCGTTTCTACTTGAAGAGAAGCCGAGTGCACCTGCGCGCGTCCCCCTACCTCCTGCTGGCGCTGGCCAACCTCTTCTGGGCCGGCAACTGGATCGTCGGCCGCGCCTTTCGCGACGCCGTGCCGCCGGTTGCCCTCTCGTTCTGGCGCTGGACGATCGCGCTGGCCTTCATCCTGCCGTTCGCCTGGCCCTACCTGCGCCGCGACTGGCCGCAACTGCGCGCCGCCTGGCGCTGGATGATCCCCTTCGGCATCCTCAGCACGGCCTGCTACAACGCGCTGTGTTACGTCGGCCTCAAGTACACCACGGTCATCAACGGGCTGCTGCTCAACTCGTTCATCCCCATCGTCATCGTCTTCCTCGGCTGGGCCTTCCTCGGCAAGCGCCTGCGGCCCGTTGAAGCCCTCGGCGTCGCCGTCTCCTTCCTCGGCGTCATCGCCATCGTCGCGCGCGGCGACAGCGCCGTGCTGGCCGGCCTGCATTTGAACATCGGCGACGTCTGGATCCTCGTTTCCGTTGTCGCCTGGGCGATCTACACGCTGATGCTGCCCCATCGTCCCGAAACCCACCCGATGTCCTTCCTCACGGCCATTGCCGTCGTCGGCCTCGTGGCGCTGGCACCGGCCTATGCTTGGGAAATTGCCATGGGGAAGCTGATCGTCCCGACGCCCGCCGCCCTTGCCGGTATCGCCTATACCGGCATCTTCCCGGCCTTTCTCGGCTATGTATTCTGGAACCGCGGCGTAGCCGACGTCGGCCCGGCCAAGGCCGGCCTCTTCCTGCACCTGATGCCGGCATTCGGCATCATCCTTTCCTTCGTTTTTCTCGACGAACGGCCGGCGGGCTACCATCTGGCCGGCATCGTCCTCATCTTCACCGGCATCTGGCTCAACACCTACAGGAAAACATGATCAAGCTGTTGCGGGAGTGGCGCCGCAGGCGCGCGATCGAGAAAATTCGCGTCGCCGAAGAGGTCTGGCAACGTGTCGAAGCGCTTCTGCCCTTCCTCGACCGCCTCGCCCGCCCGGATCGTTTGAGGCTGCGCGAAATGGCGCGCGAATTCGTCGCCAGCAAGGAATGGAACGGTGCCCGCGGTCTTTCGCTCACGCCCGAACTCCAGCTCTCGATCGCCCTCCAGGCCTGCCTGCCGGTGCTCAACCTCGGCCTCGACTGGTATCGCGGCTGGGTCGGGCTGGTCGTTTATCCGGGCGATTTCGTCATCCCGCGCCAGACGATGGACGAAACCGGCGTGGTGCACGAATACGACGACGAAGTTCTCGGTGAAGCCTGGGAAGGCGGCCCGGTCCTCATCTCGTGGTTCGACAAGCGCGAAGAGGCCGCAGGCGTCAATGTCGTCATCCACGAGTTCGCCCACAAGCTCGACATGACGAACGGTGCCGTCGATGGCCTGCCGGCCCTGCACGAAAGCATGTCGCGCCGCGAGTGGATCGCAACCTTCGAAACTGCGTACGAAAACTTCTGCCGGCGCGTCGACCGCGGCGAGGAAACCCGGATCGATCCCTACGCAGCGGAAACCCCAGCCGAATTTTTCGCGGTAACGTCCGAAGCCTTTTTCGAGACCCCCGAAATCCTGTTCCATGAATACCCGGCGGTATATGAACAATTGAGCGCTTTCTATCGCCAAGCCCCACGCAACGCCGATGACGGGAAATGCACTTCGCGCTAAACTGCCGTTGGTAATAGACGGCCAGGAGCTGTCGCCGCCGCCAAAACGAAAAAATCATGACAGCCATTGACCCCAAGTACAGCATCGGCATTCCGGAAATGGACATCCAGCACGCCCGCTGGATCGGCTTCATAGAAGAATTCAAGGCAGCGGCCTCGGGTCACCTTCTCGATCAGGTCGGCATTGGCGCCGCACTGCATGCGCTGGAACAACTGGCCGACTACACCCGCCAGCACTTCGCCAGTGAAGAGCGGTATATCACCGCGCACAACTACCCTGGCATCGAAACCCACAAGCACCGACACCGCGAACTCGAAATGGAAGTTGCCAAGCTTCTCGACGAGATCCGCAGCCACAAAACCAGCAGCACGCCGCTGAAACTGAACCTCTTCATCACCATCTGGCTGATGGAGCACATCATGCAGGAAGACGACCAGTACGCCCGGTTCATCCTGCACAAGAAGTAGCGCAAGCCCGCACCTTCGCATCGGAGCGACTGGCTCACCGCCGCTTCACGGCGAAAGCACCTGTCATTTCTGACAGGTGCATCGAATCCCGAAAACATTTATTCTTTCAGCATGGCTTGGCGCCGTGGCTAATCCATCACGGCGCGCCCCGAGTCTGCAATCTGCCTTCGGCGGACTCGGCCACGAATCCGGAAATGGAGCATGCGATGGAACCAGATCCACGGCAGTCCGATCCCGTCCCGGTAGAAGCGGACCGCGACCACCTGGCGATAGCGAACCTGCTCGAATTCGCCGGCCGGATCTGCGGCGAGCCGACAAAACCGAATCAATGCAGAGAATGCCCCGGCGATAAGCACCAGCACTGCTGTTCGATGCTGCATGACTTCGGCGACCGGCTGATGACTCTCCTGCTCGACCATTTCCATCACGACGAAGTGTTGATGGAGTCGCTGCCGAAAACGATGTTCATCCGGGAACACTGGCTGATACACCGCGAAAGCCACGCCGCGTTTTCTGCCAGCTACAACAGGATCGTCGTTGACCTCGATACCGGCGACGTTGCCGCCAGTGCGCGGAAACTCGAACAACTTGTCATCAAGTGGGCCAAGGAACACATTCTGCAATTCGACGCCGAACTGGCGGCGATGCTCGGCCGCAAATAGCCGCCCACCCCGACCCGGGTCAATGCGTTTCTTCGCTCGGCGGAACGGGCAGCGGCAAGACGACGATGCCCTCTTCCAGCAAATCGCGTGTTTCCCTGAACGATGCCACGCCGCGAATGTTTCGCGGCGGAGTTTCCTGATAGTGGATTTTGCGGGCCTCTTCAGGAAAACGCTCGCCGACGTTTTCGCTGTCGCGCACATAGACTTCGAGCGCATCCCGCAGCTGCGCCTCGACCACAGCAAGGGTTTCCGCCTCCGGACGTTCTGCGGTACGTTCGCGATGCGACGAAATCACGCGCGGCCCCGACGGCAGGCGACTTACTTCCTCGCTATTGCAGACGGGGCAGGACAACATCCCGCGCTGCCGCTGGCTGTCGAATGCATCGGACGAGGCGAACCATCCCTCGAAGTGATGCTCTTGCCGGCAAACGAGATTGAGGACGATCACGGTAGGGTCGCAGCGATACGGAGCACGGAACCGGCATCGAACCGGTCTTCCCTTGAGGGAACGGTATTGGGGAAATACCCCCGGAACCTGAAATCCACCGGGAGCAATTGGACTCCCGGATGTTACTAGGTTCTCTTGTGTTTGAGCGATGCGGAGTGGTGTCCGCTTGAGTTACCGGAACGTACGCTACGCACGGCAGATATAATCCGTGGCCTGCCCGCCGGGGTGGCGAAATCGGTAACCGCAGCAGACTTAAAATCTGCCGAACATTGTTCTTACGGGTTCGAGTCCCGTCCCCGGCACCACGTCTGCCCGACCACGAGAACACCATGGCCGCCCGCATTATGGCTGGCATTCCCCCTGCACCCGCCACCCGTCCTAAAACGGCGGTCTGGAGGCCACGCTGATCGGGTTACCGGTGTCAGGGTGAGGAAACGCGATGAAGCAGGCATGCAGCATCAAACGGTCCGCCTTTGTCCGCGACTTTTCCTTGCCATACAGGTTGTCGCCCAGGATGGGGTGGCCGGCGGATTCCAGGTGCACCCTGAGTTGATGCGTCCGCCCGGTAACCGGCACGAGTTCAACCCTGGAAACATCGTTCGCGGCATCGGTGCCGATCACTCGATACCGGGTCAGGCAGGGCTTTCCGGCGATGCGGTCAATTTTCTGCCTGGGGCGGTTGGGCCAGTCCGCACTCACCGGCAGATCGATTTCGCCTTCGGCAGCGGCAGTCCATTGCCCGTCGACCAGGGCCTGATAGCGCTTCGTGACCTTGCGATCCTGGAAAAGAATGCTGAGGTCTCGTTGATACTTGGGGCCACGTCCCATCACGACGATTCCAGACGTTGCCATATCGAGGCGATGGACGACCATGGCATCCGGAAACTTCTCTTGAACCCGGGTCAACAGGCAGTCCGCTTTGTCGGCGCCGCGCCCGGGAACGGTCAGCAAGCCACTCGGTTTGTCGACGATGAGCAGTTGCTCCGAGACATGGAGAACCGAGAGTTCTTGCTGCGCTGGGGGGCGGTAACAAATCGCGCTCATGCCGCGGATGGCCTCAGGCCAGTCATGACGAGATTATCTGGAGGCGCGACCCAGAATCGAACTGGGGTAGACGGATTTGCAATCCGTTGCACGGCCACTATGCGATCGCGCCGAAAGCCCTATTGACAGGGCTTGAAACTAAAAGGGGGAAAGCATTGCTTTGCTTTCCCCCGGTATTCTGGAGCGGGAGAAGAGTCTCGAACTCTCGACCTCAACCTTGGCAAGGTTGCGCTCTACCAACTGAGCTACTCCCGCAGAACGGAGCCGAATTATAGCGGCACACTGCATGGTGTCAACGCTTGGCGAAACTTTTTTCCGACATTTTTTTCGTGCCGACGTTAATCGTTTGCGCGCGCCAGAATTTCCGGTCCGGCCTTGCGCAGGTAGTAGGCCATCGACCAGAGCGTCAGGACAGCCGCCGCATAGACCAGCCAGGTGCCGAAGACCTGCGGATCGAGCGGACCGAGCGGATCGTGATAGAGCAGCATCGGTATCGCGGTCATTTGCGCCGCCGTCTTCAGCTTGCCAACGAACGAGACGGCGACGCTTTTCGCCGCGCCGATCTTGGCCATCCACTCGCGCAGCGCCGAAATCGTGATTTCGCGGCCGACGATGATGAAGGCGATGACGGCATCGACCCGCCCGAGTTGCACCAGGATGAGCAGCGCCGCCGCCACCATCAGCTTGTCGGCGACGGGGTCGAGGAAGGCGCCGAACGCCGACGTCATGCCGAGCCGGCGCGCGAGCCAGCCGTCGAACCAGTCGGTGATGGCGGCCGCGACGAAGATCGCGGTCGCGGCGAGATTCTGCTCCGGCGGCGCAAGCCAGTGGCCCGGCGCATAGAAGACGCCGACGAACAGGGGAATGAGCACGATGCGCGCCCAGGTGAGCTGGTTGGGGAGATTGAAGAGCATCGTGTCAGTGCAGAGCGGTATAAATATCTTCGGCAAGTTTGCGGCTGATGCCCTCGACGCGGCAGATATCGTCCACCGTCGCGGCCACCACGCCGTCCAGTCCGCCGAAATGGGCCAGGAGACTTCTCCGCCGGGCCGGCCCGATGCCGGGCACATCCTCCAGCTTCGAGCGTCCGCGGGTCTTGGCGCGCCTCGCCCGATGACCGGCGATGGCGAAACGATGCGCTTCGTCGCGAATTTCCTGAATCAGGTGGAAGCCTGCGTTGTCAGGCGCCAATTGTAGCGGCTCCGGGCGGCCATGGACGAAAAGGGTTTCCAGTCCCGGCTTTCTGTCCTCGCCCTTGGCGACGCCGACGCTGGCGAGATGGGCGAGGTTGAGTTCCGCCAGCACCTCGCGCGCGACGCGATGCTGGCCCTTGCCGCCGTCGATGAGGATCAGGTCGGGCGCCAGGCTGTCGCCGGTCGCCACTTTTTCGTAGCGCCGCGTCAGCGCCTGGCGCATGGCGGCGTAATCGTCGCCGGGTTCGATGCCGGCGATGTTGAAACGGCGATAGTCGCTCTTCTTCATCGCGCCGTCCGCGCAAACGACGCACGAGGCCACCGTACCCTCGCCCATCGTGTGGCTGATGTCGAAGCATTCGATACGCGCGGGCGCCTCGGCGAGATCGAGCGCCGCACGCAAGGCTTCCAGGCGCCCGCCCGTGCGGACCTTGGCGTGGCGGCGCGCCTCGATGGCGAGTTCGGCATTTTTCTCCGCCATCGACAGCCAGGCGCGTTCCATTTCGTTTCGCGGCTGGCCGACGCCGACCTTCCGGCCCGCGAAGACGGCCGCCGCCTCCTCGCCCAGGTCGCTGCCGACGATCAGACGTGGCGGTGGCGGGTGCTCCAGGTAATGCTGCTCGACGAAGGCGACGAGGCCTTCCGCGGCGATCGAGACGCCGTCGCCCGACTTGGGGAAGAAGGCGCGGTCGCCCAGATGCAGGCCGCCGCGCACCATCGCCAGATTGACGCAGAGTTCGCCGCGCACGACGACTGCCGCGATGATGTCGACATCCTCCTCGCGCGTCGAGCTCACGTACTGGCGATGCAGCACGGCCTGCATAGCCCGCACCTGGTCGCGCAGCGCCGCCGCCTCCTCGAATTGCAGGGCTTCCGCCGCCGTCTGCATGGCCGCGGTGAGCCGCTCGATGACCTCGCCGTGGCGCCCGCGCAGGAAGAGTTCGGCCATGCGCACATCCCTGGCGTAGTCTTCGGCCGAGATCAGTCCGACGCAGGGCGCCTTGCAGCGCTTGATCTGGTGCATCAGGCAGGGCCGCGAACGGTGGGTGAAGACGGCGTTCTCGCAAGTGCGCAGCAGGAAGGTCTTCTGCAACAGCTGGATGCTCTCGCGCACCGCGCTGCCGCCCGGAAAAGGGCCGAAATAGCGCGCCTTCTTGTCGAAGGCGCCGCGATGGAAGGCCAGGCGCGGAAAGTCGTCGCCCGACAGCATGATGTAGGGATAGGACTTGTCGTCGCGGAACAGGATGTTGTATTTCGGCGCCAGCTTCTTGATCAGCGTGTTTTCGAGGATCAGCGCTTCCGCTTCGGAGTGGGTCGCGGTGATTTGGACGCCCGCCACCTGTTGCAGCATCAGGACGATGCGCGGACTGTGCCCGGTCTTCTGGAAGTACGACCCGACGCGCTTCTTCAGGTTCTTGGCCTTGCCGACGTAGAGCACCTGCCCGGCGGCGTCCAGCATGCGATAGACCCCCGGCGACTCGGTCAGCGTCGCGAGGAATTCCCTGGCATCGAACGCCACTTGTTGCTCCCCATTCGCCGACTCGGGGTCCCCCACGGGAATTACCTTCGGGGCGCGGCCAGGCGGAGACTCAGCCGAGTTCGGTGCGGATGGTGCGGAAGACATCGTGGAAGCCTTCGGTCGTCAGGCGCCGGGTCTGCGTGTTGTAGCGGCTGCAATGGTAGCTGTCGACGAGAACGCGCCCGCCGGGCAGTTCGTGCCGCGCGCCATGGGCGAAGACGAGGGCGCTCTGCTTCAGCCCCAGCGCCATCAACACGGCCTTGTGCGCCACCAGTCCAAGGGCGAGGATGACGCGAACCTCGGGCGCGGCGGCCAGTTCGTCGGCGAGGAAGCGATTGCAGGTCCGGATCTCGACGGGTTCGGGCTTGTTTTCCGGCGGCAGGCACTTGACGGCGTTGGTGATGCGGCAGTCCCTCAGTTCGAGGCCGTCGTCGCGGGCGACGGATTCCGGACGATTGGAGAAGCCAAAGCGGTGCAAGGTATCGTAGAGCAGGATGCCCGCGTAGTCGCCGGTGAATGGCCGGCCGGTGCGGTTGGCGCCATGCATGCCGGGCGCCAGACCGACGATCAGCAGCCGGGCGCGGGGATCGCCGAACGGGGCGACCGGTCGGGCATGGTAGCCGGGCTGGGCAATGCGCACCTCGGCCAGGAAGCGGCTGAGGCGCGCGCAGGAAGTACATGAGTAAAGGGCGTCCATTCGGCTAGGATACCGGTTTCGCCCCCATCCCGACTCATGAACAAACCGGTCTCCTGCGATCTCTTTTGCACCGTCGTCGACAATTTCGGCGATGCCGGCGTCGCCTGGCGCCTGGCGCGGCAACTGGCCGGAGAATTCGGCTGGCAGATGCGCCTCTGGATCGACGACCTCGCGCCGCTGGCCCGCCTGCGGCCCGGCATCGATCCGGCGCTGGACCAGCAGCTTGTCGATGCCGTGAGCATTCGCCGCTGGGCCGTGCCGTTCCCGGCGGTGACGCCGGCACAGGTGGTCATCGAGGCCTTCGCCTGCGAACTGCCGGCCGGCTTTGTGGATGCGATGGCGCAGCGCCCGCCGGTCTGGATCAACCTGGAGTACCTGTCGGCCGAAAGCTGGGTCAGCGGCAGCCACGGCATGGCCTCGCGCCACCCGTCGCTGCCGCTGGTCAAGCATTTCTTCTTTCCCGGCTTTACCGTCGGCACCGGGGGACTGATCCGCGAGTCCGATGCCTGCTTCTCGGGGACGAAGAAAAGCGCGGACCTGACCGTCTCGCTGTTCTGCTACGACAACCCGGCCCTGAGTCCGCTGCTCGACCGTTGGGCCGACGGCGACGAACCCGTCCGCTGCCTGGTCGCCGACAGTCTGCCGCGGCAGGGCGCGGCCGCCTGGGCGGCGGCGGAGTTTCCCGTCGGCGGCGAAATCCGGCGCGGCGCGCTGACCCTGACGGCCATGCCCTTCCTGCCGCAACCCGAGTACGACCGGCTGCTGGGCGCTTGCGACCTGAACTTCGTCCGCGGCGAGGACTCCTTCGTCCGCGCCCAATGGGCGCAGCGGCCTTTCGTCTGGCAAATCTATCCACAGACGGAAGACGCCCACCACGAAAAGCTCGAAGCCTTTCTGGCCCTCTACACGACCGGCCTGGACGCGAACACCGCCGCGGACGTCGCCAACTTCTGGCGCGCCTGGAACGGCGCCGGCGATCCGGCGGCGGCATGGCCTGCCATGCGACGGGCTCTGCCCGAGCTGGCCGCACATGCCTCGATTTGGGCCGAAAAGATCGCTTCACCCGGCTATCTTGCTGAAAACCTGGCGCGATTCTGCCTCGGCAGGTTATAATTCCGCTCTTTATTTTTCCGCTCCAGGACGCAACATGAAAACCGCTCAGGAACTCCGCGTCGGCAACGTGATCATGGTCGGCAACGACCCGCTGGTGGTCCAGAAGGCCGAATACAACAAGTCCGGCCGCAACTCGGCCGTCGTCAAGTTCAAGTTCAAGAACCTGCTGACCGGCAACCCGTCCGAATATGTCTACAAGGCCGACGACAAGTTCGAGCAGGTGATGCCCGACCGCAAGGAATGCACCTATTCCTACTTCGCCGACCCGATGTACGTCTTCATGGACGCCGACTACAACCAGTACGAAGTCGAAGCCGACAGCATGGGCGACGCCCTCAACTACATCGAGGACGGCATGCAGCTGGACGTCGTCTTCTACGAAGGCAAGGCCATTTCCGTCGAAATGCCGAACTCGGTGGTGCGCGAGGTGATCTACACCGAGCCGGCCGTCAAGGGCGACACCTCCGGCAAGGTCATGAAGCCGGCCAAGCTCGCGACCGGTTTCGAGTTGCCCGTGCCGCTGTTCGTCAGCACCGGCGACAAGATCGAAATCGACACCCGCACCGGCGAATACAAGAACCGCGTCAAGTAAGATCGCGCGGAAGGACGGACGACAAAGGGCAGCTACGGCTGCCCTTTGTTCATGGATTTCCCGGTACCGGCAGTATGCCTGAGAGCCGCCTGACCACCGAACAACCGGCCTTGTAGGCTCCCTCGCCTTCGAGTTTCTCCCACGACATGGCCGGCATGGTCGGCAGCAGCCGTTCGACGCGGCGGCTGCGCACCGCATCGGGCTCCGGATGCCATTGCGCCAGCAGTTCGCCGACGGCGTCCGGCGCATTGCAGACCAGGAGCATGTCGCAGCCGGCGCTCCAGGCCGCCTCGGCGCGCTCGACGATGTTGCCGGCGACGCTCGCGCCTTCCATCGACAGGTCGTCGCTGAAGATGACGCCGTCGAATCCCAGTTCGCGCCTGAGCTTGCCGATCCAGACCGGCGAGAAACCGGCCGGCCGGGCGTCGACCTGCGGATAGATGACGTGGGCCGGCATTACGGCGTCGAGCTGGAGATGGCGATACGGCGTGAGATCGGGCGTCATCTCGGCCAGCCCGCGTTCATCGACTGGAATAGCCACATGGGAATCGGCCGCGACCCAGCCGTGGCCGGGGAAGTGCTTGCCGCAGCAGGCCATGCCGGCATCGCGCATGCCGGCGATCAAACCGCCGGCCAGATCGATCACCGCCTGCGGATCGCTGTGGAAGGCGCGGTCGCCGATGACGCCGCTACGCCCCCAGTCGAGGTCGAGCACGGGGGCGAAGGAAAGATCGACGCCCATCGCCCGCAATTCGCCGGCCAGCAGGAAGCCCAGGGCGCGCGCGGACTCGACGCTCGCCCGCGGCGAGGTGTCCCACCAGGCGCCGAGCTGCCGCATCGCCGGCAGGCGCGTAAAGCCGTCGCGGAAGCGCTGCACGCGCCCACCCTCGTGATCGACGGCGATCGGCATGGCGCGCAGCGCGTGAATCTCGTCGCAGAGTTCGGCGAGCTGGGCGCGGGACGCGTAGTTCCGCGTAAATAGGATGATGCCGCCGACCAGGGGATGGCACAACCGCTCCTTGTCCAGGTCGGTGAGCCGGGTAGCGGCGATGTCGATCATCAGGGGGCCGAGCGGGGTCATGTTTTCTCCACGACGACAAAGGCGACGGCGTAGTCCCGCTCGTCGCTGATGGACAGATGGGCGTGCAAACCGCGCGACGCCATCCAGGCTGCAAGTTCGGGGGCAAAGCGGAATGCCGGCTTGCCCAGCGCATCGTGGCCGACGGCGATCGCCGTCAGCAACACCGGCGCGCGGATGCCGGTGCCCAGCGCCTTGCCCAGGGCCTCCTTGGCGGCGAAGCGCTTGGCGAGGAAACGAGCCGCGTCGGTACTGCTCAGGCAGTCGGCATGCTCCTCCGCAGCCAGCAGCTTGGCGATGCCGCGTTCGCCGTGCCGCTCGTACAGTTCGGCCAGACGCGCCACGGCGACGATGTCGGTGCCGATGCCGTGAATCATTCGGGCTGGCCGGCCGCTTCGCGCATCAAGCGCTTCATTTCCCTGACCGCCTCACGCATGCCGACGAAGACGGCCCGGCTTATGATGGCATGGGCGATGTTCTTTGATCGCGCCAAGCCCGAATCTGTTCTGTTCTGGACGTTGAAGTAGTTGAGCGCATGGCCGGCATTGAAGCGCATGCCGAGATCGCGGATGGCCTTGCCGGCGCGACGGATCTTGTCGATCTCGGCCAGCACGGCCGGACTTTCGGCGTCGCGTCCGCGCTCATGGAAGGCATGGGCATAGGGGCCGGTATGAATCTCGCAGACGCGGGCGCCGATGCGGGCGGCGGCCTCGACCTGCGGCAATTCGGCATCGATGAAGACGCTGGTGACAATGCCGGCGGCGGCGAGGCGCGCCACGGCGTCCTTGAGCTTGGCTTCCTGCCCGGCGACGTCGAGACCGCCCTCGGTGGTGATTTCGTGGCGGCCTTCGGGCACCAGCATGGCCATTTCCGGCTTCAGCTCGCAGGCGATCCCGACCATCTCGTCGGTGGCGGCCATTTCCAGGTTGAGCTTGATGTGGGTCAGCTCGCGCAGGCGCCGCACATCGTGATCCTGGATATGGCGACGGTCCTCGCGCAGATGCACGGTGATGCCGTCGGCCCCGCCCAGATGGGCCTCCACGGCCGCCCAGACGGGATCCGGCTCGTAGGTGCGGCGTGCCTGCCGGAGGGTGGCAACGTGGTCGATATTGACGCCGAGTTCAATCATGAAGCACTCCCGTGTTTTTATAGTTCCTGAAGTTCGACGAACACCCGCCGCGATTGCAGCGGCTTCCCGCCCAGGTAATGGGCCACCAGCTGGCGCATCAGCGTCTTGCTCTCCGCCAGGGTGCGCGGATCATCGTACGCGTCCGCCGCCAGGTCGAGCAGGGTTTTCCCCGCGATTGCCGGCTGCTCCTCGTCGCCGCGGGCCGCCACTGCGCCGCGCTCGACGAGGTAGATGTATTGCCCGTCCGGCCGCACCGGCAGGCCGCTGCCGGCCTCGCGGTCGAGTTCCAGGCCATAGCCGAGTTCGCGCAGCAGGGCTTTCTCGAAGCGGCGCAGTTCGGCCGCTTCCGTGGCTCTTCGCGACAATGCGCCCAGCGCATCCGCATAGGCGTCGTAGAGCGCCGGATGCGCGTCTTCGCGCGGCATCAGCTTCAGCAACAACTCGTTCAGGTAATAGCCGAGCAGCAGGCACTTGCCGGTCAGCAACGGAATCCCGCCCATCCATTCGGCCTTGGCCAGCGTCTTGACCTCGCCGCCGCCGAACCAGGAAAGTTCCAGCGGCTGGAAGCCCATCAATATCCCGCGCATGGCCGAACGCGGGCGGCGCGCGCCGCGCGCCAGCAAGGCCAGGCGGCCATGGGCACGCGAAAAGACATCGAGGATCAGGCTGGTTTCGCTGTACGGATGGGCATGAAGCAGGAATGCCGCCGCGCCGTCTATGCGCTGCTTGCCGGACATTACGCGTTCACTCGTAGCCCAGCGACTTCAAGGCCCGCTCGTCGTCGGCCCAGCCGCTTTTTACCTTGACCCAGGTTTCCAGCCAGACCTTGCCGCCGAACAGCGCTTCCATGCCCTTGCGCGCGTCAGACGACATGCGCTTGAGGCGCTCACCGCCCTTGCCGATGACGATGGCCTTGTGCGCCGCCTTGTCGACGATCACGGCCGCATGAATGCGGCGCAGTTCGCCTTCCTGTTCGAACTTCTCGATTTCGACGGCGATGCCGTAGGGCAGCTCTTCGCCGAGATTGCGGAACAGCTTTTCGCGCAGGAGTTCCGCAGCGAGAAAACGCTCCGAGCGGTCGGTAATGTCGTCCGCCTCGAAGATATGCGGCGCTTCGGGCAGGTATTTCGCCATCGACTTCAGCAGCGCGTCGACGCCCTGCCCCTTCTCGGCGCTGAGCGGAACAACCTCGGCGAATGCATACTCGCCGGCGACCTTGCCGATGAACGGCAGCAACTGGGACTTGTCCGCAAGACGGTCGATCTTGTTGATGACCAGCAGCACCGGACGCTCCTGCGGCAGCAGGCGGACGATCTCGCGCTCGCCCGCACCCCAGCGGCCCGCCTCGATCAGGAACAGCACCACCTCGACGTCGGCCAGCGTCTGCGTGACGCTGCGGTTCATCAGGCGGTTGAGCGCATTCTTGTGCTCGGTCTGGAAACCCGGCGTATCGACGAAGATGAACTGGCAGTTGTCGCCGCCGATGTCGGTGGTGAGGATGCCATGCACGCGATGCCGCGTCGTCTGGGCCTTCTTCGAGGTAATGGTGACTTTCGCGCCGACCAGGCGGTTGGTCAGCGTCGACTTGCCGACGTTGGGTCGGCCGACGACTGCGAGTGTGCCGGTACGGAAAGTCATCCTGCCTCCATCAAACGATCGATGGCAGCGCGTGCCGCCGCCTGTTCAGCCGCACGCCGGCTGCCGCCCTGCCCGCTGACCCGGATATCCAGTGCCGGCACGGTGCATTCGATTTCGAATTCCTGCGCATGCGCTTCGCCGCGCGTCGCCACGAGCGCATAGTGCGGCAAGGGCAGCTTGCGGCCCTGCAGCAGTTCCTGCAAGGCCGTCTTCGGATCCTTGCCGGAATCCTTGGGATCGACCTGGTCCAGCAGTGGCTGGAAAAGCCTTTCGATGACCGTACGCGCCGCATCGAAGCCGGCATCGAGATAGATGGCGCCGATGATCGCTTCGAGTCCGTCGGCAAGGATGGACGGCCGGCGAAAGCCGCCGCTTTTCAATTCGCCTTCGCCCAGACGCAGGTAGTTGCCGAGATCGAGCGACTGCGCCACAACTGCCAGCGACTCCTGGCGCACCAGGTTGGCACGCTGCCGGGACAGTTCGCCTTCCTTCAGCTTGCCGAAGCGCTCGTAAAGGATGGTGGCGATGACGCAGTTGAGAACGGAGTCGCCGAGAAACTCCAGCCGCTCGTTGTGCGGCGAGCCGTAACTGCGATGGGTCAGCGCCTGATTGAGCAGTTCTTCCCTGGCAAAGGCATAGCCGAGGGCTTTTCCCAGGCGGCCGACAGGCATCACTTCGCCGATGAGCCCTCGAAATCGATCGTCAGGCTGACCGGGCCGGAAAGGGGAATCTTCTTCGTGTAGGCGAAGGCAATCACGATGTCATTGCCTTCCTTGCTGATATCGAGATCCGCGCCGGTGACCGCCGTGATGTTGTCGATCGACTTGCGCTTGTCGAAACTGCGGCGGATGTCGGCCACGCTGGCTCCCCGCGTAGCCGGGTCCATGGCGACCGCCTTGATGCTCTTCACGGCGGCGAAATATTCCTGCACGTCCGGGAAAACCTTCATGGCCAGAACCGCAACCAGGCCGAGAATGGCACAGACAAGAAGCATGCCGATCAAACTCAGACCGCGCTGTTTTCTCATATTCCGCTCACTCATCGAAACGATCCTATCCGTTGGAGATCGCTGAAATTGAACCAGACGAAGAACGCCTTGCCGACCAGGTTCTCGTCAGGCACGAAACCCCAGACCCGGCTGTCCTGCGAATTGTCCCGATTGTCGCCCATGACGAAGTAATGGCCGGGCGGTACTTCGCAGGTGAAGCCTTCGCTATTGTAGTGACATTTGTCGCGGAAGGGGAACTGGGTGGTCTGCGCGACGAACGGGGGCGCCTCGTCTTCGATCAGGATCTGATGCTCGACGGTCCCCAGCTTTTCCTGGAAACGCGGCGTGACGATCATGCGATCCTTGTCCTTGTAATCCTCGACCCGCTTCGTCGCCAATGCCTGGCCATTGATGGTCAGCCGCTTGTTGATGTACGCCACCTTGTCGCCGGGTACGCCGACGACGCGCTTGATGTAGTCGAGCGAAGGATCGACCGGCCAGCGGAACACCACCACATCGCCGCGCTGCGGGGAATTCATCTCGACGATCTTCTTGTTGATGACCGGCAGGCGAATGCCCAGCGTGTATTTATTGACGACGATGAAATCGCCGACCAGCAGCGTCGGGATCATCGAGCCCGAGGGAATCTTGAACGGCTCGACGATGAAGGAACGCAGGATGAATACGACCAGTATCACCGGGAAGAAGCTGGCGCCGTACTCGACCCAGAACGGCTCCTTGGCATCGGGCGCCCGCTGCTTGCGGAACACGTAACGGTCCGCCACCCAGAGCACCGCGGTGGCCAGCAACAGGAGGAACAGGATCAGGGCGAAATTCATCGGTCTTCCTTGGCGTTATTTGTCGCCGACCCGCAATACGGCGAGGAAAGCTTCCTGCGGAATCTCGACGCTGCCAACCTGCTTCATGCGTTTCTTGCCGGCCTTCTGCTTTTCGAGCAGCTTCTTCTTGCGGGTGATGTCGCCGCCGTAGCACTTGGCCAGCACGTCCTTGCGCATCGCCTTGACGTTCTCGCGCGCGACGATGGTCGAGCCGATGGCGGCCTGGATTGCCACGTCGTACATCTGACGCGGAATCAGCTCGCGCATCTTCGCCGCCAACTCGCGGCCGCGATAGGGCGCATTGGCCCGATGCACGATGAGCGACAGCGCATCGACCTTTTCGCCGTTGATGAGGACATCGAGCTTGACGACGTCGGCGGGACGATATTCCTTGAAGTCGTAGTCGAGCGAGGCATAACCGCGTGAAACCGATTTCAGCCGGTCGAAGAAGTCCATCACCACTTCGGCCATCGGCATGTCGTAGGTCAGTTGCACCTGCCGGCCGTGGTAGGCGATGTTCACCTGGGAACCGCGCTTCTGCTCGCACAGGGTGATGACGGCGCCGAGATAATCCTGCGGCACGAAAATCTTGCTGGTGATGATCGGCTCGCGGATTTCCTCGATCTTCTGCACGTCGGGCAGCTTGGAGGGGTTCTCGACCTCGACCACCGTGCCGTCGCGCAGCAGCACTTGGTACACCACCGTCGGCGCCGTGGTGATCAGGTCCTGGTCGAACTCGCGCTCCAGGCGCTCCTGCAC
>CAZWFC010000034.1:0-7636 GCA_964632965.1 uncultured Rhodocyclaceae bacterium
GCGCGGGGCGGCGGGGCAGTCGCCTGGTTGCCTGCTCGGCTTGGTGCTGCTGCGGCTGGCGCTGGTGCGTCGGGGGGGCGGGCGCGCCGGCTACCACGCCGGTACGGGGGGTGGTGCGCCGCGGCGCCGGGCGTTGACCGGTGCGCGGGCCGGGCTGGCGGCGGCGGCCTGGGCGCTGCCGCTGATCGCCGGTTTTCTGCTGCCGGCCGGTCTGCTGGTGAACATGGCCCTGGGCGAAGGCGACGCCGAGTTCGGTGAACGCTACTGGCTGCTGGCGCGCAACAGCTTCGTGCTTGCCGCGCTGGCGGCGACGCTGGCGGCGTTGCTGGCGGTGCTGCTCGCCTACGGTGCGCGCGGTGCGCGCGGCATGTTGCCGAAACTGGCCAACCGGCTCGTCGGCCTCGGCTACGCGGTGCCGGGTTCGGTGATTGCGGTCGGCGTATTGATACCGGTGACGCGCCTGGATCACTGGCTGGGAGGTCTGTGGCAACAGGTCTATGGCACACATCCGGGGTTGCTGCTTACCGGCGGCATCGCGGCGCTGATCTACGCGTACCTCGCGCGCTTCCTGTCGATTGCGCTGCAAACCGTCGAGACCGGCCTCGGTCGCGTCACGACGAGCATGGATGCGGCGGCGCGCAGCCTCGGCAGTGGTCCGGCCGAGACCTTGCGCCGCGTGCACCTGCCGCTCCTGTCCGGCAGTGTGCTGTCGGCGGCCTTGCTGGTGTTCGTCGATGTGATGAAGGAACTGCCGGCGACGCTGGTCATGCGCCCATTCAATTTCGACACGCTGGCGACCCAGACCTACACCCTGGCGGCGGACGAACGCCTGGCGGAAGCGTCGACCGCGGCGCTGGCGATCGTCGCCGTCGGTCTGGTGCCGATCTTCGTGCTGGCGCGGCAGATCGCGAAAGGCCGGGCGGTCAGCGGCTGCTGAGGAGCCGCAAGCCGCTCAGGCGAGTCTGGCATCGCCGCCCCAGAGGCGCGACATCTGGATGGGGAAGTCGACCTTGTCGCGCGTGACGACATCCATGATCCGGTAGGCGTCGAGGGCGGTCTTGCGTACCGAGGGGATGGCGAGAGCCGCGCCGCTGGGGCCGAGTACCGCATAGGCGATCGGCGCGTCGACGTTGTCGGTCGGCGTGACGACGACGGCGACTTCGGCGTTGCGCAGGCGAACGATGGTACCGGGCGGATAGACGCCGAGGACGCGAAGCAGGTAGGCGGCGATGATCGGGTCGATTTCCGCGCCCTTCTCGATGTAGAGATCGCGCAACACGGCGTTCGGCGGCTGCGTCGGGCGGTAATTGCGGATCGAAATGCGCGCGCAGTAGCGGTCGGCCAGCCCGATGATCTTGGCACCCGGCTCGATGGCGGCGCCTGCGAGACCCAGCGGATAGCCACCGCCGTTTTCGTATTCGTGATGCTGCTGCACGCATTTCAGCCAGTACGGGTCGGTGACGCCGAACTTGCGCAGACGCTGCTCGCTGTGGTTGGGATGCGCGTGGATCAGGGCACGGATGCGCTCGTTGAGAGGTCCCTTGACCTCGTGCAACTGGTCCTGGATTTCGTACATGCTGATGTTCATGGTCAGCGCCGCGGCCGTCAGCGACCGGATCTGGTCCGGCGGCAGCGCCATCGCACGGGCGATCAGATTGGAAAGGATGGCCGTATTGATATGGTGGCGTAACGCGTAACTGTCGTCCTGCATCAGCAGTATCGAGGCAATGGCGACGTCGGACTTGGACTGGCAGGCGAGATCGATGAGCTGCGCGATCCGCAGCACGCGCCCGGGAAAGTCGCGGATGGCTTCGAGATCCTGCGTCGGCGGACCGATCAGGCGGCGGGCGTCGACGAGGTATTGCAAAGCACTGGGCTTCTCTTCGACGGGGGGCGGCGGCGGTTCGCGGCGGGCTTCGGCGCTGAGGAACAGCCCGTCGTCGATCAGCCGGTCGAGCGCGCGCTGGGTGTCGATGATGTAGCCGCGCCGCAGCAGCAGCGTGCCGTTTGCATCGAAAACATCCCACGGCAGCGGATGTCCGACACGAATATCGTTGGCGGCAACTCGATTCCCTGACACATCGTCCTCCGGTCTGAAATCACAGGTGATTTTCGTACGCCGGGGTCAGGGGACGTTGAGCAGGGACATATATATAACGGATAAGACCTCTTTAGCAATAGGGAAAATGTCCCGGATGTCGTTCGGCAGGACTTGTACGTTACTTCCAGCCGGCCCGGTCGAATACTTTTTGCGCGGCGGCGGCATTCTTTGCCAACGTGGCGACCGGCAACGGGTCCGCCTTGAACCTGCCCAGCGATTCGAGCGCCGTGTTGCCGGTCCTGACGGAGGCGACCACCGGCCACTCGTTGTTGCCGTCGGCGAAGTAGCGCTGGGCATCGTCGGAGGCCAGGTATTCGAGGAATTTGACGGCGGCCGCCTTGTGCGGGGCGGTCTTGAGCATGCCGCCGCCGGAAATGTTGATGTGCGCGCCGTTGCCTTTCTGGTTCGGCCAGACGATGCCGACTTTTTCCATCGCCTTCCTGTCCTCGGGTTTGTCGGAACGCAGCAAGCGCACGAGATAATAGGTGTTGGATACGGCGACACCGCATTCGCCGGCGGCGACCGCCTTGATCTGGTCGGTATCGCCGCCTTTGGGCGAACGGGCAAAGTTGCCGACGACGGCCTTGGCCCATTCCTCCGCCTTGGCTTCGCCGATGTTGGCGATCAGCGACGACATCAGCGACAGGTTGTAGGGATGGCTGCCCGAACGCGAGCACACCTGACCCTTGAGTTTCGGACTGGCGAGGTCCTCGTAGTTCTGCACGTCGGCGGCGGCGACGCTGTCCTTGTTGTGGATGATGACCCGGGCCCGCGTCGAGAAGGCGAACCAGTCGGGGCTGCGCAGATGCGCGGGAATGCGCTGTTCGAGAAGCTTCGATTTCACCGGGGCGAAGAGGCCCAGTTCGTCGGCCTTCGCCAGCCTGGCGGCATCCACCGTGATGAAGATGTCGGCCGGGCTGGCGGCACCCTCGTTGCGGATGCGTTCGAGCAGTTCGTCCTCCTTGGCTTCGATGCGATTGACCTTGATTCCGGTCTGCTTGCTGAAGTTGGCGTAGAGCGCCTCGTCGGTCTGGTAATGACGGGCCGAATACAGGTTGAGGACGTTTTCTTCGGCGCTGGCCGCCATGCTTGCTGCGGCGAAAAGGGCAACTGCGGCGGTCTGGGCGAGGCCTTTCATGGATGCTTCCTTGAGTTGGATGCTTCCATTGTAATGAGAACGGTTCGCAATGGCAAGTTATTCGCTGCCGGCAGGTTACGGCGAACGAAGGCCTGCGCTGATGCGCACGTAGCCGGGAGCTGCGGGTGGAAAGGAGGCCGGCGGTTGCCAGCCGTTACTGCTCGGCGGCGACGCGCCGGGCGCCGTTGAAGCGCTTGCGCCAGTAGGACTCGGTCATGTCCTCGATGCGCACGGTGCCGCCGACGCGGGGCGCGTGGACGAACTTGTTGTCGCCGAGATAGATGCCGACATGCGAGAAAGCCTTGCGCATGGTGTTGAAGAAGACGAGGTCGCCCGGTTGGAGTTCGCTCTTGGCGACGACTTCGCCGGACTTGCTGATCTGCTTGGCGTTATGCGGCAGGTAGAGCCCCAGGCCTTCCTTGAAGACATGGCCGACGAAGCCGGAACAGTCGAAGCCGGTTTCGGGCGAGGTGCCGCCGCGACGGTAACGGATGCCGATGAGGTCGAGCGCCGTTTCAAGGGTGTTCTGAACGGCGGCGACGGAAGACGAGGCGTGGCCGACGACGCGTTCGACGAAGGTGGTCGGCTCTTGTACGGCTGGGGGCGTGGCTTCGTCGGCCTGTGCGCCGAGAGACACCAGCAGCCCCAGAGCCAGGACCGGAACGGCCCTTTTGAAGGAAGTGCTTGAAAACATGGGGGCGGACTATAGCCGGGCCGGCACCGGCTGTAAACCCTAGAAGACTGCCATAAGCCATACTGGCTTGGATATAATCACGTTCAATCCGCCTCCGTGCGGGCTTTCAACGTACTCCGCACCCGAAGGGACAGGCCATGAGTTTCAGGGCGTACATGATCCATCAGGAAGAGGGCAAGGTTGCCAGCCGCTTCGTCGATATGGACGAAGCCCAATTGGACGCCGGCGAAGTGACGATCAAGATCGTCTGCTCCAGCGTCAATTACAAGGATGCGCTGGCGGCTACCGGAGCGGGCCGGATCATCCGGCGCTTTCCATGCGTCGGCGGCATCGATCTCGCCGGTACCGTGGTCGACAGCAAGGATGCGCGCTTCGCCCCGGGCGATGCCGTGATCGCCACGAGCTACGACATCGGCGTCGCTCACCATGGCGGCTATGCCGAACTGGCGCGGGTGCCGGCCGACTGGGTGCTGAAGCTGCCGCCGGGGCTTTCGCTGCAGGAGGCGATGTCGCTGGGAACGGCGGGATTCACCGCGGGTCTGGCGGTCGTGCGCATGGAACAGAACGGCCTCAAGCCGGCCAACGGGCCGGTGATCGTTTCCGGCGCCACCGGCGGCGTCGGCAGCATCGCAATCGAAATCCTCGCCAAGCTCGGTTATCACGTCGTGGCGCTGACCGGCAAGGAACATGAGTCTGACTACCTGAAGGGCCTCGGGGCGAGTGAAGTGATACTGCGCCAGTCGCTCGACCTGACGAAAATAAAACCGCTCGACAAGGCGCTGTGGGCCGGGGCGGTGGATAACCTTGGCGGCGACGTGCTGTCGTGGATGGCCAGCACCATGCAGATCGGCGGCACGCTGGCGAGCGTCGGCCTGGCTGCCAGCATGACGTTCAATACGACCGTGACGCCCTTCATCCTGCGCGGCGTCAGCCTGCTGGGCATCGATTCCGTCAATTGCCCGATGCCGCAGCGCGCCGAAGTCTGGCGGCGGCTGGCCGGCAACATGAAACCCGCTCATCTGGCGGCGCTGACGCGGGTGATCGGTTTCGCCGAGTTGCCGACCGTATTCGAGGATTTCATCAAGGCCCGCGTCAAGGGCCGCATCGTAGTGAATATTGCCGCCTGAACGATTCAAAATAAGTCAAATATAAAGAGGAAGAAGTCATGACAAGCTACAAGGAATTTTACAAGCGCTCCATCGAACAGCCCGACGCCTTCTGGGGCGAAGAGGCGCAACTGATCGACTGGCACAAGCCGCCGCAGCAGATTTGCGATTATTCGAAGCCGCCCTTCGTCAAATGGTTCTCCGGCGGCGAGACCAATCTCTGCTACAACGCCGTCGACCGTCATGCCGCCAAGCGGCCGAACGACCGCGCCCTGATTTATCTCTCGACCGAGACCAACGAAGAGAAGGTCTACAGCTTTGCCGAACTGAAGACCGAAGTGATGCGCATGGCGGCGGTCATGCAGTCGCTGGGCGTGACCAAGGGCGACCGCGTGTTGATCTACATGCCGATGATCGCCGAAGCGACCTTCGCCATCCTCGCCTGCGCGCGCATCGGCGCGATCCATTCCGTCGTGTTCGGAGGTTTCGCCTCGGGTTCGCTGGCGACGCGCATCGACGACGCCAAGCCGAAGCTGATCGTTTCCTCCGACGCCGGCATGCGCGGTGGGAAGGCGGTGCCCTACAAGCACCTGCTTGACGAGGCCTGCAAGCTGGCGGAGTTCCCGCCCGAGAAAGTACTGATGATCGATCGCGGCCTCGACAAGGAATTCAGCAAAGTTGCCGGCCGCGACGTCGACTACGCTACGCTGCGCGCGCAGCACATGGATGCGCAGGTCGATTGCGTGTGGATGGAATCCTCCGAGCCGTCCTACATCCTCTACACCTCGGGCACCACCGGCAAACCCAAGGGCGTGCAGCGCGACACCGGCGGCTACGCCGTGGCGCTGGCATCGAGCATGAAGCGGATCTTCGTCGGCGGCGAGGGCGAGACCATGTTCTCGACCTCGGACATCGGCTGGGTCGTCGGCCACTCCTACATCGTCTACGGCCCGCTGATCGCCGGCATGGCCACGGTGATGTACGAAGGCACGCCGATCCGCCCCGATCCCGGCATCTGGTGGCAGATCGTCGAGAAGTACAAGGTCAATGTGATGTTCTCGGCACCGACCGCGGCGCGCGTGCTGAAGAAGCACGACAACAGCTACCTGCACAAGTACGACCTGTCCTCGCTCAAGCACCTGTTCCTCGCTGGCGAGCCGCTCGACCAGCCGACGCACGAGTGGATCCAGGGCGAGCTCGGCTTGCCGGTCATCGACAACTACTGGCAGACCGAGACCGGCTGGCCGATCCTGTCCACCGTGCGCGGCGTCGAGGACACCAAGATCAAGTTCGGCACGCCGAGCTTCCCAGTCTACGGCTACAACCTCAAGATCTTCCGCGAGGACGGCACCGAGTGCAACGCCAACGAGAAGGGCATCGTCGGTATCGTGCCGCCGCTGCCGCCCGGTTGCCTGTCCACCGTCTGGGGCCAGGACGACCGCTTCGTCAGCACCTATTTCAGCCTGTTCAAGGAGCCGATGGTCTATTCGAGCTTCGACTGGGGCATCAAGGACGACGAGGGCTATCACTTCATCCTCGGCCGCACCGACGACGTCATCAACGTCGCCGGCCACCGCCTCGGCACGCGGGAGATCGAGGAGGCCGTGCAGGCGCACACCGCCATCGCCGAAGTGGCCGTGGTGGGCGTCAATGACCAGTTGAAGGGGCAGGAGCCGGTTGCCTTCGCTGTCGTCAAGGATGCGGCGCGCATCGCCACGCCCGAGTTGCGCGAGGCGCTGGAGAAGGAAGTCAAGAAGACGGTGGACGACATACTCGGCGCCATCGCCCGGCCCAAGCGCGTGCATTTCGTCACCGGCCTGCCCAAGACGCGGTCCGGCAAGATGCTGCGCCGTTCGATCCAGGCGCTGGCCGAAGGCCGCGATCCCGGCGATCTCACCACCATCGACGACCAGTCGACGCTGGAGCAGATCAAGCAGGCACTGGCGGGATGATTTTCGGTGATTTAGGTGTTGTCACGGGCGGCGCGTTCGGATAGAATGCGCCCTCTTTTGGTTGCGGCATAACGTCGGCTTGTGCAGACGTTAGCCTTCGCCGAAACTTGGTTTTGTAGGCGCGTAGCTCAGCTGGTTAGAGCACCACCTTGACATGGTGGGGGTCGTTGGTTCGAGTCCAATCGCGCCTACCAGATTAATTATCTGGAATCGGGGAAATAGTCATGTGTTTTCGAACTCGAACTTGCGCGGAGTCTTGAAGAAGCCGGCACCGTAGAGTTGGTATTTTCCCAAAGAAAAAAGTGCGGCTAGACCGCACTTTTTTTTTGACCTGAAGGATATGCATCATGCCCGCGATTCGCTTGCCCGACGGCTCTGAACGCCGATTCGACAACCCGGTGACGATCGCCGAACTGGCGGCCTCCATCGGCCCCGGTCTCGCCAAGGCCGCGCTGGCCGGCAAGGTGGATGGCAAGCTCGTCGATACGTCCTATCGCATCGAGACCGATGCCCAGGTCGCCATCGTCACCGAGAAGGACGCCGAGGGCGTCGAGATCATCCGCCATTCGATGGCGCCCCCGCTGGCCTATGCCGCGAAGGAACGTTTCCCCGAGGCGCAGGTGACCATCGGCCCGGGCATCGAAA
>CAZWFC010000034.1:7646-22089 GCA_964632965.1 uncultured Rhodocyclaceae bacterium
CCCAGAAGGGCTTGACCGCCGCGCTGGCCCAGAAGCGCCGGGTCCGGCCCGAGGATCTGCCGGCCATCGACATGGGCATGGCCGAACTGGCGAAGAAGGATTTTCCCGTCACGCGCGAAGTCTGGGCGCGCGACAAGGCCGTCGAATTCTTCAAGTCCATCGGCGAGCACTACAAGGCCGAACTGATCGCCGCGATTCCGGCCGACCAGGATGTTTCGCTTTACCGCGAGGGCGACTTCGTCGACCTCTGCCGCGGCCCGCACGTGCCTTCGACCGGCAAACTCAAGGTCTTCAAGCTGATGAAGGTGGCCGGCGCCTACTGGCGCGGCGATCCCAAGAACGAGCAGTTGCAGCGCATCTACGGCACGGCCTGGGCGAAGAAGGACGAACTCGACGCCTACCTGCACATGCTCGAAGAGGCCGAGAAGCGCGACCACCGCAAGCTCGGCCGGCAACTCGACCTGTTCCACCTGCAGGAAGAGGCGCCCGGCATGGTGTTCTGGCATCCGCACGGCTGGACCATCTGGCAGGAAATCGAGCAGTACATGCGCGCCATGCTCGACAAGAACGGCTATCGCGAGGTGAAGACGCCGCAGGTGATGGATCGCGCCCTGTGGGAAAAGTCCGGTCACTGGGAGAACTATCACGAGCAGATGTTCACCACCTCGTCGGAGAACCGCGACTACGCGGTGAAGCCGATGAACTGCCCGGGCCACATCCAGATCTTCAACCAGGGCATCAAGAGCTACCGCGAACTGCCGCTGCGCCTGGCCGAGTTCGGCTCCTGCCACCGCAACGAGCCTTCTGGTGCCCTGCACGGCATCATGCGCGTGCGCGGCTTCGTGCAGGACGATGCGCACATCTTCTGCGCCGAGGATCAGGTGCAGGGCGAGGCATTGGCCTTCATCGACCTGCTGCGCGGCGTGTATGCCGATTTCGGCTTCACCGACATCCTCGTCAAGCTGTCCACCCGTCCCGAAAAGCGCATCGGCGCCGACGACGTCTGGGATCGCGCCGAAGCCGCGCTGGCGCAGGCGCTCGATGCCAAGGGGCTGGCCTATGAACTCCAGCCGGGCGAGGGCGCCTTCTACGGGCCGAAGATCGAGTTTTCCCTCAAGGACTGCCTCGGCCGCGTCTGGCAGTGCGGTACGCTGCAACTTGACTTTTCCCTGCCGGGACGCCTCGGTGCCGAATACGTCGGCGAGGACAACGGCCGTCATACGCCGGTGATGCTGCATCGCGCGGTACTCGGTTCGCTGGAGCGCTTCATCGGCATCCTCATCGAGCACCACGCCGGTGCTTTCCCGCTCTGGCTTGCGCCGGTGCAGGCGGTGGTGATGAATATCTCCGAAGCGCAGGCCGACTATGCCGAAAGTGTGGCGGAAAAACTGCGTACGGCAGGTCTGCGCGTCGATCTTGATTTGCGCGGCGAGAAAATAAACTATAAAATCCGAGAACATAGTTTGCTGAAGCGGCCTTATCTCGTCGTTGTCGGTGACAAGGAAAAGGCGGCAGGGTTGGTCGCAGTACGCGCCCGGGGCAATCAGGAGCTCGGGCAAATGTCCCCTGAAGGCTTGATCGAACGTCTGTCGGCCGAACGCGCCGACAGAGGCACGACGGCCTGATTTTGTTTAATTTTTTCGGAGAATCACGCCATAGCTCAGGAGAAGACGCAGCGCCTCAATGAGGAAATTACTGCCCCCGAAGTCCGTTTGGTCGGGTTGGACAGTGAACAGTTGGGAATCATGTCGGTACGCCAGGCGCTGACCCTGGCAGAAGAGGCGGGTGTCGATCTTGTCGAGATCGCGCCTTTGGCGGAACCGCCCGTCTGCCGCATCATGGATTTCGGCAAGTTCAAGTACCAAGAGGCGAAGCGCGCGCACGATGCGAAGCTGAAGCAGAAGCAGATCCAGGTCAAGGAAGTCAAGTTCCGTCCGGGTACCGACGATAACGACTACGCGATCAAGCTGCGCAACCTGACGAAGTTCTTGCAGGAAGGCGACAAGGCCAAGATTACGCTGCGTTTCCGCGGCCGCGAAATGGCCCACCAGGAATTCGGCATTCGCATGCTGGAACGCATCAAGGCCGACCTGGAAGTCGTTGGACAAGTCGAGCAGTTTCCGAAGATGGAAGGGCGGCAGCTGGTCATGGTGATTGCGCCGACCAAGAAGCTGATCAAGCCTTAAGGAATTTTGTCCGTCCCGCAAGGGGCGGGCGATACAAGCGGTTGCGGGTTATCAAGCATCCCCGAGGCGGGGAACACCTGGCACCGTGTTAGAAGGAGATCTTCGATGCCGAAGATGAAGACGAAGAGCGGCGCTGCCAAGCGCTTCAAGGTGCGCGCCAGCGGCAGCATCAAGCGCTCGTGTGCGTTCAAACGCCACATCCTCACCAAGAAAACCACCAAGGTCAAGCGTCACCTGCGTGGCGTTCTCGACGTGCATGCCTCGGACGTGAAGTCTGTCCGCGCCATGCTGCCCAACGCCTAAGGAGCCCACGCTATGCCCAGAGTCAAACGCGGTGTAACGGCGCGCGCGCGCCACAAGAAGGTTCTCGACAAGGCCAAGGGTTACCGCGGCCGTCGCAGTACCGTTTATCGGATCGCCAAAGAAGCGGTGATGAAGGCGGGGCAGTACCAGTACCGCGACCGTCGTCAAAGAAAGCGCCAGTTCCGTGCCCTCTGGATCGCCCGTATCAACGCGGCGGCCCGTGAGTTGGGCATGAAGTACAGCACCCTGATGAACGGCCTCAAGAAGGCTTCCATCGAGGTGGATCGCAAGGTGCTCGCCGACCTGGCGGTGTTCGACAAGCCGGCTTTCGCCGCCCTGGCGACCCAGGCCAAGGCCCAGCTTCAGTAACGCGACTCTTTGCCGGAAGAAGGAGGCCCACGGTAGTCATCGGGCCTCCTTTTTTAATTCAAAATGGATAATCTCGAACATCTCGTTGCCGCCGCCGTTGCCGAGTTCGCCCTGGCCGTGGAGCCGGCCAAACTCGAAGAGACCAAGGCCCGCTATCTCGGCCGCGAAGGCTCGCTGACCGGCCTGCTGAAAAGCCTCGGCAAACTGCCGCCGGAGGAACGCAAGACCGCCGGCGCCGCCATCAACGCCGCCAAGGAAAAGGTCGAGGCCGCGCTGACCGCGCGTCGCGAGGAATTGCGCCGCGTGCAGCTCGAAGCCCAGCTCGCCGCCGAAGCCCTCGACGTCACTTTGCCGGGCCGCTGCCAGCCGCGCGGCACCGTGCATCCGGTGATGCGTACGCTCGACCGCATCGAGCAACTGTTCCGCACCATCGGCTTCGACGTCGCCGACGGTCCCGAGATCGAGACCGACTGGCACAATTTCACCGCGCTCAACACGCCGGAAAACCATCCCGCGCGTTCGATGCACGACACCTTCTACTTGCTCGACGAAGTGGGCAAGGTTCAGGAAGACGTGCTGCTGCGCACCCACACCAGCCCGGTGCAGGTGCGCTACATGCAGGCGCATGTCGAGAAGCACAAGCACCTCGACGTCATGCCGGAAATCCGCGTCATCGCTCCCGGCCGCGTCTATCGCGTCGATTCCGACGCCACGCATTCGCCGATGTTCCACCAGGTCGAAGGCCTCTGGGTCGGCGAGAACGTCAGCTTCGCCGACCTGAAGGGCGTGATCGCCGATTTCCTGCGCCGCTTCTTCGAGATCGACGATCTCACGGTGCGCTTCCGCCCGTCCTTCTTCCCCTTCACCGAGCCGTCCGCAGAGTTCGACATGGCCTACATGAGTGGCCCGCGCAAGGGCCAGTGGCTGGAACTCGGCGGTTGCGGCATGGTGCATCCGAACGTGTTGCGTTTCGGCGGCATCGACCCTGAGAAGTACACCGGCTTCGCCTTCGGCATTGGCCCCGATCGCCTGACCATGCTCCGTTACGGCATCAACGACCTGCGCCTGTTCTTCGAAGGCGACCTGCGCTTCCTCGCGCAATTCCACTAAGCCCCACGTCGGAACCGCCATGCAATTTCCCGAATCCTGGCTGCGCGCCCTCGTCAATCCGCCGTTGTCCACTGCCGAGCTTTGCCATCTGCTGACGATGGCCGGGCTGGAGGTCGAGGAGACGCGGCCCGTTGCGCCGGACTTCTCCGGCATCGTCGTCGCCCGTGTCCTGTCGGTCGAAAAACACCCGGACGCCGACAAGCTCCGCTTGTGCAAGGTCGATACCGGCGAGCACGGCGTGCTGCAGATCGTCTGCGGCGCGCCCAACGTCGCGGCGGACATGGTCGTGCCCTGCGCCCTCGTCGGCGCCAGGTTGCCGGGCATGGAAATCAAGCGAGCCAAGGTGCGCGGTATCGAGAGCTTCGGCATGCTGTGCTCGGCGCGCGAACTGGGCCTCTCCGACGACCACGGCGGCCTGCTGCCGCTGCCCGCCGACGCGCCGATAGGCCAGGACGTGCGCGCCTATCTCAAGCTCGACGACACACTGATCACGCTGAAGCTGACGCCGAACCGCGCCGACTGCCTGTCGCTGACCGGCATCGCCCGCGAAGTGGCGGCGCTGACCGGTGCGCCGCTGACGCTGCCCGCCGTCGCGAACGTCGCGCCGGCGCACGACGCCAAGCGCGGCATAGTGCTCGACGCTCCCGCCGCCTGCCCGCGCTACTGCGGCCGCATCGTGCGCGGCGTCGATGCTGCGGCGCCGACGCCCGACTGGATCAGGCAGCGCATCGAGCGCTGCGGCGTGCGCTCGATCTCGGCCCTGGTCGACGTCACCAACTACATCATGTTGGAACTCGGCCAGCCGCTGCACGCCTTCGACGATGCGCGCCTCGCCGGCGCCATCCACGTGCGCTACCCGGCTGCCGGCGAACAACTGCTGCTGCTTAACGAACAGACCGTGACGCCGTCCGCCGATACCGCGCTGATCGCCGACGAATCCAAGGCGCTGGCCATGGCCGGCATCATGGGCGGCGAGGACTCCGGCATCACCTCCGCCACCACCGACCTGTTTCTGGAAAGCGCCTTCTTCGCGCCCGTCGCGATTGCCGGCAAGGCCCGCGCGCTGGGCTTTTCCAGCGACGCCTCCTACCGCTACGAGCGCGGCGTCGACTTCGACTTGCAGCGCAAGGCCATCGAGCGCGCTACGCAACTGATCCTCGATATCTGCGGCGGCACGCCGGGACCGGTGGTCGAGGCCGTGGCCGCCGACCACCTGCCGCGCCGCGCGCCGGTGCGCCTGCGCACCGCAAGGGCGGCCAGGGTGCTGGGCATAGCGCTCGATGCCGCGCAGGTCGAGAAGCTGATGGCCGGGCTCGGCTTTGCTTATTCGCGCAGCGGCGACGAATTCCTCGTCACGCCGCCGTCGCATCGCTTCGACATCGAAATCGAGGAAGACCTGATCGAGGAGATCGCCCGTCTTCACGGTTACGACAACATCCCGTCGCCGCCGCCGCTCGGCCGGCTCGCCATGCTGCCGGTCACCGAGACCCGGCGCACGCCGATGCAGGCGCGCCGCCTGATGGCCGAGCGCGGTTTCCACGAGGTGGTGAATTTCAGTTTCGTCGAGGCCGCCTGGGAAGCCGACTTTGCCGGCAATGCCGCGCCCATCGTGCTGGCCAATCCCATCGCCAGCCAGATGGGCGTGATGCGCACCAGCCTCATCGGCGGCCTCGTCGCCACGCTCGGCGCCAACCGCAAGCGCCAGTGCGACCGCGTCCGCGCCTTCGAGGTCGGCCGCTGTTTCCTGCGCGACGCCGCGGCGACGCCGGTGGCCGGATTCCGCCAGCCCTTGCGTCTCGCCGCCCTCGGCGCCGGCCCGGTCGAGCCCGAGCAGTGGGGCGTGCCCACGCGCAAGACCGATTTCTACGACCTCAAGGGCGACCTCGAAGCGCTGTTCGCGCCGCACCCGCTGCGCTTCGAGAAGACCGTCCATCCTGCCCTGCATCCCGGCCGTTCGGCTGCCGTTTTCCTCGGCGGCGCGGCCATCGGCCTGATCGGCGAACTGCATCCGCTCTGGGTGCAGAAGTACGACCTCGGCACGGCCCCCGCGGTATTCGAGGTCGACCTCGCGGCCCTGCTGGCGACGTCGATGCCGACGTACAGCGAGGTCTCGCGTTATCCATCCGTCGTACGCGACATCGCCCTCGTGGTGGCGCAGGCGCAGGCCTTGCAGCCGCTGCTCGACGCCATGCAGGCGGCGGCGCCCGCCTTCGTCCGGGACATCGAATTGTTCGACGTATTCCACGGCAAGGGGCTGCCGGAAGGGCAAAAAAGCCTTGCGTTCCGGGTAGTTATGCAAGATACTGAACGGACTTTGGCCGATGCCGAAGTGGATTCCGCGGTCGCTCGCCTGGTCGAAACCGTGAAGAGTGGATTCGGCGCCGTGTTGCGCAATTGAGGGAACAGGGAGTGACAATGACACTGACGAAAGCGGAACTGGCTGATCTGCTGTTCGAGAAAGTCGGACTCAACAAGCGCGAAGCGAAGGACATGGTGGAAGCATTTTTCGAAGAAGTGCGCACCTCGCTCGAAGCGGGCGACAGCGTCAAGCTGTCGGGCTTCGGCAACTTCCAGTTGCGCGACAAGCCGCAGCGTCCCGGCCGCAACCCTAAGACCGGGGAAGAAATCCCGATCACCGCGCGCCGCGTCGTCACCTTCCACGCCAGCCAGAAACTCAAGACCACCGTCGAGAACCTCCAGCTCCATGGCGACGCACACGCCCAGTAATCCCAAGGAAGAGCTGCCGCCGATCCCCGCCAAGCGGTATTTCACGATCGGCGAGGTCAGCGAACTGTGCGGCGTCAAGCCGCACGTGCTGCGCTATTGGGAGCAGGAGTTCACGCAGCTCAGGCCGGTCAAGCGGCGCGGCAACCGCCGCTACTACCAGCACCACGAAGTGCTGCTCGTCCGCCGCATCCGCGAACTGCTCTACCAGGAAGGCTTCACCATTAGCGGCGCGCGCAACCGCCTCGACGAATCGCCGAGCAAGGTGACCGAAGCACGCGAAATTCCATCGGCATTGCCGGCGCCGTCCCTCTCGCTGCGCGCGGAGCTGGCCAGCATTATCGAGTTTCTGCGCGCCTGAGGCGTGCGGAACGGCGCGATCCTGATATAATTCGCGCCTCAGTCGGGGCGTAGCGCAGCCTGGTAGCGCACTTGCATGGGGTGCAAGGGGTCGCGAGTTCGAATCCCGCCGCCCCGACCAAAGAAAAAGACAAGGGTCTAGCTCAAAAGGCTAGACCCTTTTCCTTTTGGTCAGTGCAATGTCCTTGCCGCGGACACGAGTCTCAGCCCGATGTTGACGACCACGACGCGGTGGCCGTGCAGGACCACGCTGCCGTTGCGGCGGTTGTCGCCCGTGTCGCTGAATTCGAATGCGTAGACCCGGCGCAACACGACCTGGCCGTCGTCGTTTCGCACCGGGCGCAGGCTGGCGATGGATACCGTTTCGTCGAGCAACTGCAGTTGTTCCGACTGGCAGGCGGCGCGCACGGACTGCATGCCGATGTCGCGCGCCTTGAGGCTGTCGAACCAGAGCCAGGCCAGCGCACCCAGGACGACGAGGCTGACGACTTCGAAGGTGGGCATGATATCGGAATGGAATAGCGTGATTCAGAGCGCCTGCCGGATTCCCGCAGCGAGGACTGCGGGATCTTCGGCACCGACGATGACCTGCCGGCCGGCGACGATGAAGGTGGGCACCATCGCGATGCCCATTGCGCGCGACTTGCGCTCGATGGCGCGGACGACGTCCTCGTCCTGCCCGGAAGCCAGATAGCTCTCCACCGTTTTTGCATCATGGCCGCATTCGGCCGCGATCCGCACCAGCACGGCCGGGTCGCCGACATGCTCGCCGCGCTGGAACTGGGCGGCGAAGAGACGTTCGACCAGGGAGGTGGCATCGCCGCGTTCCTGCGCCCAGTGAATCAGGCGGTGGGCCCGCAGCGTGTTGGCGCGCAACTGGATTTTCTCGAACGCATAGTCGATGCCGTAGGCGCGACCCGCCTCCCGGACGCGGGCGAACAGCGCTTCGACCTGGGCGGGGCCGCCGAACTTGTTTTCGAGGAAAGGCCGATAGGGCTCGCCGTCCGCAGGTGTGTCCGGGTTCAGGAAGAAGGGGCGCCAGATCTTGCGGCAGGCAAAATCGGGGATGTCGCGCCGGACTTCGGCAATGGCCGCTTCGAGCCGGCGGGTGCCGATGAAGCACCAGGGGCAGACGATATCGGAAACTATTTCGATCATGATCATGAGCGCCATTTTACGCCCGCCGGCGACTGGGCAAGTGCCGGTTCGGCCGCATTGCCGGGCGCCTTGCGGCGCGTCTGGAGAGAATCGCCGCGATCGCCTACACTGTGCCCGCGGACTCCACAGTGAAGGGATGGCGAATGATCCACTCAGTACCGGAGGTCAAGACCACGGCGGTGACGCCGTGCACCACCTGCGGCGCCTGCTGCGCCACCTACCGGGTTTCCTTCGGCCGCGAGGAGCTCGACGAATCGCCGGGTGGCTGCGTTCCGGCCGGCCTCATCGAGAAGATCGACGACAAGGGCGTCTGCATGCAGGGCACCGGCAGCCGAAACCCGCGCTGCGTGGCGCTGCGCGGCCGCATCGGCGAACGCGCCGAATGCGCCATCTACGACCGGCGTCCGAGCCCCTGCCGCGCCTTCGCCCGCGAGGCGGCATTCGGCCACGGCGACACCTCCTGCGGCGATGCCCGTCGCCTTCACGGCCTGCCGCCGCTCGAAGGGTCGTATGATGCGGTGCCGCTGGGCTGAGCCGCGGCGCAATTTTTGTCTGGAATCTTCATGAATCGTTTCGCGCATCCCCTCTGGCTGGCCGGGTTTCGGCCTTTTTTCGCCCTGGCCTGTCTGTCCGGCCTGAGCCTGCCGCTCGTCTGGGCGATGATCTTTACCGGAGCGGTCGCCGCACCGCCGACTTCATTTTCCGCCGTGCAGTGGCATGCCCACGAAATGTTCTTCGGCTTCGGCTGGGCCGTACTCGGCGGCTTTCTGCTGACCTCGACCAAGAACTGGGTGAACATCCGCGGCTACCATGGCGGCCAGTTGGTGTTTCTCGCCGCCGCCTGGCTCTTCGAGCGCGCCGGCATGTGGTGCGAAGGCGTGTGGCCGCCGCTGTTGTTCCGGGTTTCCAACAACCTCTTTCTCGTTGCGATCGTCGTCATGCTGCTGACCACGCTCATTCGCCACCGCCGGGACGATTCCTACCGCGACAACTATTTCTTCCTGCTGATCCTGCCGGCCTTCCTGGCGGCGAAGCATTTGATGCTGGATGCCGACAGCTTCGTTCTCGGCACGGGCATCGCCATCGGCCTGTTCCGGATGGCGTTTCTCGTTATGCTCGAACGCACGCTGACGCCGTTCATGAAAGGCGCGTTCCAGGTGACGATACTGCGCAAGCCGCCGCTCGACCAGGCCATCAAGCTGCTCGGCCTCGTTCTCGTCCTGGCGGGCCTGATGCCGCCTCTGCTGGCGGGTTGGCTGGCCTTGCTGCTGGCCGTCCTGCTGATCGGCCGCCTGGCCTTCTGGAAGCCGCAATTGGCGATGCGGCGGCTCGACATCGGCATCATGTACCTCGGGTACATCGCTATCGCTGCGCAACTGCTGATCGAATTCGCGAACCAGATCGCGCATCCGGCCTGGATCGGCAGCGTTTCCGTCCATGTCTTCACCTTGGGCGCTATCGGCCTGATCGTTCCCGCCATGCTGATCCGCATCTCCAAGGGGCACACCGGACGCAAAGTCGTCTTCGACACTATCGACAAAACGGCGCTGCGGATCATGATCCTCGGCTTCGTGCTGCGCATCGTTGCGCCGCAGATCCATCCCGCCGCTTATCCGCTATGGATATACTGTGCGGCAGTCTGCTGGTTCGCCGGCTTCGCCATACTCGGCTGGCGTTATATTCCCTACCTGATGCAGCCGCGGGTGGATGGCCGGGAGCATTGACGGGGCAGGTTTCACGCGGAGACGAGAGACGATGGCCAACATGGAGTTCAGCGCTTCCGACTGGGTCAATGCCGGCCTCACCGAGGCCATCCTGGCGCATCGCGGCCCGCCGCTCTTCATCGCGGCGCAATTGGGCTGCATCGCGGCGGCCAAGGTCATGGCCGAAGCCGGCTCCAACCTGGAGGTCTGCGGCCCGGCCGGCCAGCGTCCGCTGCACGCGGCGGCGGCGGGCGGCCATGTCGGGATTGTCGGCCTGCTGGTAGCCGCCGGCTGCGAAATAGACGCCCAGGACGACGACGGCAATACGCCGCTCATCACCGCCGTCCTCGCCAGCCAGATCGGCTCCGTCGAACTGCTGCTCGCCGTCGGCGCCGATCTCGACGTTGCCCGGGCCGACGGCCTGACCGCCATCCATGTCGCGCAACTGCCCGGCACGCCGCAGGCGATCCAGGAGCTTATCGACATGGGGCTGGAGAACAAGCCTTTCCGGTGAATGGCCGGGTCGCAAACGAGTGAAGCGATGGGAGGTGCGGGATGATGCATCGTCGCCTGATGGTCATTGCCTTGTCTGGATGTTTCGCCGCCGGCGGCCAAGGCGGAATCGCGCTCGCCGCACCGGCCGGCGCAACCGCGGCTGCCGCGCCTGCGGTACTCCTGGCCGGGGTGTTTCGCGCCGACATCGATCCGTCCCGGTACTGGGTGAGCGAGAAGCTCGACGGCGTGCGAGCGCTCTGGGACGGCCGCGAACTGCACTTTCGCAGCGGGCGGCGCATTCCGGCACCCGACTGGTTCATCGCCGGATTGCCGCCGCAGGCGCTGGACGGCGAACTGTGGCTGGCGCGCGGGCGTTTCGACGAACTTTCCGGCATCGTCCGCAAGGCGCATCCCGTCGACGCCGAGTGGCGCCGGGTGCGCTACATGGTGTTCGAGCAGCCCGGCAGCGCGGGTTCATTCACCGAGCGCATCGAGCGCCTGCAAGCCGTCATTGACAGCAGTGGAACCGGCTGGCTTAAGCTGGTCGAGCAGTTCCGCGTCGCCGACGGCGACGCGCTGATGCGGCAACTGGACGCGATCGTGCGCGCCGGCGGCGAGGGCCTGATGCTGCACCGTGCCGACGCCGTGTATCGCACCGGCCGCGGCGACGACCTGCTGAAGCTAAAGCCCTGGCAGGATGCCGAAGCCGTCGTCATCGGCCACGAAGCAGGCCGGGGTCGCCTCGCCGGCATGCTCGGCGCATTGCGTCTGAGAACCGCCGATGGTCGTGAATTCAGGCTCGGCTCCGGCCTCACCGACGCGCAGCGCCGCCATCCGCCTGCCGTCGGTGCCACCGTCACTTATCGTTATCAGGAACTCACTCCGGACGGCATCCCGCGCTTTCCTCGTTACTGGCGGATGCACGAGGAGTTCTAGCGGATGCTGACGTTCTTCGCAATGGTTTCGACCTGCGCGAGATGGCGCGGGAAGAAGGTCAGCCGCGGGGCATGATAGAGCAGGGCGAAGAGTTCGCCCTTGTCGACGGCGCCGAAGCCGACTCCGCGCAGTTGCACGTTGTCGATCTTGCGGATGCGTTCGTACTCAAAGCGAAAGCCGTTTTTGCCGGCGAAACGATACGGTTCCAGCTTAAGCAGCTTGAACGTGGCGTCGTCGCGCGACAGCACGCCTTCGAACAGGGAGACGATTTCCTCGGTCTGCATCGCGCTGCGGAAGACGAAGTTCCGCTGTTTGCTGCTGGAGGCGTTTTCGGGGTGCATCGCCTGGCCATCGCGGATGCCGGCGTAGATCAGGAATTCATCGATGGTGACGCCTTCCATGGTCCACACCTGGGCCGGCTTGATGCCCGGGAAGTCCAGATGATTCCAACTGCCGTCCAGCGTGACCGAGAGTCGATCGCCCACCGTGTGGGCGCCGGATTCGACTTTCTTGACGGAGGCGCAAGCGGTGATGAGCAGGAGCAGGGCGAGAGGCAGCAATTTCTTCATGAGCTGAGTTCCGATATATAGGCTTTGATGAAGGACGAATCCGGAGCATCCGGCGCCAATTCCAGGTAGCGTGCGAAGGCTTGCACGGCTTCCCTGCGCTGGCCGCGCTGCCGGGAGATGAGGCCGATGCCGCGAAAGGTGGGCGGTGGCGGGTTGGCGCTCAGGGACGACGTCAGGTAGTCGGCCAAGGCCAGTTCCTGGTCTCCGACCTGGCCGCGCAGACGATAGACTTCGCCGCGATGGAAGGTCATGAGGCCAGTCGAGTTGCCGGCCGCTATGTGGCGGGAAAGCAGCGCGAGACTTTCTGCATATTGTCCGCGTTTGACCTCGTCATGCAGCCATTCGTCGAGAAAGCGGCCGGTATGCGCGGCATACGCCTCGGCGCCCTTCGATCCGCCGGGAAGCGACCGGGCCAACTGCTCCAGGGCGTCGCGGCGCTCCGGCGGTGCCGGATGCGTGGAGAACAGCGAAGTGGTCTGGTCGGATTCCTTGCCGTCGCGCGCCCGCACTTCGTCGAGCAGGTTGTTCCAGACCTTGGCCGATTCGGCGACATCGTAGCCGGCGCGATTCATCAGGAAGGCGCCGATGCGGTCGGCTTCGCGTTCATGCTCGCGCCCATAGGCGAGTGCGCTGGCCATTACGGCGAACTGGCCGACCGCACCGGCCAGCCCGAAAACGCCGAGAAACTGCCCGAAGGCCGCCTTGTCCTTGATGTCGCGCAGGCGCTCGACCGAATGGCGCTGGAGATAATGGCCGATTTCGTGGCCGATGACGGCGGCCAGCTGGGCTTCGTTTTCCACTCGCAGCAGCAACCCGGTCCAGATCTGGATCATGCCGTTGGGCGCCATGCTGGCGTTGAACAAGGGCGTGCGTACCAGGAATACGCGGATGTCCGGACAATGCCCTGCGCCCAAGCGGCAGGCGATGCCTTCGATATAGGATTTCAGTTCCGGGTCGCGCAGCAGCAGCGGGCTGCGGCGCAAAAGCTTTTCTTCGCGGTCCATCATTGCCCAGAGACCGCCTTCGTCGCTAACCGTGCTCGGCCGCTCGAAACGCTGGGGTGCCGTGTAGTTGAGCGTGGTCTGCGCCCAGCCGCGCCGGGCGAGGATGCCGGCGCAGCAAGCTCCGCCGAATGCCAGCAGTCGACGCCGGTTCATTGCGTTTCCGGGAACTGTGCCAGGAGGGTCGTCACCGTTTCGTCGGCGGCTTCGGCTTCACGCAGGTCGCCGTTACCCCGCAGGATGCGGTTGAACCACATGACGCGGCCGGTGCGCAGATCGACCAGCGATGCGTAGCCGGTCTGCATGCCGCCGACGATGCCGACGCCCAGCAGCGCCATGGCAAACATGGCTACCTTACGTTCGGAGGTCGCATAGCTGTCGCGCATCCAGATGAACAGCGCGTAGTCGGCATCCGATTTGGCACGGATGGGCAACACCGCGTCGCCCAGCGACCAGTCGAGCTTGTTGTCCTTGGTGGGCAGCGAAAGGTTTCCACCGACCATATGATGCAGCGCAATCGACCGTGCCACGGCGCCGTGCAGGGCGTTGATTTCGGCCAGTTCGTCGGCGTCGTTTTCGGGCAGTTCCTGCGTCTTCAAGCCGAGGCTGGCCGACTTGCCGGTCAGCGATTTATGTACATGCAGGTGGGCGGCTTCGGTCCAGTCGGCTTTCGGTTCCGACACGCCGCCGGCCGAAATCGAAAAAAGTTCGACGTCGGGCGGCATGACGAGAATTTTCGCCCCTTTGGCGAGTTTGGAAAATCCCGGTGCGAGGTTGCGCGAATCGGCCTGCGCCGCTCCGGACATGACAAAGGCAACAACGAGAAGCGCGCAAGTCGTGCGCATCGAATTACGAACAAGTGTCGGCAATTTGGTCCCCGTTTCTTCGGTATTCGCAAAGTCAGCGTTCGATAAAGACCGGTTAGGCATCGATCCGCTCGATCTCGTCGCGGCTTCTTGTTGGCCGCATATCCTCCCCGCATAGCCGGAATTATATGCCGTCATGGATGTCTGCCGCATATGATTTGCGCGTGGCCGATATGCTCATGCCAAAAGGGGTCACAATTCCATCCGGCGATGGCGGCCGGCGAAAAAAAACGCCCCCGCCTTGTGGGCGGGGGCGTCTCGATCGCCGGCGGGTTTCGCGGCGAACATCGAACAGCGGTGGGCGTCAGACGGTGACGGTATCCGCCTGCTCCTGGAACTCCGCGATCTGGTTGAAGTTCATGTAGCGATAGACGTCGGCGGCCTTGGCGTCGAGCGTCTTGACCTGCTCCATGTACTCGGCGGGCGTCGGGATCTTGCCCATCAGCGCGCACACGGCGGCCAGTTCGGCGGAGCCGAGATAGACGCGCGTGTCGATGCCGAGGCGGTTGGGGAAGTTGCGCGTCGAGGTCGACATCGCCGTACTGCCCTTGCGCACCTGCGCCTGGTTGCCCATGCACAGCGAGCAGCCGGGCATTTCCATGCGCGCACCGGACTTGCCGAGCACCGAGTAGTAGCCTTCCTCGTTGAGGATCATGGCGTCCA
>CAZWFC010000035.1:0-22080 GCA_964632965.1 uncultured Rhodocyclaceae bacterium
TGTAGGCCTTGATCGTCTCCCAGACACCGTCGGGAAACTGATTCTTTTCCAGGTAGGCCAGACAGCCTTCGGTCGAAATCGTAAAGCCGGGGGGAACGTTGAGGCCGATCTGCGTCATTTCGCAAAGATTGGCACCCTTGCCGCCCAGCAGCATCTTGTTTTTTCCGTCGCCTTCCTCGAAAGCGAAAACAAATTTACGTTGTGACATGACACTCCCTTATGGTGAAAATAGTTATCCCTATACGATAGCAAAACTCCGGGGCGCCTGCGATAAGTTTACCCTGCTTGGTCATCAGGGAAGTTTTCCGAAGGCCCGCGCTGACTGGAGAGCCAGCGGTGCGCGCACGCCTTCTGCTGGCGCTGTCGGCTCACCGTCGTGGCCGCCAATCAGCCGGCGGAAAAATGTCTTCGACATACGTAGGCGCCGATATGAATCGGATCGGCGTTACTCCCACTCGATCGTCGCCGGCGGCTTGCCCGAGATGTCGAAGACGACGCGATTGATGCCGCGCACTTCGTTGATGATGCGGTTGGATACCTTGCCGAGCAGGTCGTAAGGAAGCTGCGCCCAGCGCGCGGTCATGAAATCCTGGGTCTCGACGGCGCGCAGCGCGACGACGTATTCGTAGGTGCGGCCGTCGCCCATGACGCCGACGCTTTTCACCGGCAGGAAGACGGCGAAGGCCTGGGAGGTCTTGTCGTACCAGTCGGCGGCGCGCAGTTCGTCGATGAAAATGGCATCGGCGCGGCGCAGCAGGTCGGCGAATTCCTTCTTCACCTCGCCAAGGATGCGCACGCCCAGGCCGGGGCCGGGGAACGGATGGCGATAGACCATCTCGTGCGGCAGGCCGAGCGCAATGCCCAGTTCGCGCACTTCGTCCTTGAACAATTCGCGCAAGGGTTCGCACAGCTTGAGGTTGAGGGTTTCCGGCAGGCCGCCGACGTTGTGGTGGCTCTTGATGGTGTGCGCCTTCTTGGTCTTGGCGCCGGCCGACTCGATGACATCCGGATAGATGGTGCCCTGCGCCAGCCAGCGGGCATTGGGCAGCTTCTGGGCTTCGGCCTGAAACACTTCGACGAACTCGCGGCCGATGATGCGGCGCTTCTGCTCCGGGTCGGCGATCCCTGCCAAGTGGCCCATGAACTGCGCGGTGGCGTCGACATGGATGACCTTGACGCCGAGGTTGCGGGCGAAGGTCTCCATCACCTGTTCGGCTTCGTTGAGCCGCAGCAGGCCGTTGTCGACGAAGACGCAGGTGAGCTGGTCGCCGATGGCCTTGTGCAGCAGCGCCGCGACGACCGACGAATCGACGCCGCCGGAAAGGCCGAGGATCACTTCGTCCTTGCCGACCTGTTCGCGCACCTTGGCGATGGCCTCAGCCACATAGTTCGGCATGTTCCAGTCGCCGCGGCAGCCGCAGATGTCGCGCACGAAGCGGGCGAGTATCTCGCGGCCCTTGAGGGTATGGGTCACCTCCGGGTGGAACTGCACGCCGTAGAAGCCCTTCTCTTCGTTCGCCATGCCGGCGATGGGCGTGGCGTCGTTGCCGGCGATGATCTTGAAGCCGGCGGGCATTTCGGTCACCTTGTCGCCATGGCTCATCCAGACGTCGAGCAGGCCGTGGCCTTCGGCATTGACGCTGTCCTGGATGCCGTTCAGCAGCTTCGAATGGCCGCGTGCGCGAATCTCCGCATAGCCGAATTCGCGCTTTTTCGCACCTTCGACCTTGCCGCCCAGCTGCGCCGCCATGGTCTGCATGCCGTAGCAGATGCCCAACACCGGCACGCCGAGTTCGAACACCGCGGCCGGCGCCCGCGGAGTTTCGTCCTCATAAACCGAATTCGGTCCGCCCGAAAGGATGATGCCCTGCGGGGCGAATTCGCGGATGAAGTCGTCCGACACATCGTTGGGATGCAGTTCGCAATAGACCTGCTGCTCGCGCACGCGGCGGGCAATCAGCTGCGTGTATTGGGAACCGAAGTCGAGGATGAGGATTTTCTGATGGGACATGGTCTTGCCTCAAAAAGAGAAAGGCGGCCTTGAGCCGCCTTTCGGAGTTACCCGCAATTATTCCACGTGATAGTTCGGCGCTTCCTTGGTGATCTGCACGTCGTGCACATGCGACTCGCGGATGCCGGCCGAGGTGATTTCGACGAACTCGGCCTTGGCGCGCATTTCCTCGATGGTCCGGCAGCCGACGTAACCCATGGAGGAGCGCAAACCGCCCATCAACTGGTGGATCACGGCCGTCACCGGCCCCTTGTAGGGCACGCGACCTTCGATGCCTTCCGGCACGAGTTTTTCGACGTTCGATTCGTTGTCCTGGAAGTAGCGGTCGGACGACCCCTGCTTCATCGCCCCGAGCGACCCCATGCCGCGGTAAGCCTTGTAGGAACGCCCTTGGAACAGCACGGTTTCGCCCGGCGCTTCCTCGGTGCCGGCGAAGAGCCCGCCGAGCATGACAACATGGGCGCCGGCAGCCAGCGCCTTGGAAATATCGCCCGAATAGCGGATGCCGCCGTCGGCGATCAGCGGCACATTGCTGCTGGCCAGCGCATTGGCGACGTTGTCGACCGCGGTGATCTGCGGCACGCCGACGCCGGCGACGATGCGCGTGGTGCAGATGGAGCCGGGGCCGATGCCAACCTTGACACCGTCGGCGCCATGATCGACGAGCGCCCTGGCGGCCGCACCGGTGGCGATGTTGCCGCCGATGACCTCGACGTTCGGGAAGGTCTTCTTGACCCATTCGACGCGCTTGAGCACGCCTTCGGAATGGCCGTGCGCGGTATCGACCACGAGCACGTCGACGCCGGCTTCCGCCAGCAGCGTGGCGCGTTCCTCGGTACCCTCGCCGACGCCGATGGCAGCACCGACGCGCAGGCGGCCGAAGCCGTCCTTGCAGGCGTTGGGATGTTCGGAGGACTTGAGGATGTCCTTCACGGTCATCAGGCCGCGCAGTTCGAAGTTGTCGTTGATGACGAGAACGCGTTCGAGCCGGTTCTTGTGCATCAGCGCCTTGGCCTCTTCGAGCGTGGCGCCCTCCTTGACGACGACCAGGCGTTCCTTGGGCGTCATGATGTTGCGCACCGGCTGGTCGAGATTGGTCTCGAAGCGCAGGTCGCGGTTGGTGACGATGCCGACGACAAAGCCGTTTTCGAGCACCGGCAGACCGGAGAACTTGTGGGCGCGGGTCAGGTTCAGCACTTCGCGCACCGACATGGTCGGCGGAATGGTGATCGGATCCTTGAGCACGCCCGACTCGAAACGCTTGACCTTGGCGACTTCCGCCGCCTGCGATTTCGGGTCGAGGTTCTTGTGCAGGATGCCAATGCCGCCTTCCTGGGCCAGAGCAATGGCCAGACGCGCCTCGGTGACCGTGTCCATTGCCGCCGAAACCAGCGGCAGGTTCAGGTTGATGTTGCGGGTCAGGCGGGTTGCGAGCGAAACGTCGCGGGGTAGGATCGCCGAATGGGCGGGAACCAGGAGGACGTCGTCAAACGTCAGCGCCTTCTGGAGAAGTCTCATGCTTTTATCCTCGGTGCCAAAAACGTATTATACGTGGGTCGCCCGACACGGGCAAACTTAGGTCGCGAACCATGCGTTTCCTCCTGCCGCTCGCGCTCGTCCTCCATTCCCTGACCGTGGCCGCCCAGCTCTATTCCTGGAAGGATGCCGACGGAAAGATTCATTATTCCGACGAGCCGCCGCCGGCGAAAACCCAGGCGCGCAAGGTGGCGCCGCCGCCCGCGCCGTCGGCCGATCCGGCGGCCACGCGCAAGAACCTGGCCGAGATGGAAATGGCGTCGCGGAAAAAACAGAAGGAAGCGAAGGACTCCGCCGCCAAGGCGGAAAAGGAAAAAGCCGACACCGAAGAACGCCGCATCAATTGCGACAAGGCTAAAGGCAACCTGCAGTCGATCGAGTCCGGCCTGACCCGCTTCACCACCAACGCCAAGGGAGAACGCGTGGCCTTGGAAGGCGCCGTGCGCGACGCCGAACTGGCGAGTGCGCGCAAAGCGGCCGACGAGTGGTGCAAATAGCCGGCCGCCGCAGCGGCGCCCTACTCTTCCGCCGTGCCGCCGCCCTTCTTCATGACCTTGCCTTCGGCGGCGCGCTGCTTGCGCACTTCCTTCGGATCGGCGATCAGCGGCCGGTAGATTTCGACGCGATCCTTGTCGCGTAGCGCGGTATCGAGCTTCGCCAGCTTGCCGTAGATGCCGACCTTGGCTTTCGCCAGCTCGATTTCGGGATAGCGTTGCAACAGGCCCGAGGCTTCGACGGCCTGCTGGATGGTGCTGCCTTGCGGCAACTTGAGCTCGATGAGTTCCTGACGTTCCGGCCTGGCGTAGGCGATCTCGATGCGGATGGAATCAGCCATAAATCTGGTGTGCCCGTTTGACGAAGGATTCGACGAAAGTGCCGACGATGTGGTTGAACACAGGCCCCAGCGCCTTCTCCAAAACTTTACTCGAAAACTCGTAGTTCAGCCTGAACTCGACTTTGCAGCCGGCATCGCCGAGCGCGGTGAAGCGCCAGCCGCCGTCGAGACGCTGGAAGGGCCCTTCGCGCAGCTGAATGTCCATCCAGTGCGGAGCTTCCTTCGGATTCGCCGTAGCGAAATGCGCCTTGATGCCGCGGTAGTTGATGTGGATGCGCGCCGCCGTGACCGTCGCAGTTCGTTCGATCAGTTCCGTACCGCCGCACCAGGGCAGGAATTGCGCGTAATCCTCGACGCGATCCACCAGATCGAACATCTGCTGGGCAGTGCGCGCGATCAACACCGATTTTTCGACGACGGCCATTGCTAGTCACTACGATAGAATGCGCGATTCTACCGTGCCGTACCGCCATGAGCATCGCCGAAAACAAGAAAGCCTTCCACGACTACTTCATCGAAGACCGCATCGAAGCGGGACTCGTGCTGGAAGGTTGGGAAGCCAAGTCGATCCGCGCCGGAAGGGCCCAGATCAAGGAAGCCTACGTCGTGCTGAAGAACGGCGAGGTGTTCCTCATCGGCGCGCACATCAGCCCGTTGACGACGGTGGCGCGGCACATCGCCGCCGACCCGGTGCGCACGCGCAAGCTCCTGCTGCACAAGAACGAGATCGCCAAGCTGATCGGCAAGGTGGAGCGCGCCGGCTACGCGCTGGTCCCGCTCGACCTGCATTTCGTCAAAGGCCGCATCAAGCTCACCGTCGGCCTGGCCAAGGGCAAGAAGCAGTACGACAAGCGCGAAGCCGAAAAGGACAAGGACTGGATCCGCGAGAAGGCCCGTCTGGTTCGCGACAAGGTCTGAAGTTCAGGGCTTGTCGCGTCCCAGCACGCCGCGCAGGGTTTCCTGCAAGTCGGCCGGCAGGACGATGGTCTTGGCGTTCTGCGAATCCGCCAGCCTGCTCATCGCCATGATGTATTTCTCGCCCAGCATGTAGCGCATCGGCGCGTCCTGCGTGCCGATGGCCTGCGATACGCGCCGGATGGCTTCGGCACTGGCTTCGGCCAGGGTCACTTGGGCTTCGGCATCGCGCCGGGCGGCTTCGAGGCGGGCTTCGGCCTGGAGGATGGCGGACTGCTTGGTGCCTTCGGCCTTGGTCACCATCGCCTTGCGCTCGCGCTCGGCCGACGCCTGCGCCTCCATCGCCCGCTGCATCGACTCGGACGGCTTGATGTCCTGGATTTCGACCGACTTGACCGTCAGGCCCCAATCGATGGCCTCGTCGGCGATGCTCTCGCGCAGGCGGGCCTTGATCTTGTCGCGACTGGACAGCGCCTGGTCGAGATCCATGTCGCCGGCGATGGAGCGCAACGTGGTCATGATCATATTGCGGATCGCCTCGGAAAAGTCGGTCACGCCGTAGACGGCCTTGATCGGATCGGTGATCTTGATGAAGGCGATGGCGTTGATGAGGATCACCGCGTTGTCGCGGGTAATGACCTCCTGCTCCTGGACATCGAGGATGATGTCCTTGGTCACCAGCTTGTAGGCGGTGCGGTCGAGATAGGGAATGATGATGTTGAGTCCGGGATGCAGCGTACCGTGGTACTTGCCCAGCCGTTCGACGATCCATTCCTCGCCCTGCGGCACGATGCGCACGCCCTTCAGCAGCGTGACCACCGCAAAAACCAGCAGCGCTACGACGAAAACGAGACCTGCTCCCATGGTTTCCTCCATCAGATGCTACCCACCTTCAGAAAACTTCCCTCGACGGCCAGCACCTTGACGCGGGTGCCCGACTTGAGGGGTTCGTCGGCGATGCACGGCCAGACCTCGCTGCCCAGAACCGGCTTCTGGAAGCGTACCTCGCCCTTCTCGAAGGGAGCGACGTCGCGCGCCAGCAAGCCGACTTCCCCGATCACGTCGGCATCGGCCATGCCGATGCGCGTCTTGTGAAAACCGGTCTTGAATATGCGGAACCAGAGTACGACCAGCGCGAGAGAAGTCGCCAGCCAAATGGCCAACTGCATCGTCAGGCCGATATCGGGCGCCACGGCAACGATGAGCGCAACCTGCAGCGCGCCCAGCCCGAACCAGACCAGCACGAAGGCCGGCACCGCGAGTTCGGCGAGAATCAGGGCCATGCCGGCGACTGCCCAGTGCCACCATTCCGGCTGCATCGTACTCTCCTGTCGATATGCCTAGCAGCTTAGTCTAAGCGTTTTTGCGCTGCCGCACCGCCTCGAACAGGCAGACCGCCGCCGCCGCCGCGACATTCAGCGATTCGCTGCCCGACGCCATCGGTATGGTGGTGCGCACCCTGGCGGCCGCCGCCAGTTCCGGCGATACGCCGGCGCCTTCGTTGCCGAAAATCCAGGCCACCGGACCGGCCAGGTCGAGTTCGTAGAGCCCGACGCCGCCCGCGGCCAGCGTTGCCACGCTGAGGCCGGGGTAGCCGTTCAGGACGCCGGGCAAATCGTCCGTCTCGCGGATCGCCAGCGAAAAATGGGCGCCCTGCGCGGCGCGCAGCACGCGCGGCGTCCAGACGCCGGCGCAGCCTGCCCCGAGGACGATGTCGCGCACCCCGGCGGCGGCGGCGGTGCGCAGGATGGTGCCGACATTGCCAGCATCCTGTATGCCTTCGAGCAGCACGGCCGAGCCGGTGATAGGCAGCGTTGCCGCCGGCGGAATGCGGATCGTCGCGAGCAAGCCGACGGGTGTCGCCACGCCGCTGATCTCGGCGAACAAGGCATCGCGCAGTTGCAGGATATCGACGTCGCCATGGGCGGCCAGCAAGGCCTGCACCTCCGGATGGTGCTCGCCGCTTTCGCTGACGACCAGCAGTTCGGGCGGACCGACGCGCGCGCGATAATCGGCGACGAGATGGAGACCGTCGATGACCGTGCGACCCTGCCTGACCTGCTCGCGGGAATCCTTCGCCAGCAGCCGCAGCGCCTTGAAGCCCGGGTTGTCGCGGGAGGTGATGGATTTAGTTCCGGCCATAACGCCTGCTTTCGCAGGCATTAGCCTGCTCTGAAACTTCGCTGCGCTTCGTTTTGGCTTCGGCGTAACGCCCGCTGGGGCGGGCATTAGCCTGCACCGAAACTTCGCTATGCTTCGTTTTCATGGGAAGATAATCCGATGCGAATTGCAATTGTCACGCCGGCTGCCGCCGGCACGCGTCTGGGCAACCGCCATACGGCATTGCGCTGGGCACGCATTCTGCGCGCATTGGGCGCGCGGGTCGACATCTTCACCGCATGGGAGAACGGCCGTCACGACCTCCTGATCGCGCTGCACGCGGCGAAAAGCCGTCCTGCCCTGCTCGCCTTCAAGAAGGCTTACCCGACTCGCCCGACCATCCTGGCGCTTACCGGTACCGATATTTACCGCGACATCCGCCACGACGCCGCTGCGGCGGCATCTCTGGACCTGGCGGATCGACTGGTGGTGCTGCAGGACGCAGCCCTTGTGGAACTCACGCCGGCGCAACGGCAGAAAGCGCATGTCGTGCTCCAGTCCGAGACCGCCCGCGGGCAGTGGCAGCGGCCTCATCGCTGGATCCGCTTCTGTACACTGGGCCATCTGCGTCCGGAGAAAGATCCCTTCCGGGCCGTCCAGGCACTGCGGCGGCTCGACGACCGCCGGCTGCGCCTGATTCAGGCCGGTGCCGCCCTGGCGCCCGGCTTCGCCACGGAGGCGCAGGCATGGATGGCGGCCGAGCCGCGTTTCCGCTGGCGCGGCGACCTTCCCCATGCCAGGGCGCTCGAACTGCTGTGCCACAGCCACGCCCTCGTCGTCAGTTCGACTATGGAGGGTGGCGCGCATGTGATCTCCGAAGCCATCGTGCATGGCGTGCCGGTGATCGCCTCGGATATTCCAGGTAATCGCGGTCTGCTCGGCGACGACTACCCAGGATACTTCCCGGTCGGCGACACCGGGGCGCTGGCCGGATTGATGCGCGCGGCGGCAGGCCAGGACGGCTTTCTGGAACACCTGGCCGGGGCCATCGCCCTGCGGCAGCCGCTCTTCGATCCGGCGCGCGAACTGGCCGCCTGGCGCGATCTGCTGGCGGGCCTTCATCGGCCCCAATAGGCTCCAAGCGTGGCTATGGCGATGGTTGCCGCGCCCAGCGCCAGATTGGTGGCGACAAGGCCACGGATACGGTTCATCACCGCCCCTGCTGCGGGCCAGTTCTGCAAACCGACTTCGCCGACCAGGCGCGGATAAAGCCGGAAATAGATGAAGCCGAAGATTGCGGTCATGACGAGCGCCAACCCCATCATGACATGCCAGTGAAACGGCGCGTTGCCGAAACCGGCGGCGACCATCAAGGCGAATCCCGAACCGAGAATGGCGACGATGGCGACGGTCACGGCGACGAAGAAGCGGCCGAGAACCGCCGCCAGCAGGGGCAGCCGCTGCGGCGGCGGTAGTTGCAGCGCCGCGATGGGCCGCAGGCAATAATGGGCGAAGAACATGCCGCCGATCCAGACGACGACGCCGGCCATGTGCAGCAGGAGCCACAGCGGCCTCATTTGCTCCGCTCCAGCGCTTCCCTGACCGGGGCGAAGCTGCGGCGGTGGAAATCCGCCGCGCCGTGTGTGCGCAATGCCGCCATATGCGCGGCGGTGCCGTAGCCCTTGTGGCGGTCGAGGCCGTATTGCGGGGCCAGCGCGTGCAACTTCAGCATTTCAGCATCGCGCGTCGTTTTCGCCAGAATCGAAGCGGCGGAAATTTCCGCAACGGTCGCATCGCCGCCGACGATGGCGCGCGCAGGCAGATCGAAGCGCGGCAGGCGGTTGCCATCGACCAGTATTTCGTCCGGACGCAGGGTCAGGCCGGCGACCGCGCGCTGCATTGCCAGCAAGGTGGCCTGAAGGATGTTGATGCGATCGATTTCCTCGACCGAAGCCGATGCCACGGCCCAGGCCAGCGCTTTTTCGCGAATCTCGACGGCGAGGCTGTCGCGCTTTTTCTCCGAGAGCTTCTTCGAATCGTCTAGCCCGACGATGGGACGCGCCGGATCGAGGATCACCGCGGCGGCGAATACCGGACCGGCCAGGGGGCCGCGGCCGGCCTCGTCGACGCCGCAGACATTCATGCGGCGTTCAGATACGGCAGGATGGCGGCGGCGGCCTTTTCCGCCGTGCCTTGCCGAAGGTGGCGGTGCATGGCGGTAAAAACCGCTTCGATCCGCAGGCGCACTTGGGTATCCATCAGCAGGTTGCCGAGCGCCTGGGAAAGATTCTCCGGCGAGGCTTCGTCCTGAAGAAACTCGGGCACGACGAAACGGCGCGCGAGGATGTTCGGCAACCCCACCCAAGGCTGGTAGCGCATGCGCTTCATCAGCCGCCACGACCAGGGCGACATGCGATAGGCGATGACGTGCGGCGTCTTCAGCAGCGCGGCTTCCAGTGTCGCCGTGCCGCTGGCGACCAGCGCGCAGTCGCTGGCGGCGAGCGCATCCTGGGCATGGCCGAACAGCATCTTGATCGGCAAGTCCTGCGCCCCGCATTCCCACAACGCAATCTCGAACTGGTTGCGCGTTTCGCGCGAAACCAGCGGCACGAGGAACAATGCCGCGGGAAAACGTTCATGCAACTGCTTCGCCGTCTCGATGAAAAGCTTGCCCATGAACTGGAGTTCGGACTGGCGGCTGCCGGGTAGCAAGGCGAAAATCGCCTGGTCGGCCGGCAGGTCCAGCAGTTCGCGGGCGGCGGCACGACCGACTTCGAGCGGAAGTACGTCGGCCAGCGGATGTCCGACGTAACTCACCGGTATTTGCTGGCGTTCGTAGATCTCCGGTTCGAACGGGAACATGGCCAGCATGCGGCTGACTGAGCGGCCGATCTTCTGGATGCGTCCGCCGCGCCAGGCCCAGACCGAGGGACTGACATAGTGGATCGCCGGTATGCCGCGCGATTTGAGTTTTGCCTCGACCTTGAGATTGAAGTCGGGCGCATCGACGCCGATGAAGACATCGGGCTTCTCGTCCAGCAGGCGGGAGATGAGCTTGCCGCGGATACCCGTGATTTCGCGGTAATGGCGCAGGACTTCGGCATAGCCGCGCACGGCCAGCTTTTCGGCGGGCCACCAGGCGTCGAAGCCTTCGCGCTGCATTTTCGGGCCGCCGATGCCGAAAAAAATGGCATCCGGAATCTTCTGCTTGAGCGCCGTGATGAGATGCGCGGCCAGAAGATCGCCGGAGGCTTCACCGGCCACCATCGCGATACGTACGGACATCGTCGTTACCGGATGATGCCTCTGCCGGGCTGGGCCAGGAAGTCGGCAAAGGGCGATAGTTCGGGAACGCCGGCCTGCTCGGCGGCGACACGTTCATGTGCCTCATCGAGCGTCAGTCCGGACTTATAGACGGCCTTGTAGGCGCGCTTGATGGCCATGATGGCGGCGGATGAGAAGCCACGGCGCTTGAGGCCTTCGCTGTTGATGCCATGGGGTGCCGACGGATTGCCGGACGCCGTGACATAGGGCGGCAGGTCCTGCAACAGGATCGTTCCCATCGCCGTCATGCTGTGGGCGCCGATGCGGACGAACTGGTGCACGACGGTGAAGCCGCCGAGAATCACCCAGTCGCCGACCGTGACATGCCCGGCGAGCTGCGCATTGTTGGCGAAGATGGTGTGGTTGCCGACCTGGCAGTCGTGCGCCAGATGGACATAGGCCATGATCCAGTTGTCGTTGCCCAGACGGGTCACGCCGACATCCTGGGCGGTGCCGCAATTGAAGGTGCAGAACTCGCGGATGGTGTTGCGGTCGCCGATTTCCAGCCGCGTGGGTTCGTCGGCGTATTTCTTGTCCTGCGGCACCGCACCGATGGAATTGAACTGGAAGATACGGTTGTCGCAGCCAATGCGCGTATGCCCCTCGATCACCACATGCGGCCCGACCGAGGTGTTCGCCCCGATCTCGACATGTTCGCCGACGACCGAGTAGGCGCCGATCGACACGCCTGCGCCGATTCTTGCGCCGGCATGGACGAGCGCGGTCGGATGGATCAGCGCGGCGCTCATTCGATGGCGCGCACCGTGCACATGAGTTCCGCTTCGGCGGCGATCTTGCCGTCGACCTTGGCCACGGCGGCGAATTTCCACAGGCCGCGCTTGTTGGCGACGATGGAGACTTCCATGACGAGTTGGTCACCGGGCCCGACCGGACGCTTGAAACGCGCGCCGTCGATGCCGACGAAGTAATACACCGACTGGTCGTCGGGCTTGTCGCCCAGAGTCTTGAAGGAAAGAATGGCGGCGGTCTGCGCCAGCGCCTCGATGATCAGCACCCCCGGCATGACGGGATGATGCGGATAGTGGCCGGGGAAAAACGGCTCGTTGACGCTGACGTTCTTCAGCGCCGTGATGCGCTCGCCGGGAACCACCTCCAGCACGCGATCCACCAGAAGGAAGGGATAGCGGTGCGGCAGGTATTCGAGAATCTGGTGGATGTCCATCGCAGTCATGATTTGCTTCCTTGTTCCAGCGTGGCGAGCCTTGCTTCGAGGGCGCGTATTTTATCGGCCATCGCATCGAGGTGGCGCAGCCGCGCGAAATTTTTCAGCCATGCGTCGTGCTCCATGAAGGGCACGGTGCCCGTGTAGTTGCCGGGCTTGGCTATCGACTTGGCGACAAGCGTGCCGGCGGAGACATTGACGTCGTCGGCGATGGTCAAGTGGCCGAGTATCACCGCGCCGCCGCCGACCGTGCAGCGCCTGCCGATACTGGCGCTACCGGCGATGCCGACACAGCCGGCGAGTGCCGTGTGGGCGCCGATGCGGACGTTGTGACCAACCTGGATCTGGTTGTCGAGCTTGACGCCATCCTCGATGACGGTGTCGGCAAGCGCGCCGCGGTCGATGGTCGTGCCCGCACCGATCTCGACGTCGTCGCCGATCACCACTCGACCGGTTTGTGGAATCTTGACCCAGGCGCCGTCCTGCTCACGCGCGAAACCGAAACCGTCGGAACCGATCACCGCGCCCGAATGGACGATGGCCCGTGCCCCGATGCGGCAACCGGGATAGACGGATACCTGCGCATGCAGCCACGAGTCGGCGCCGATCTCCGCGCCTTCGCCGATGCAGCAATTAGCGCCGATAACAACGCCCTCGCCAAGACGAACACCCTGCCCGATCCAGGCATTCGGCCCGATGGCGACACTCGACGGAACCTCCGCCATGACGACCGCCGCCGGATGGACACCCGGAGCCGGCCGCAACGGCGCATTCAGCCATTGCGAGACGCGGGCGAAATACAGGTAGGGCTGCGGCGTGACGATGGCGGCCACGGGACAGGCGGCGGCCGCGTCGGGCGTCAGGATCACGGCGGCGGCTTTTGTGCCGGCAAGTTGGGAGCGGTACTTGGGGTTTGCCAGAAAGCTCAACTGCCGGGGCCCTGCGGAATCGAGGGTGGCAAAGCCCGAAACAACGGTGCCTCCGTCGCCGACGAGGCTGCCGCCGAAACGGGCAATGATCTCGTCGAGACGGGCAGGCACGGATACGCCGATTACTTGGAACCGTCCCCGAGCGCCTTGATTACCTTGTCGGTCAGGTCGATCTTCGGGCTGAAATAAACGGCTTCCTGAACGATCAGGTCGAACTTCTCGGTCTCGGCGACCTTCTTGATGATCTTGTTGATGTTCTCGTAGATCGAGGCCATTTCTTCGTTCTGGCGCAGATTCAAGTCCTCGCGGAACTCGCGCTGCTTGCGCTGGAAATCGCGGTTCAGGTCATTGAACTCGCGTTCCTTGTTGCGGCGCTCGGATTCCGCCATGGTCGGCGCATTCTTTTCGAGGTTCTCCTGCATCCCCTGCAGTTGCTTGGCCATTTTCTGGAGTTCCTGATCGCGCTTCTCGAACTCCTTTTCCAGCTTCTTCTTGGCCTTGACCGCCTGGGGAGAATCGTTGATCACGCGCTGCCCGTTGACGAAGCCGATCTTCATCTCCGCCTGCGCAGAAGCCACCGTCGCCACCAAGCCCACCGATACAAAAGCCACCAGGAATTTCTTCAACATATTCGTCCCCAAAATCGACTCGAATCAAAAAGCTGAACCCATCGTGAACTGCAAGCCCTGCACCTTGTCGCCAGTCTTCTTGTTAAGAGGTCTGGCAAAGCTGAATTTCAACGGGCCAAACGGCGAATTCCAGTTGGCGGACAGACCGGCACTGTAGCGCAAATCGCCCAGTCGTATCGCGGTGCCTGCGGCCCAAACCTGGCCGCCGTCGAAAAATGCGCCTAGGCGAACCGACTTGTCTTGCCCCATGCCCGGCATGGGAAACAAATACTCAGCCGTGCCGACGAGCTTCTTGGATCCTCCCAGGCGTCCTTCGGTTGCCGAGTCGACCGGCCCGAGCGACGACGTGTCGTAGCCACGGACGGAGCCAATCCCGCCAGCATAGAAGTTCTTGGTGAATGGCAACGGTCTTCCGCTATAGCCGCCGGCGAGACCCACCTGCCCGCTGAGCATCAAGGTCTGATCCTTGGTGATGGGCAGGTAGCGCGTGTGCTGCAAGGTGGTGCGATAGAACTTCAGGTTGCCGCCGGGCAGGCCGAGTTCGCCACCCACCGACGAAGCGGCCCCCTTCATCGGATAGATGCGGCTGTCGATGGTATTTCTTCCCCAGCCGGCGGTCGCGAGCAAGGTGGAGGTCGAACTGCCGAAGCTCCTTACGTAATCCTGCCAGGCGACCGGGGAGTTCGCATACAGGGTCAATTTCGAAGCGTCGATCGACAGGCCGAAACTCAGATAGTCGTCCTCGCTGAGCGGCATGCCGTAGCGGACGCCACCGCCGATCGACGAAGCATCGTACTGCCCGATCGCCAGGCCGTTGGTCTGGGTAGTACGGCGGTAAACGTCAAAGCCGCGGGAAATACCATCAATCGTGTAGTAAGGGTCGGTATAGGAGAAGGCATAGGTCTTCTGAAACTTGCTGGTGTTGACCTGTATTCCGACGTGCTTGCCGCTGCCGAAGAGGTTTTCCTGCTGTATGGAGCCCGAAAGGGTGAGTTTGTCGGTCGTCGAAAAACCGGCACCGATCATGACGTTGCCGGTCGGCTTTTCCTTGACGTTGACATTGACATCGACCTGATCGGTCGCGCCGACGACGGCCGGAGTCTCGACCGTGACCTCCTCGAAATAGCCGAGCCGATCGACGCGGGTGCGCGACTTGTTGATCTTGTCGCCTTCGTACCAGCCCCCCTCGGCCTGGCGCATTTCCCGACGGATCACCTCGTCGCGGGTGCGCGTGTTGCCGGCGATATTGATGCGGCGCACATTCACCCGCCGGCCGGGATCGAGAAAGATGGTGAAGGCAACCTGGCGTTTTTCCTTGTCCAGTTCGGGCGCAGCATTGACGTTGGCGAAGGCATAGCCCTCGTTCCCCAGGCGCTCGCTGATGGCCTTGGTGGTTTCGGTCATTTTCCCCCGGGAATAAATCTCGCCGGGCTTGACCGAGACCAGTTTCGTCAGTTCCTGTTCCGGCAGCAGCAACTCCCCCGCGAGCTTGACCGAAGATACCGAATATCGCTCACCTTCGGTCAGGCTGATGGTGATGTAAATATCCTGCTTGTCGGGAGAAATCGAAACCTGGGTGGAATCGACTGCGAATTCGAGGTAGCCGCGATCCAGGTAGAACGAGCGCAAGGTCTCGAGATCGCCGGACAGCTTCTGTTTCGAGTACTGGTCGTTCTTCGTGTACCACGTCAGCCAGTTGGGTGTCCGCAATGCGAAAAGCTCCAGCAAATCGCTTTCCTGGAAAGCTTTCAAGCCGACCATGTTGATTTGCTTGATCTTGGCCTTTTCACCCTCGTCGATCGAAAAATTGATGCCGACACGATTCCGTTCCAACGGAGTCACGGTCGTGGTGACCTGCGCCGCGTAATGGCCTTGGCTCAGATACTGCCGCTTCAACTCCTGCTCGGCTCGCTCAAGCAGGGAGCGGTCGAAAATACGCGACTCCGCGAGGCCCACTTCCTTCAGCGACTTGATCAGGTCCTCCTTCTTGAAGGACTTCATGCCGACGAAGTCGACGGCGGCAATCGCCGGCCGTTCCTCGATGACGACGACCAGGACATCCTTCTCGATTTCGAGGCGGACATCCTTGAAGAAACCGGTGGCGAAAAGGGTCTTGATGGCCTGGGCAGCGGTTTCGTCCGTCAGCGTGTCGCCGACCCGCACCGGCAGATAGCTGAACACTGTGCCCGCCTCGGTACGCTGGATGCCTTCGACCCGGATGTCTTTAACGACGAAGGGATCGAACGCGCTCGCCGCCGTGGCGAACAGCGCTCCAATCAGTCCCGCAAGGAAGTTTTTTTTCATTCTTTCAGCCGGAGACGAGACGATTGATGTCATTGTAAAAAGCAAAGGCCATAAGCAGCAAAAGCAAGGCCAGCCCGATCTGCTGGCCTATCTCCATGACGCGCTCCGAAAGGGGGCCGCCCTTGATAATCTCGACGAGATAATACATCAAATGCCCCCCATCCAGAATGGGAATGGGCAGCAGGTTCAGCACGCCCAGACTGATGCTGATGAGGGCCAGGAACTTCACGTAATGCACGGCCCCCATGCGGGCCGACTGCCCGGCATAGTCGGCAATAGTCACCGGTCCGGAAACGTTTTTCCACGACAATTCACCGCTGACCATTCGTCCGATCATGCGCAGGCTGAATATCGACGTATCCCAGGTTTGCGCGAACGCCCGCTGCAGCGCGCCGAGCGGCCCCAACTGCACGGTCACCATCATGTCGGCGTGCGCGCCGGCAGCCTCCTGCGCGGCAATGCCGATTCGCCCGACGGGCTTTCCGCCCTCCATCGCAGCGACGGGAACGACGGTGATCGTTCGGCCGACGCCGTTGCGCCGCAGATCGAACACCAGGCGCTGTTGCGGCGCCTGGCGTATGGCGGCGGCAAGTTCGTCCCAGTACGCGATCGGCCGGCCGTCTATGGCGACAACGGCGTCGCCCGGCGCCATGCCCGCCGTCGCCGCCGGGGAGCCGTCCACCACGCGCCCGATCACCGGCTTCAGACGCGGACGGTACAGCGTCAATCCGAGTTCGCTCAGCAGATCCCCGTCCAGGGAACTCAGCGCGAGACCAGCAAGATCGAGGGTGTGGAAAGCGATCTCTCCGCGCGGATTGATGGTTTCGAGTTGCACCGCCTGCCGGTCGACGACCAATTGCGTCAACTCCCAGCGCAAATCCTGCCAGGTGACGATGGCCTTGCCCGAAACCGCGCGCACAGTTTCACGCTCCAGCACACCGGCGCGGGCGGCGATGCTTGCCGCAGGCGGCGTGCCGAGGACAGGACGGAACTCCTCGACGCCCTGCAGATACACGCCCCAGTAGATGGCGACCGCCAGCAGGAGATTCGCCAGCGGTCCGGCAACGACGATCAGCGCACGCCGCTGCACGCTCTGGCGGTTGAAGGCACGATGAAGTTCCCCGGCCGCGACATCGCCTTCGCGCTCGTCGAGCATCTTGACGTAGCCGCCGAGCGGGAAGGCCGCCAGCGACCATTCGGTGCCGTCGCTTCCCCAGCGCCGTGTCAGCAACGGCCTGCCGAAGCCGACCGAGAAACGCAGCACCTTGACGCCGCAAAGACGGGCGACCGTGAAGTGCCCCAATTCATGAACGACGATCAGGATGCCGAGTGCGACGACAAAGGCCCCGGCGTACCAGAGGAATCCGCCGAGGTTCATTGGCGCGCCAGCGCCGCCTCGGCCGCGGCCCGCCCTCTGGCATCGGCCTCGAAAACCGCCGCGAGATCCGGTACCAAGTCATGGGGAACCGAGTCCAGAGTCGCCGCGATGACCTCTGGAATGCGCAGGTAGGGCAGTTGCCCCGCCAGGAAAGCCGCCACGGCGACCTCGTTGGCGGCATTGAGGACGGCGGGCGCGTTGCCGCCCATCCGGAGAGCCGCATAGGCGAGCCCCAGGCAGGGGAAGCGTTCCAGGTCCGGCCGTTCGAAGGTCAATTGCGCCACCTGGAAAAGGTCCAGTGCCGCAACGCCCGCATCGATCCGCTCGGGATAAGCCAGGGCATGGGCAATCGGCGTGCGCATGTCGGGATTGCCCATCTGGGCGAGAACCGAGCCATCGACGTAGGCGACCAGCGAATGAATCACGCTCTGCGGATGGATCACGACCTCGATGCGCTCGGGCGCGGCGTCGAACAGCCAACGGGCTTCGATGACTTCGAGCCCCTTGTTCATCATCGTCGCCGAATCCACCGAAATCTTGCGCCCCATGACCCAATTGGGATGGGCGCAAGCCTGTTCCGGCGTCACGCCGGCCAGACGATCCAGCGGCACGCTGCGGAACGGCCCGCCGGACGCCGTCAACAGTATCTGGCGCACGCCGCAACGCTCGAAATCGCCGGCAAATCCGGTCGGCAGCGACTGGAAGATCGCGTTGTGCTCGCTGTCGATGGGCAGCAAGGTCGCACCGGACTTGCGCACTTCGGCCATGAAGACCTCGCCGGCCATGACCAGCGCCTCCTTGTTGGCCAGCAGCACGCGCTTTCCCGCGCGCACAGCGGCCAGCGTCGGGCGCAGGCCTGCGGCACCGACGATCGCGGCCATCACGGCATCCGCTTCGGGAGCCGATGCCACCTGCTCCAGCGCATCCGCGCCGGCGAGCACCGCGGTGGCGACGCCCGCCGCCTTCAACTGGGCCGCCAGACGGACCGCATCGTCGCTCTTGCCGACCACGGCATAGCGCGGGCGATGCCGGATGCATTGCTCTGCCAGCGCATCGATGCGGCTGAAGCCGGTCAGGGCGAAGACCTCGTAGCGCTCGGGATGGCGCGCCAGCACATCGAGCGTGCTCACGCCGATGGAACCCGTCGCCCCGAGCACGGTGACCCGCTGCCGCGTCATTTCCCGCTCCAGTATAGGATCAGCGCCGCCAGTGGAAGGATCGCCATCAGGCTGTCGATGCGATCGAGGATGCCGCCATGTCCGGGCAGCAGTCCGCTGCTGTCCTTGACGCCGGCCTGGCGCTTGACCATCGACTCGAACAGATCGCCGACGATGCTGATGGCGGTGAGAACGACCAGCAGCAGCACCCAACCCATCAGCCCCGGCAGCGTCGCCGCGGCAAAATGCCCGGTGGCGCCAGCGACTGCGGCTCCATAGATCAATACGCCCGCAACGGCGCCAGCCACGCCTTCCCAGGTCTTGCCCGGGCTGATGTTCGGCGCCAGCTTGCGGCGACCGAAGGCACGACCGGCGAAATAGGCGGCGATATCCGCCACCCAGGCCAGCGCCATGACACCGAGGAGAACCCACGGCCCCCTCCCGTGCAGGCTCACCATCGCCGACCAGGTGGCCATGATGAGCAGCCACCCCAGCGCATAGCCGAGAAAATCGTTGCCTGCCATGCTCCAGCGGAAACGCAGCCAGAAGGCGGCGGCCAGCAGCCAGAAAACCGCCGCGCCACCCCAGAAGAGCAGGAATACCGACTCGCCGAGAATATAGGACTGCCAGCAGAACAGCGCGATCGTTCCGCCATACATGACGCGACCCGGCATATCGATGCGCATCAGTCCCGCCCATTCCCATGCCGCCAGGGCCGCGATCAGGCCGAAGGCCGCCGCCGCCAGGGGCAAGGGCAACAGGAAAAGCACGCCCGCCAGGGCAGCAACCAGAATCAGCGCGGTAATGACCCGCGCCTTAAGCATTTTGATCTTGCGGCAGGGGGGCATCGACCGGAACCTCAGGCACCCGGTTCTCGATCAATTGTTCGCTGGTGCGGCCGAAACGGCGTTCTCGCTGCCGGTAGGAAGCGATGGCGGCATCCAGCGCCGCCGCGTCGAACTCCGGCCATAGCGTGTCGGTGAAGTAGAACTCGGCATAAGCCAGTTGCCAGAGCAGGAAATTGCTGATGCGCTGCTCGCCGCCGGTGCGGATGAAGAGATCGGGTTCCGGCGCGTAGGCCATCGCCAGATAAGGAGCGATATCTTCCTCGGTGTAGTTCCCCAGCTTTTCCGGATGCGCGCACACCAGCTTGTTGACGGCCTGGAGGATGTCCCAGCGACCGCCGTAGTTGGCGGCGATCGTCAGGGTCAGGCGCGTATTGGCGGCCGTGGTCGCCTCGCCGGCGTCGATCAGCGCGCGCAACCGGGGTTCGAAACGCGAAAGATCGCCGACCACCCGGAGACGGACGCCGTTCGCATGCAAGCGGTCGATTTCGTCGCTGAGCGCCGACACGAAGAGATTCATCAGGAAGGACACCTCTTCCTGGGGCCGACGCCAGTTTTCCGAACTGAAGGCGAACACGGTCAGGTAACCGATGCCGCGTGCAACGCAGGCCTTGATGACCGTGCGCAACGTCTCGACGCCGCGTTTGTGGCCGGCGACGCGCGGCATGAAGCGCTTGCGCGCCCAGCGGCCGTTGCCGTCCATGATGATGGCGACATGCCCCGGCACCTCCCGCGCTTCGGGAATCGCCTGCGTCGAACTGGTGAAAATGGCCACGGCGGCAAAGGTCCGAGGGCGTCAGACCGCCATCAGGTCTTTTTCCTTCTCGGCCAGCATCCTGTCGACTTCGGCCACATAGCGGTCGGTCAGGCGCTGGATGTCGTCCTGGGCGCGACGCTCGTCGTCCTCGGGGATTTCGTGTTTCTTCAAGGCATCCTTGAGATGAGCGATGGCGTCGCGGCGCAGATTGCGGATCGCCACCTTGGCGCCTTCGCCCTCATGCTTGATGACCTTGATGAGTTCCTTGCGGCGCTCTTCGGTCAATGCCGGCATCGGCACGCGGATTACGTCGCCCTGCGTCGCCGGATTGAGGCCGAGATCGGAATCGCGGATGGCCTTCTCGACCTTGCCTACCAGGTTCTTTTCCCACGGCTGGACACCGATGGTGCGCGCATCGAGCAGGGTCAGGTTGGCCACCTGGTTGATCGGCATCATCGCCCCGTAGTAGTCGATCTGGATGTGATCGAGGATACCGGTATGCGCCCGCCCGGTACGCACCTTGGCGAGATCGTGCTTGAGCGCGTCGAGGCTCTTGATCATCTTCTGGTCGGTGGTCTTCTTGAGTTCTGCGATCATTTCGGACTCCTAACAATGCACCAGGGTGCCTTCATCCTCGCCCATCACGACGCTCTTCAGCGCGCCCGGCTTGAAGATGGAAAAAACATTGATCGGCAGCTTCTGGTCGCGACAGAGCGCAAAGGCGGTCGCATCCATCACCTTGAGATCGCGGCCGATGGCCTCGTCGAAGCTGATGCGGGCAAAACGGGTCGCGGCGGGATCCTTTTTCGGATCGGCGGTGTAGATGCCATCCACCTTGGTCGCCTTGAGCACGATCTCGGCGCCGATTTCGGTACCGCGCAGCGCCGCCGCGGTATCGGTGGTGAAGAAGGGATTGCCGGTGCCGGCACCGAAGACGACGACCTTGCCTTCTTCGAGATAGCGGATCGCCTTGCCGCGGATATACGGCTCGACCACCTGCTCGATATTCAGAGCCGACTGCACGCGCGCCTGGAGGTTGGCCTGGCGCATGGCATCGGCCAGCGCCATGGCATTCATCACCGTCGCCAGCATGCCCATGTAATCGGCCGTCGCGCGGTCCATGCCGGTGGATGCGCCGGCCATGCCGCGGAAGATGTTGCCGCCGCCGATGACCACACCGGTCTCGACGCCCATATCGACCACCGCCTTGATCTCGGTGACGATGCGCCAGAGCATCTCGCGATTGATGCCGTAAGCATCGTCGCCCATCAGGGCTTCGCCAGAGAGCTTGAGAAGAATGCGCTTGTAGCGGGGAGAACCGGATGCGGTCATGGTCGGCATGGCTTACTTCTTGGCGGCGGCGGCCTGGGCGGCCACTTCGGCGGCGAAGTCGTTGACCTTCTTCTCGATGCCTTCGCCGACGATGTAGAGCGTGAAGCCGTTGACCTTGGCACCCTTGGCCTTCAGCAGCTGCTCGATGGTCTGCTTGCCGTCCTCGGCCTTGACGAAAACCTGGCCCAGCAGCGTCACATCCTTGAGGTACTTCTGCACCGTGCCTTCGGCGATCTTTTCCAGCATCGCCTCGGGCTTGCCGGCTTCGCGCGCCTTTTCGATGGCGATGCGGCGCTCGGTATCCAGCAGGTCGGCCGACACGCCCGACGCATCCAGCGACTTGGGCTTGGAGGCGGCGATATGCATCGCCAGATCCTTGGCCAGCTGCTCGTCGCCGCCGGTCACATCGACGAGGACGCCGATCTTGGAACCGCCATGGACGTACGAGGAAATCTTGCCGACGGCCGGGATGCGGACGAAGCGGCGGATCGACATGTTCTCGCCGATCTTGCCGATCAGCGCCGTGCGGATCGTCTCGACGGCAGTGCCGCCGATTTCGAGCGCCGACAGTGCGGCCACGTCGGCCGGGGACTTGGTCGCCACGAGTTCGGCCAGGTTCTTGGTGAGGGCGATGAAGTCGTCGTTCTTGGCGACGAAGTCGGTTTCGCAGTTCACTTCGACCATGCTGGCGAGCTTGCCGTCGCCGGAGATGTAGAGGCCGACGATGCCTTCGGCCGCGACGCGCGAGGCTGCCTTGGTGGCCTTGCTGCCGAGCTTGACGCGCAAGACCTCTTCGGCCTTGGCCATGTCGCCGGCCGCTTCGGTCAGCGCCTTCTTGCATTCCA
>CAZWFC010000036.1:0-21979 GCA_964632965.1 uncultured Rhodocyclaceae bacterium
CGTACTGGCGCAGTTCCTTGGCGCCGAGCGCGCAGTTGAGGCCGAAGGACAGCGGCCGCGCGTGGGCCAGCGAATTCCAGAAGGCCTCCGCCGTCTGCCCGGAGAGCGTGCGCCCCGAGGCATCGGTGATGGTGCCGGAGATCATGATCGGCAAGCGGTGGCCGCCATTTGCCAGCAAGTGGTCGAAGAACTTCTCGATGGCGAACAGCGCCGCCTTGGCGTTGAGCGTATCGAACACGGTCTCGACCAGCAGCAGGTCGGCGCCGCCGTCCGTCAGGCCCTTGGCGGCTTCGTAATAGCTCGCCACCAGTTCGTCAAAGCTGACGTTGCGGTAGCCGGGGTCGTTGACGTCGGGCGACAGCGAGCAGGTGCGCCCCGTGGGGCCGATGACGCCGGCGACGAAGCGCGGCTTGTCCGGCGTCGAGAACTTGTCGGCGGCCTGACGCGCCAGCTGCGCGCCGGCGACGTTCAATTCGTAGGCCAGTTCCTCCAGCCCGTACTCGGCCTGAGAGATGCGCGTGGCGTTGAAGGTGTTGGTCTCCAGGATGTCGGCGCCGGCGGCGAGGTATTCCTCGTGGATGCCGCGGATGACGTCCGGCCGTGTCAGCAGCAACAGGTCGTTGTTGCCCTTGAGGTCCTTGCCGTGCGCAGCGAAGCGGCTGCCGCGGTAGTCGGCCTCGACGAGGCCGTGGCGCTGCACCATGGTGCCCATGGCGCCGTCGAGAATGAGGAGGCGCTGCGCGAGGATGGCGCGCAGTTCGGTCGTGCGGTCGGGTTGCATGGTGATTGGCGCCGAAGAAATAGCCGCAAATTGTAACAAATGCCCCGCTTTAACCCTCGTTCACCCCAGTTCCGCGAGAGCGATAGCCAATCGCTTCATACACAAAATTCCGGACACCCTCCGAACCGGGCCTCGCCCAGCGAATGATCGGGGTCGCGGCCAGTCAGGGACAATTCGTCTTCGAACGCTGTCGACGCCTCTTCGAATGACACGTCGTGCTTATCGAAGTTCGCCGCCGCTTTGCCTTCGTCCCACTCGAATTTCACCGAACGCTACCTCGCAGGCCAGTCGATTCGAAACTATCCATTCTGCCGACGCCTTACAGCGACAAACGAACATTGCCCTATTTGAGTTCCAGCGGCAACCCCGCCGCCACCAGCGTCACGCGCTCACAGACGGCGGCGACGTTCTGATTCAGCCGTCCCTGTTCGTCGGCGAATACGCGCGAGACGGGATGCATGGGCACGATGCCGCAGCCGACTTCGTTGCTGACGAGGATGATGCGGCCGGGCAAGGTCGGCAGGGTGTCGAGCAGGGCCTGCGTTTCTCCGGCCAGCACCGCGCAGTCGATGGCCGCGCCGGCTTCGGCCTGGGCGGCGGCCTGGCCGCTGAAGAAGAGGTTGGTGAGCCAGAGCGTCAGGCAATCGACGAGCAGGCAGGTGTCGGCTTGGGCGTGCGTGCGCAGCGTCGCCGCGAGGTCGAGCGGGGATTCGATGCAGCCCCAGTGCGCGGGGCGTCGGGCACGGTGGTGGGCGACGCGGCGCTCCATCTCGGCGTCGAGGGCGTGGGCCGTGGCGATATAGACGACGGCGAGGCCGCTTTCCAGCGCGCGCGATTCGGCGAGGCGGCTTTTGCCCGAACGGGCGCCGCCGATGATGAGTTCCTTCATGGGCGCGGAGCCTAGCATAAGCCGCTGCGGGGCCACCGCGCCCGCTATAATCCGCCCCGATTCGACCAAGGGAACACGGTGCAATTCCGTGGCGGGCCCGCCGCTGTAACCGGGGACGAACGCCGCTGGTGCCCGCATTTGTTTCTGGGGTACCTGTCGCAAGACGGCCACTGCCGGGGACTACCCTGGCGGGAAGGCGCGGCGCTTCGGACGATCCGGAAGCCAGAAGACCTGTCGGATTCTTTTTTGAAACCTGTGGCAAGGGTTTCGCCGTGCGCCTGGCTGCGCGCGGCGAAACCCTTTTTGCTTTTCTGAAAGGATGGATCGGATGCATTCCACGCAATTCATTATCAGCGCCGTCGACCGCAGTCTCGAAGCGGCCCTGCGCCACAAGATCGACACCAAGACCAAGCCGCTGGGCGCACTCGGCCGGCTCGAAGATCTGGCCTTGCAGATCGGCCTGGTGCGCGGCTCGCTTCAGCCTTCCCTGAGCAAGCCGCACATCGTCGTCTTTGCCGGCGACCACGGCGCTGCCAAGGCCGGCATCTCGGCGTTTCCGCAGGACGTGACCTGGCAGATGGTCGAGAACTTCCTCGCCGGCGGCGCGGCGATCAACGTCTTCGCGCGCGCCAACGACATCGCGCTGACGGTGGTCGATTCGGGCGTGGCGCACGACTTCGGCGCGCGGCCGAATCTCGTCGATGCCAAGATCGCGCCGGGCACGGCCAACTACCTCGAAGGCGCGGCGATGACGCCGGCGCAGTGCGCGGCGGCGATGGATCGGGGCGCGGAACTGGTGCACCAGCTGGCGGCCGACGGCTGCGAGGTCATCGGCTTCGGCGAGATGGGCATCGGTAACACGGCGGCAGCCTCGCTGATTACGCATTGCCTGACCGGCGCCACGCTGGAAGCTTGCGTCGGCCGCGGCACCGGGCTCGACGACGCCGGCCTTGCCCGCAAGCGCACATTGCTCGGGCAGGCACTGGCCCGCTTCGACGGCACGCACTCCGACGCGCTGGCAGTACTGGCGCAGTTCGGCGGCTTCGAGATCGCGATGATGGCCGGCGCCATGCTCGCCGCCGCGCAAGCGCGGCTGGTGGTGCTGGTCGACGGCTTCATCTGCGGCGCGGCGGCGCTGGTCGCGGCGCGTCTGACGCCAGCCTTCCTCGACTACGCAGTGTTCTGCCACGCTTCGGCCGAGCCGGGCCACAAGGCGCAGATGGCGGCGCTCGGCGCCACGCCGCTGGTGGACCTCGGCCTGCGCCTCGGCGAAGGCACGGGCGCGGCCGTGGCCTGGCCACTGCTGCGCGCGGCCTGCGCCTTCGTCAACGAAATGGCGAGTTTCGAGTCGGCGGGCGTCGACGACGGGACCTGAAGCCGTCTTGTCGCCTACAATGGCGGGCTGATTTTTTTAAGGAATCGTCATGCTCGCAGCCGGAGCGCTTGGCAGTCTGGTCGTCTACCTGGTCGAACCCTCGGCCGCGCAGACGAAGTTCATCGTCGCGCAGCTGCAGAGCGTCGGCATCGAGCATGTGCGCAGCTTCGGCAGCGGCAGCGGCGCGCTCGTCGCCATGCGCGCGGCGCGGCCCGACCTCGTCGTCAGCGCGCTCTACCTGCCGGACATGGCGGGCACCGACCTGCTCGGCGCCATGCGCAGCGAGCCCGACCTGGAGCAGGTGGCCTTCATCCTGATTTCCAGCGAGACGCGGCCGCAGACGCTGGAGCCGGTGCGCCAGGCCGGCGTCTGCGGCATCCTGCCCAAGCCCTTCAGTAACGAACAGCTTCGGACGGCGCTGGCGACGACCCTGGACTTCCTCAACCAGGACGGCGACCTCGTCGCCGAACTCGACGGCGAGGCGCTGCGCGTGCTGCTGGTCGACGACAGCCCGAGCGCGCGCAAATTCATGCGCCGCGTGCTGGAAAACCTCGGCATCGAAAAATTCATCGAGGCCGAAAACGGCCGCGAGGCCGTCGCCATCCTCGCCGACACGCAGGTGGACCTCGTCGTCACCGACTACAACATGCCCGAGATGGACGGCCAGGAACTGGTCGAGTACATCCGCAAGCAGAGCTGGCAGAACTCGGTGCCGGTGCTGATGGTGACCAGCGAGTCCGACAGCGGCCGGCTCGCCGCCGTCCAGGAGTCGGGCGTTTCGGGCATCTGCGACAAGCCCTTCGAGCCGACCGTCATCAAGCGGCTGCTCTGGAACATGCTCGGGCAGCGCTGAAGCCGCCATGCTGCGCAGCGAACTCGCCACCTTCTTCGCCGCCGTGCGCTTCTTCACGCGCCTGCCCGTGCCGGCCTGGGTCGGGCATTCGCAGCGGCAGCTCGACCAGGCGACGCGCTACTTTCCGCTGGTCGGCATTCTCGTCGGCATCATCGGCGCCGCGGTGACGCTGGCGGCCGGCATGCTGCTGCCGCTGAGCCTCGCCGTCATCCTCGGCATGGCCGCGACGCTGCTTGCCACCGGCGCCTTCCACGAGGACGGTTTTTCCGATTCCTGCGACGGCTTCGGCGGCGGCTGGGACAAGGCGCAAGTGCTACTGATCATGAAGGACTCGCGCATCGGCAGCTACGGCGCCGTCGGCGTGGCGCTGCTGCTGCTGGCGAAGTGGAACGCGCTGATGGAAGTCGACGACGCCTTCCTGCTGACGGCGCTGGTGGCCGGCCACGCGGTGTCGCGCTTCGCCGCCACGACGCTGATCTTTGCGCTCGACTACGTGCGCGATGATGACAGCTCGAAGTCGAAGCCGCTGGCGGTGCGCATGAGCGGCGGCAATCTCGCCGTCGCGGCCCTGTTCGGGCTGGCGCCCTGCGCGCTGCTGCCCTGGCCCGAGGTCGCCGAGGCGCTGGCGGCGGTGGCGGTGGCGACGCTGGCGGCGGCGCGCTATTTCGTGCGCCGCATCGGCGGCTACACCGGCGACTGCCTGGGCGCGACGCAGCAGGTGGCGGAACTGGCTTTTTACTTCGGACTGCTATGCGACTTTTCCTCATAAGACATCCGCGCCCGCAAGTTGCCACCGACGTCTGCTACGGCCAAAGCGACGTGGCGCTGGCCGAGGACCCGGCGGCGGTCGCCGTGCGCATCAGGCCGCTGCTGCCCGACGTGCCGGTCTACAGCAGCCCGCTGACGCGCTGCCGGCTGCTGGCCGAGCAACTGCATCCGGCGCCGGTCTGCGACGACCGCCTGCGCGAGATCCATTTCGGCGCCTGGGAGATGCAGACCTGGGACGCGATCGGCCATCCCGCCGTCGACGCCTGGGTGGCCGACCCGCTGCACTACGCCGGCCACGGCGGCGAAAGCATTGCGATGCTGCGGCAGCGCGCCGCCGCCTGCGCCGCCGAGATCGCCGCGCGCCACGAGGCGGCGATACTGGTGATCCACGCCGGCGTGATGAAGGCGCTGGCCGTCGAACTGCTCGGCCTGCCCGATCCGGCCTGGTTCTCGACCTCCTTCGTCTTCGGCACGGTGAGCCTGATCGAGGACGGGTGCATGGTCTGGCACAACGCGTCTGCGGCAGCAGACCTTCCCCTTGGCGCAGCCTCATCCGTTGGACACCCGCAGGGGTGGCAGAATAAGTAGATGTCGCCCATTCCCATCGACCAGGTCCGCCGCACGCTGGTCATCAAGCTGCGCCACCACGGCGACGTGCTCCTGTCCGCTCCGGTGTTCTCGGCGCTCAAGCGCGTCGCGCCGCAATGCGAGGTCGACGCCCTCGTGTACGCCGACACCGTGCCCATGCTGGAAGGCCATCCGGACATCGCGCGCATCTTCGGCATCGACCGCCACTGGAAGAAGCAGGGGTTATGGCGGCAGGCCGGCGCCGAGGGGCAACTGCTCGCACAACTGCGCCAGCGCCGCTACGACCTGATCGTCCATCTCTCGGTGCACACGCGCGGTGCCTGGCTCACGCGCCTGCTGCGGCCGCGCTGGTCGGTGGCGCCGCGGCGCACCGATGCCGGCCGTTTCTGGCATGGCAGCTTCAGCCATCACTACGCCGCCCAGTCGCACCCGCATCGCCATACGGTGGACACCAACCTCGACGCGCTGCGCGCGCTGGGTATGACCGTCGCCCCCGAGGACGCGCGGGTGACGCTGGTGCCCGGCGCCGCGGCCGAGACGCATGTCGATGCGCTGCTGGCGCAGCACGGCCTCGCGCCGCAGGGCTTCATCCACCTGCACCCGGCCTCGCGCTGGGGCTTCAAGTGCTGGCCGGCCGAACGCGTCGCGCTGCTGTGCGACGCGCTGGCGTGCCGCGGCCTGCCGCTGGTGCTGACCTGCGCGCCCGACGCGAAGGAGCGCGAACTGGTCGCCGCGGTACGCGCGGCAGCGCAGGTGGCGACCATCGACCTTTCCGGCGCCCTGAGCCTGAAGGAACTCGCCGCTCTGACTGCGCGCGCGCGGCTCTTCGTCGGCGTCGACTCGGCGCCGATGCATATCGCCGCGGCCATGGGGACGCCCGTCGTCGCCATTTTCGGCCCGTCCGGCGACCGCGAATGGGGGCCCTGGGGCACCGCCAGCCGCGTCGTCGCCTCCCTCACCCACACCTGCCGCCCTTGCGGCCAGGCCGGCTGCGACAACAGCAAGGTCAGCGAATGCCTGACGACCCTGCCGGTCGCCCAGGTGCTGGCCGCCTGCGAGGAACTGCTAGCCCCATGAAAATCGCCATCGCCCGACAAAAGTACACACCCTTCGGCGGCGCCGAGCGCTTCGTCGAACGCGCGCTCGAAGGCCTGCGCGAGCAGGGCGTCGAAGTCACCGTCATCGCCCGCGAATGGACCGGCGATCCGGCCGGCATCCTCCAGTGCAACCCGTTCTACCTCGGCCGCACCTGGCGCGACGTCGGCTTCGCGCACTGCGTGCAGCAGATCATCGCGCAGGGCCGCTTCGACATCGTGCAGAGCCACGAGCGCATTCCCGGCTGCCACGTGTTCCGCGCCGGCGACGGCGTGCATGCGACCTGGCTGGAACTGCGCGACCAGGCGCGCGGCGGCATCGCGCGCCTGCTCACCGGCCGTTCGCCCTGGCATACCTACACCAAGGACGCCGAGGCGGCGATGTTCCGCCACCCTGCCTTACGCGCCGTGATCTGCAATTCGCGCATGGTGCAGGACGACATCGCGCGGCGCTTCGGCGTCGCGGCGGACAAGCTGCATGTCATCCACAACGGCGTCGACCTCGAACACTTCCATCCCGGCCTGCGCGACGAGCACCGCAGCCGCGTGCGCGCCGAACTCGGCATCGCCGCCGATGCGCCGCTGATCCTCTTCGTCGGCTCCGGCTTCGAGCGCAAGGGCGTGCCCGGCCTGCTGCGCGCGCTGGCGGCGATGCAGCGAACGGATGCGCAATTGATCGTCGTCGGCAAGGACCGCGACCAGAAACTGGCGGAAAAAATCGCCCAGACGCTGGGCGTGGACGAACGCGTGCGCTTCCTCGGCGGCCTGCCGGACGTGCGCCCTTACTACGGCGCGGCCGACGTCTTCTGCCTGCCGACGCTCTACGACCCGATGCCCAACGCCGCGATGGAAGCCCTGGCCTGCGGCCTGCCGGTGGTGACCTCGACGACCTGCGGCGCCGCCGAACTGATCGCGCCGGGCCGGAACGGCCTGGTCTGCGCGGCGCGCGACATTCCCGCCCTGGCGCGTGCGCTCGACGAACTGCTGGCGGCGCCGGCCGCGCTCGGCGGCGCCTGCCGCGAAGCGGTCGCCGGCATGTCGAGCACGGCGATGGCCGCGCGGCTGGCGGATTTCTACCGGCAACTGGTACCCGCTGTGGCATAATTGCCAGCTTTTTCAATGGTTTCTCTCCGATGACCCCACCGACCAGCCGGGAGATTTACCTGCGCCTGCTCGGTTACGTTCGCCCCTACTGGCGGGTGTTCTCCGTCGCCATTGTCGGCATGGTGCTGACCGCCGCCGCGGAACCGCTGTTTCCGGCGCTGATGAAGCCGCTGCTCGACGGCCGCCACGACGGCTCGGACACCAGCCGCATCTGGATCTATCCGCTCGCCATCGTCGGCATCTTCCTGCTGCGCGGCGTGCTGACCTTCATCACCAGCTACGCCATGTCCTGGGTGGCCAACCACGTCGTCATGGACATGCGCGTGGCCATGTTCAACCGGCTGATCCGCCTGCCGACCCCCTATTACGACGACCGTTCGTCCGGCATCCTGATGTCCAAGGTGGCCTGGGACGTGATGGGCGTCTCCGCCGCCGCCACCTCGGTACTCACCGTCGCGGTGCGCGATTCGATGACGCTGGCGGCCCTGCTCGGCTGGATGCTCTGGCTCAACTGGAAGCTGGCCCTGATCTCGATCGCGATCGCGCCGCTGATCGCCTTCGCCGTGCGCGGCGTCTCGAAGCGGCTGCGCGGGCTGGCGCGCAATGCACAGACCGCCATGGGCGAGATCACCCATGTCCTTGAGGAAACCATCGAGTGCCACAAGGTGGTGAAGATTTTCGGCGGCCACGACTACGAGGCCCGGCGCTTCGAGAAGGCCAATACCGTCCAGCGCACCAATGCCATGCGCATGACCGTGGCGGCCGGCCTGTCCTCGCCGGTGACGCAGCTGCTGGCTTCGCTGGCGCTGGCCGTGGTCATCTCCATTACGCTCTGGCAGGTCGCGCAAGGCGAAACGACGCTGGGCAGCTTCGTCTCCTTCATCACCGCCATGCTGATGCTGCTGGCACCGATGAAGCGCCTGACCGAAATCAACAGTTCGCTGCAGCGCGGGCTGGCTTCCGCGGAAAGCGTCTTCGAGCTGATCGACGAAGTCCCCGAAAAAGACAGCGGCACCGTCGAACTGCCGGCGGCGAAGGGCGAACTGGTGTTCGACGCGGTGGCCTTCTCCTACCCCGGCGCCAACCGCGAAGCGCTGGCCGGCGTTTCCCTGGCGATCCGTCAGGGCGAGATGGTGGCCCTGGTCGGCGCCTCGGGCTCGGGCAAGACCACGCTGGCGAACCTGGTGCCGCGCTTCTACCATCCGCAGGGCGGCCGCATCCTGCTCGACGGCATCGACATCGAGGACATCCGGCTCGAAAGCCTGCGCGCCAACGTCGCGCTGGTCTCGCAGGACGTCGTGCTGTTCAACGACACGGTGGCCGCCAACATCGCCTACGGCGCGATGGGCGCCACCAGCCCCGCCGCAATCGAGGCCGCCGCGCGCGCCGCCCACGCCGACGAGTTCATCCGCGCCATGCCGCAGGGCTACGAGACGCTGGTCGGCGAGAACGGCGTCAAGCTGTCGGGCGGGCAGCGCCAGCGCCTGGCCATCGCCCGCGCACTGCTGAAGAACGCGCCGGTGCTGATCCTCGACGAGGCCACCTCGGCGCTGGACACCGAGTCCGAACGGCTGGTGCAGGCCGCGCTGGAAACCCTGATGCGCGGCCGCACCACGCTGGTGATCGCCCACCGCCTGTCCACCATCGAACGCGCCGACCGCATCGTCGTGCTCAAGCAGGGCGCCATCGTCGAAACCGGCACCCATGCCGAGCTGATCGCCGCCGACGGCATCTACGCACGCCTGCACCGCCTGCAGTACGAGCGCGAAGAAATCCAATGAAAATCGTCCATACCGAATCCTCGTGCGCCTGGGGCGGCCAGGAGATCCGCGTGCTGTCAGAGATGGCCGGCATGCTGAAGCGCGGCCACGAGATGCTGCTGCTGTGTCCGTCCGCGGCGCGCATCCACGCCGCGGCGCAGGCGCGCGGCGTACCGGTCGAGGCGCTGCCGATAGGCAAGAAGCGCATTCCCGGCGTGCTCGCGCTGCGCCGCCGCCTGAAGAGCCTGCAGCCCGACCTCGTCGTCACCCACAGTTCGACCGACTCCTGGCTGGCCGCGCTGGCGACATGCTTCTGGCGCGACGCGCCGCGCATCGTGCGCGTGCGCCACATTTCGGCGCCGGTGCGCAAGAACGCCACCACGCGCTGGCTCTATGCAGAGGCCGCCGATCACATCGTCACCACCGGCGAACGGCTGCGCGAAGAACTGATGCGCGACCTGCGCCTGCCCGCCGATCACGTGACGTCGGTGCCCACCGGCATCGACCTCGCGCGCCACGCCCCGCAGGACCGCGGCGCCGCGCGCCGCCAGCTCGGCCTGGCCGAGGACGGCCGCATCGTCGGCATCGTCGCCACGCTGCGCAGCTGGAAGGGCCATCGCTACCTGCTCGACGCCTTCGCGCAGCTCGACGACAAGCAGGCGCGCCTGCTGATCGTCGGCGACGGCCCCGGCTTCGACAACCTGCGCCGCCAGGCCGCGGAACTGGGCGTCGCCGACCGCGTCACCATGCCCGGCAACCAGAGCGACGTCGCGCCCTGGCTGGCGGCGCTCGATGTCTTCGTGCTGCCGTCCTACGCCAACGAAGGCGTACCGCAGGCGATCATGCAGGCGCAGGCCGGCGGCCTGGCCGTCGTCAGCACGCCGGTCGGCAGCATTCCGGAAATCGTCGCCGACGGCGTCACCGGACTGCTGGTGAAACCGCGCGACGTCGACGCCCTCAAGGCCGCCCTGACGCGGCTGCTGCACGACGACGACCTGCGCGCGCGCCTCGGCGCCGCCGCTCTCGCCCAGGCACGCGAACGCTTTTCCGACGCGCGCATGCTCGACCGCATGGAAGCGATCTTCCGGCGCGTCGTGGAGAGATCGTGACCCGTGCGGCAGCCCTGCAACCGGATGCCGACGTACTGGCCATCGTCGTCGCCCGCATCGGCGACACCCTGCTGGTGACGCCCGCCTTGCGCGCGCTGAAGGCCGCCATACCGCGCGGACGGCTGACGGTGCTGGCGCACCGCAACCGCGCCGCGCTGCTCGCGCACCTGCCCTTCATCGACCACCTCGGCACGATCAGCAAGCATTCGGCGCCCTGGCGCGGGCGCCTGCCGGCGGCACGCTTTGACCTCGCCGTGGTCTGGGGACACGACCGGCCGCTGGTGGACTACGCGCTGCGGCGCGCCCGCAGCGTCGTCGCCTTCGAGGCCACGGGACTACCCGACGATCCGCGCCTGGTCCACGTGGCGCGCCCGCAGGCGTCCATCCACGCCGTGCGCGAGCGCCTGCTGCTGGCGGAGGCCGCCGGCGTCGCCGGCGCGCAACTGCGGTTGGCCTATGCAGTGACGCCGGACGAGGCCGGCGCCGCCAGACGCTGGCTGGCCGCGCAGGGCACCGGGAAGCCGGTCATCGGCATCCAGCCCGCGAGCTTCCCGACCAAGCCGCACCGCGACTGGCCCATCGAATCCTTCGCCGAACTGCTGCGGCGCCTCGGCGCCGAATTTCCGGACGCGAGCTTCGTCGTCCTCGGCGACCGGGCATCCGCGCCGGCCGCCCAGCGCCTGCGGGCAGCGGCGGGAGACCGGGTCCTCAGCGCCGCCGGCCGGTTCGGCCTGCGCCAGTCCGCCGCCCTGATCGGCCAGCTCGACCTCTACGTCGGCGTCGACACCGGGCCGACCCATGTCGCCGGCGCCCTCGGCATCCCGATGGTGGCGCTCTACCATTGCAGCTACCCCGGTCGGAATCTGGCGCCGCTCGAACATCCGGCGCTGCGCATGATCGAACATCCCGCCACCGGGATGCCCGACGCCGGCACGGAGCGGAGCATGGCCGAGATACCGGTCGACGCCGTGCATCGCGCCGTCGTCGAACTGCTCGCAAGGCAGCCGCAACCATGAAGCGTTCGCTGACCCTGCTGCCCTTTGCGCTGTTCCTGATCATCCTGCCGTTCCCGGGCACGGTCGCCGCACGCCTGTTGCTGCTCGCCATCTGCTTCGGCATCGCGCTTTGGCAGTGGCAGCAGGTTCCCGGCGCGCGCGCGCCGCTGCCCTGCAAGCCGGCCCTGGGCGCCTGGATCGCGGTCTGTCTGGCATCGCTGGCCTATGCGTTCGATCCCGCCTATACGCTGGGGGAACTGAAGAACGAGCTCGGCTACACGATGATGGCCTTCTTCGCCTTCTTCGTCGTCGCCCGCGATCGCGAGGCTGCGCTCTTCATGCTCCGCGTGCAAATTCTCGGCCTTTTCTTCATCGGCGGCTGGGCCACCGTCAGTTGGGCGTCGCACGACTTCGTCTGGCAGGAGGGTGGCCAGCACGGCGGCGTCGGCATTTTTTCCACCTACCTGATCACGCTGGTGCCGGTTCTGGTCTGGCTGATATTCGAAGAGGAAATGCGCGATTGGCGAAGCCTGGCGGCTTTCGCATTGACGTTCGCGTTTTTTCTCGCCGTGATTTCCCTGCAGCGTATCGTTTGGCCCGTGTTCGCGGCGCAGATCACGATACTGGTGATTCTGCTGGCACGCCGCAACTACTTGCGGCGCCGACGGGCTCGGCTCATCACGCTGCTGGCGTGTGCGGTTTTCCTGGCCGGCCTGCTTTGGGGAAATCACCAGCGCAACCCGGTCGCAGCCGAAAGAAGCATCGCCAGCACGAACCTCCACGACACCCGCTTCCTGTTCTGGCCCGGCGTCGTCGCCCGGATCGCGGCCCACCCGGTCAATGGCGCCGGCTTCGGTCGCGGCGTCATGAGCAAGGCCTACCCGGACCTGGTGCCGGCCTACAATACCTGGCTGCTTCATCCGCACAACGTCTTCCTGAACTACGGCATCGGCATGGGAATTCCCGGCATACTTGCCCTGCTCGCGCTCTTCGCCTGCTTCGGATCCGTTTTCTGGCGCGCCGCGGCCGGCCCGAGCGCCCTTGCCGGAATCGTAGGGCTCTCACTCGTGGCCGGCGTCCTGCTGCGCAACCAGTTCAACGATTTCTTCGCCCGCGACATGAGCCTCATGTTCTGGGCACTGACCGGCCTGTTCGCTCGGCTGGCTCTGACTTCGAAGCGGGACGCCGCCTGATGCGCATCTGCTTCTACAACGTCACGGCCAGCTTCATCCCCGGCGGTCTGGAGACCTACTGCTGGGAAGTCGGCCGCGCCATGGCGCGCCGCGGCCACGAGGTCGCCATCGTCGCCGGCGACCGCGGCGAAGCGCGCCACGACGAGGTCAAGCTGATCCGCTTCCCGTTCCGCATCGAGCAGTCCTGGCCCAAGTTCGGCACGCGCTTCCGCCGCCTGATGGAGCGGCTGTCCTTCGCCCGCGGCGGCGGCCTCGATCATCTCGTCGGCGCCGGTTACGATGCCGTCATCATCAACAAGCCTTTCGATTTCCCTGTGCTGTGGCAGGCGCGGCGCCGCGGCATGAAGGCGCAGACGCTGTTCCGCTCCGGCGGCACGGACTTCTTCCGCGGCGACCGCCTGTTCGCCGGCGCCATCGACCACTGGGTGTCCACCAGCCGCTACAACGCGGCGCAGATCGAGGCGCGCTACGCCCGCCCGGTGACGGTGATCCACAACGGCGTGGACACCGGCCACTTCTATCCGCAGGCGCCGACGCCCGGCCTTGCCGGCCTGCCGGCCGACGCGCGCGTCATCGTCAGCGTCGGCCGCATCGTCGGCTGGAAAGGCCTGCATGTGATCGTCGAGGCGCTGGCGGGATTGCCGGCCGACGTGCACTACCTCGTCATCGGCGAAGGACCGGAAAAGGCGGCGCTGCAGCGGCTCGCCGAACGCCTCGGCGTCGCCGGCCGCGTGCGTTTCGCCGGCCGCGTGCCGCACGCCGACCTGCCCCGCTGGCTCACCCGCGGCGATGTCTTCGTCCAGCCGTCGATCGGCGAGGAAGCCTTCGGCATCAGCGTCGTCGAAGCCATGGCCTGCGGCCTGCCGGTGCTGGCCGCCGACAACGGCGGCATGCGCGAGATCGTGCTGCCGGGTTGCACCGGCCAGCTGCTGCCGCCCGGCAACGTCGCCGCCTGGCGCACGGCGCTGGCAGACCTGCTGACGGCCGGCGGACGGGAAATGGGCGTCGCCGCGCGCAACCGCGCCATCGATCATTTCACCTGGGCGGCCAACGCAGCGGCCGTCGAACGGATGCTGACGGAGAAATAGGCCATGTGCGGAATCCTCGGCTTCGTCGCCCCTGAAAACTCCACGCCGGCATTCGACCTCGCCGCGGCGGTCGCCAGGCTGCATCACCGCGGCCCCGACGATTCCGGCCAGTGGCAGGACGGCGCCATGGGTCTCGGCTTCGTGCGGCTGTCGATCATCGACCTGTCGCCCGCCGGCCACCAGCCCATGGTCAGCCCCTGCGGCCGCTACACCGTCGTCTTCAACGGCGAGATCTACAACTTCCCCGACCTGCGCGCCGCACTGGAAGCGCAGGGCGAGACCTTCGTCGGCCATTCCGACACCGAAGTGCTGCTGCGGCTGTTCGTGCGCGACGGACTGGAGGGCTGTCTGGCGCGCCTGCGCGGCATGTTCGCCTTCGCCGTCTGGGACCGCCAGGAGCGCACGCTGTCGTGCGCGCGCGACCGCCTCGGCGTCAAGCCGCTGGTGTATGCCGAGACGGAGCGCGGCTTCGCCTTCGCTTCGGAGATCGCCGGGCTGTTCGCGCTCGATCCCGCGCTCTCGCGCGCGCCGGACTTCCAGGCGCTCGACCACTACCTGACCTTCCAGTACATCCCGGCGCCGCTGTCGGGCTTCGCGGCGATCCGCAAGCTGCCGCCGGCGCACGCCATGGTGGTCAAGGACGGCCGCATAGCACGCCTCTTCCGCTACTGGGATATCGACTTCACGCGCCGTTCGACGCTGAACTTCGACGACGCCTGCGCGTCCCTGCGCGAGAAGATCCTCGAAGCGACGAAGATCCGCATGATCGCCGACGTGCCGCTCGGCGCCTTCCTCTCCGGCGGCATCGACTCCTCGATCACCGTCGCGGCGATGGCGCGGCTCTCCAACCAGCCGATCAAGACCTTCGCCATCGGCTTCGACGACGCGCGCTTCAACGAACTGCCCTTCGCGCGCCAGGTCGCCGAGCACCTGGGCACCGAGCACCGCGAGATGACGGTGCGGCCCGACGCCGTCGAATGGCTGCCGCGCCTGATCGAGCATCTCGGCGAACCGCTGGCCGACAACTCGATCCTGCCGACCTTCTACGTCTCGCGCTTCGCGCGCGAAGAGGTGACGGTGGCGCTGACCGGCGACGGCGGCGACGAGAGCTTCGCCGGCTACCGCCGCTTCTACCAGATGCGCCGCGCCGACGTGCTCAATCGCACCGGCCTCACGCCGCTGTGGCGCGGCCTGCGCCGGCTGACCGTGGCGGCCGAGAACCGCCTGAAGCCGCACCGGCCGAAGCGCAGCTTCCCGGCCACGCGCGCCGACGAAATGCTGTTCATGCAAGGCGCCGAGGCCTACAAGCACCTGCTCGCCTTTTACCCGGACAAGGCCAAGGAAGCGCTGCTGACGGCCGCGTTCAAGGCGAAACGCGGCGGCGATTCGCGCACCACGGCCTACCTCGAACAGGCGCTGGCGCGCACAGCCGGCGCCGACGCGGCGACGCGCTGGTGCTACGCCGACCTCGTCACCTACCTGCCCGAGGACATCCTGTTCAAGGTCGACATCGCCAGCATGGCGGTGTCGCTGGAATGCCGCTCGCCCTTCCTCGACCACGAGGTCGTCGAGTTCGCCTACAGCCTGCCCGGCCGCTACAAGCTCTCGGCCGGCGGGCGCCACAAGCACATCCTCAAGGAAGCCTTCAAGGACTGGCTGCCGGCCGATTTCATGGACCGGCCCAAGCAGGGCTTCTCGGCGCCGCTGGCGCGCTGGCTGCGCGAGGACTTCGGCCCGCTGCTGCGCGAGCGCCTGATCGACAACCGCACGCTGGCGCCGTGGTTCGACCAGGAGCAGGTGACGCGCTACGTCGAGGAACACCTGTCGGGCTGCGGTTCGCACAGCCAGCGGCTGTGGCCGCTGCTGGTGCTGGCGATCTGGATCGACAAGTTCCAGGTCGACATGAGCCTATGAAGATCGGCCTGATCGCCACCGACATCTGGCGCAGCCTCCACCTCGACCTGGCCAGGGAACTGGTCCGCCAGGGCCACGACATCGAGGTCTACACCGAGGACAACCGCGCGCCGTCGGGCATGAGTTTCACGAAGCTCGACGAGGACGGCCTGCATTTCTGGATCATCCACGGCTTCCGCCGCAACCCGCTGACCTGGCTCCTCGACCGCCTGTTCAAATTCTGGCTCGGCCGGCGCTTCTTCACGACGCTGGTGGCGATCTGGCGCTTCATCCGCGCCAACCGCGACCGCGACGTCTTCGTCGTCGAGGCCGACTGGCTGGGCTTCTTCGTCGCCATCGTCGGCCTGTTCGAGGACTTCCGCTGGGTCGTCGGCATCCACGACACCGACTACCTGGACGCGCCCATCCATTTCCCCGGCCGCCCGGTCAGCCGCTGGCGCAGCGCCGTGCAGCGCTGGGTGCTGAAGCGCGCCGACGCCGTGCGTTCCAACTCCTGGGTGACGACCGATGCGCTGATCGCCGGCGGTTGCGAGGCCGCAAAGATCGCCACGATACCGTTGCACTACCTGCCCGGCCGCATGCTGCCGCCGGCCGACATCCCGCTGCCGGAGCTGCGCGCCGCCAGCCGCGCCAAAGTGCTGCCGGAACTCGGCATCCCCGCCGACAGCGAACTGCTGATCACCATGTGCCGCGTGACCTGGGTCAAGCGCCTGGAGCTCGCCGTCGAGGCGCTGGCCGCCGCCCTGCCGCAGCGGCCGAACCTGTGGCTCGCCATCTGCGGCGGCGACCGCAAGCTGCCGGGACTCGGCAGCTACGCCGGCCACCTGCGCGCCACGGCGGAACGCCTGGGCGTCGCCCACCGCCTGCTGCTGCCCGGCGACATCCCGACCCTGCGCGTCAAGGAATACCTGGCTGCCGCCGACCTGCACCTGGCGCCATCCTGGGTGGACACCTTCAACTACGGCGTCGTCGAGGCCGCCCTGGTCGGCACGCCTTCCCTGATGTCGACCGGCGTCGGCGCCGCGCCGTGGATCGTCGCCTGCGGCGCCGGCCGCGTCGTCGAGAGCGCCGATGCCTCGGCCTGGGCCGCTGCAATCCAGGCAGTGCTTGCTGCTCCCGCCACGGCGGACGAACGCCGGGCCGCGCAGCAGAAGCTGATGCACGAACTGTCGCCGGCGGCGATCGCCCCGCAAGTGGTGCGCTGCTGGGCCGGGCAAACGTGAAGCCGCTCTGCATCCAGGTCAACTGGCAGGGCCAGCTCGGCGGCGGCGAGATCTACACGCGCTTCTTCACCCAGGCGCTCCAGGCGCTCGGCTGGGAAGTACAGCTGGTGGTCGTGCGCGGAGCGAAATACTGGGACAGCCTCGGCCTCGCCGGCGTGCGCTTCATCCCCATCGACCATGGCAACGATATTCCGGCACTGCTGCCCGAGAAACCCGCCGTCGTCGTCACGCACAACATCCTGCCACCCGAACTGGCGCAGAGCGTCGCCGCGCGCCACCGCCTCGGCGGCCTGATCCACATGCCGCTGGTCGGGCGCGATCCGCGCGGACTCGCCGACTACCACCGCCTGTTCCCGGTTTCGGACTACGTGCGCAGCACCGTCGCGGCGCGTGGCCACACCAACATTCACGCCGAGCCGCTGCTGGGCGTCGCCGACCTGGCGCCGCGCGCCGCCGGCGAGGGCGCCATCCTGCGGCAGAGCGAATACGCCTGGGACCAGCGCAAGTTCCGCGACCGCCTGCTGTCCTGGTGCGAGCCGCTGCGCGTGCGCTCCCGCCGCGAATTCGTGCGCCGGCCCGGCCTGACGCTGGGCATCGTCTCGCGCCTGACGCCGATCAAGCAGTTTCCGCTGCTGTTCTCGCTGCTCGCGCCCGTGCTGGCCGAATTCCCCGACGTGAACCTGGAAATCTTTGGCAGCGGCGGCTACGCCTCGGTGCGCGACCTGCGCGCAGCACTCGCCCCCATCGCCGGGCAGGTGCGCTTCTGGGGCATGCAGTCCGACCCGGCGTCCGTCTATCGCCAGCTCGACTACGTGCTTTCGGGCCTGCCCGAACGCGAGGCGTTGGGCCTCAACCTGATCGAGGCCCAGGCCGCCGGCACGCCGGTCATCGCCGTCGACGCGCCGCCCTTCGTCGAAACCGTGGTGCATGGCGCCTCGGGCTTCCTCTATGCCGACCCGCGCCAGGACGGCGGAGCCGGTTTCCGCGATCTCATCGCGTCGCTCGTCGCCGGCAAGGAGCGCCCCGACCCGCGCCTGGCCACCGAACACCTGGCGCAGTTCTCGCCCGCCGCCTTCCAGCAGCGCGTCGCCCGGGCCATGGAAGACTTGAGCGCATGAGGATCCTCTACCTGCACCCGCGCTCCTGGATCGGCGAGTACGCGATGCTGGTCCATCTGCGCCGCCTCGGCCACGAGGTCTGCGCGCTGGAGGAGAACCGCGACCTGCCTGAAACGCGCCGCATGGCCGACCATTTCAAGCAAGCCGGCGACGGCATCGCGACCTTCTGGTACAACCCGCGGCGCGGTGTCGAACGCCTGCTGACCTGGGTTTTCGACCGCTATTACCGCCGCGCCTTCGACGGCCGCAACCTCGTGCATCGCATGTGGATCGTCGCCGCCGCCGCGCGCCGTTTCCGCCCCGACGTCGTTATCGCCAGCGACGGCTTCTCCTACGCCGTGCCAGCCGCCCTGCTGCGCCGTCTCGGCCTGTTGCGCGCGCCGCTGGTGGTCGGCTGCATCGGCGGCGACATCCTCGACTGCCCCGAGGCCGCCTACGGCCGCCGCCGCACGCTCGCCACCGACCGCCTCATCAAGAACGTCGTGCGCCACGCCGACTGGCTGCGCCCGGTCTCGCCGCTGCTGGTGGACGTCTTGCAGGGCGACGGCGCCGACATGAGCCGCGTGCGCATGATTCCCAGCCACCTCGTTTTCGACACGCAAGTCGTCGACGCCGTGTTCGCCGCGCGCCGCGAACTGGCGGCCGCCATCCGCCGACGCTATGGCATCGCCGCCGACGCACCGCTGGTGGTCACATTGTCGTGGAACCAGAAGGGCAAGGGCGCGCATGTGCTGGCCCAGGCCTGGCCGCAAATACTCGCCGCCGTGCCCAAGGCGCGCTGGCTGCTCTGCGGCCCGGACGACCCCTGGCTGACGCAGGCGGTGTGGCCGGTGCTGGAGCAGGCGGGGATCAGGGACACGGTCGTCGCCACCGGGCGGCTGGCCGGCCGCGACATCTTCGAGCACCTGGCCGCCGCCGACCTGCACGCCAACCCGACGCTCTGCGAAGGCCTCAATATGGTCACGGTCGAAGCGGCTGCGGTGGGCACGCCGACGATCTGCACCGACGGCTGCGGCATCGCCGCCTGGATTGCCCAATTCGGCGCCGGCGCCGTGGTTCCCGCCGCGCAAGCCGCGCCACTGGCCGATGCTACAATCCGCGCGCTGCAAGACCCTGCGCTGCTGTCGGCCTACAGCGCGGCCAGCCGCCGCATGATCGCCGACTTCACGCTCGACCGGGTCGGCCAGCAACTGGTTTCCCTGTTCGACGCTGCCTGCGGGGAACGCCCGCCAACGGAGTCCTGATTGACCTCGACGCTACCCCCGCAGGAACCCATACGCGCGCTCGCCGCCGACGATCTCTATCCGGCGGTGCTGGCATTCTTCCAGGACGCGCCGCCCGGCCGCATCCTCGACGTGCCCGCCGGCCACGGCGCCTTCGCCCAGCAGCTGCTCAAGCTCGGCCATGGCGACATCGACTGCCTCGACATCGGCGCCGAGACCTTCGCCCTGCGCGACCCGCGCGTGCGCTTCACGCAGCACGACGTCATCGATCCGCTGCCCTTCCCCGACGCCCATTTCGACTACGTGTTCAGCATCGAGGGCATCGAGCACTTCGAGAATCCCTGGACCTTCGTCAAGGAACTCTGCCGCGTCCTCAAGCCGGGCGGGCGGATGATCATCAGCACGCCCAACACGCTGTCCATCGACGCGCGCGTCAAGTACCTGCTGTCCGGCTACTACCCGCGCTTCCGGCCGCTGATGCTGACGCCGGACAAAGTCATGGTGCAGCCGGTGGACGACGCCCACATCAGCCCGATCTACTTCTGGCAGCTCAATTTCTTCCTGCGCCAGGGCGGCGTGAACATCCGCCGCGTCGGCTCCAACGGCCTGGTGCGGCGACAGAACTGGCTGCAGCGCAAGCTGGAGGACTTCGTCGTCTGGATCATCCGCAGCAACATCCGCCGCCGCCGGTTTCCGGACATCGTCAGTTCGGATGCAGTGATGTTCGGCGACTGCCTGGTCATCGAAGGCGTCAAGGCGCCCTGAGGATTCCTTGAGGCTGCTCTACGCCTTCCCCGAACCCCTGCCGCTGCCCCGCGCGCGCGGAGTGCAGGTCGCCCATGCCGTCGCCAGCCTCGTCGCAGCCGGCATCGATGTCGACCTGGCCTACGTCCCAGTGGCCGGACAATCGCCGCTGGTGCCCGCCGGCATCACCGCCGCCGATGGCCTCGGCCTGGTCCCGCTGTCGCGCGGCTGGCCTTCTCCGCTGGACCGCATCCCGCCGTTCGCGCGCTGGCACTCGGTGCGCTTCTTCGCCCGCCGCTTGTTGCGCGAGATCGCGCAGCGCCGGCCCGATGCCCTCTATGTGCGGCACCTGAAACTCGCCGCCCTGCTGCTGGCCGAGCCCGGCCTGCCGCCGCTGATCTACGAGGCGCACGAGGTCTTCGCCGACACCGCCAAGCCGCAGCGCCGCGAGCGCACGCTGGCCATGGAGCGCGCGGTCGTCGCCGGCGCCGCGGCGGTCGTCTGCAACAGCCGCGCGACGGCCGAGCGGCTGACGGCGCTGTATGGCGCGCCGCGCCGCCTGCTGGTGCTGCCCAACGGCGTTACACCGCTGGCCACATTGCCGGAGAAGCCCTGGCAGGACTGCCGCCGCCACGTCGTCTATGCCGGCTCTTTCTTCGGCTGGAAGGGCGTCGCCGATCTGGTCGCCGCCGCCGCGACACTCGATGGTTTTCGCCTGACGCTGATCGGCGGCGAGCCCGAGCAGATCGCCCGCCTGCGCAGCCAGTTGCCGGCCGGCGGCGCGCAGATCGATTTCCTGCCGCGCCTGCCCCACGCCGAAGTCATGACGCATGTCGCCGCCGCCTGCATCGCCGTCCTGCCCAACCGGCCGGACCCGGACAGCGCCTTCACCTCGCCGATCAAGCTGTTCGAATACATGGCCGCCGGCTGCGCCGTCGTGACTTCCGACCTGCCGGCGATACGCGAAATCCTCGGCGCGGACGATGCGGCATGGTTCGAACCCGGCGATGCGGCCAGCCTGCGGGACGCGCTGCTGGCGCTCGGCAACGACTGCGGCCGTGCCCAGGAGATGGGCCGGCGCCTGCACGCCAGGAGCGCCGACTATGCCTGGCACAAGCGCGCCGCGCGCCTGAAGGATTTTCTGGCCGGCGTTCTGTCCGCCACCTCCTAGGCAGGGAACGGCCGCATGCTGTTCAACTCCTACGAATTCCTCTTCGGCTTCCTGCCGGCCAGCCTGCTGATCTACTTCCTGCTGGGACGCCGCCATTCGGGGCTGGCGGCCATCGGCTTCCTCGCCGCGGCGTCGCTGTTCTTCTACGGCTGGTGGAACCCCCTCTACCTGCCCTTGCTGGGCGGCTCCATCGTCTTCAATTTCCTGGTCGGCCGCCGCCTCTCGGCCAGCCCCGTCCAGGCGCGCGGCGATCGGGCGACGCTCTGGCTGGGCATCGCCGGCAACCTGTCGCTGCTCGGCTACTTCAAGTACGCGGGCTTCTTCGCCGCCAACCTGAACACCGTTGCCGGCCTGTCCCTGCCCATCCCGCAGATCGTGCTGCCGCTGGGCATCTCCTTCTTCACCTTCACCCAGATCGCTTACCTCGTCGACGCCTATCGCAAGGAAGTGCGCGAATACCGCTTCGTCCATTACGCGCTCTTCGTCACCTTCTTCCCGCACCTGCTGGCCGGGCCGGTGCTGCACCACGCCGAAGTGATGCCGCAGTTCGCCAAGCCGGAAACCTTCCGCATCAGCAGCGAGAACTTCGCCGTCGGCCTGACCATCTTCGCCATCGGCCTGTTCAAGAAAGTGGTACTGGCCGACGGCTGCACCGAGTTCGTCGCCCCGGTCTTCGCCGCCGCCCAGGGCGGCCAGGCCATCGGCGGCATGGCCGCCTGGGGCGGGGCGCTGGCCTACAGCTTCCAGCTGTATTTCGATTTCTCCGGCTATTCCGACATGGCCGTGGGCCTGGCGCGGCTGTTCGGCATCGTCTTCCCGGCCAACTTCAACTCGCCCTACAAGGCCACTTCGATCATCGACTTCTGGCGCCGCTGGCACATGACGCTGTCGCGCTTCCTGCGCGACTACCTCTACATTCCGCTGGGCGGCGGCCACTGCCATCCGCTGCGGCGCCACGCCAACCTGATGGCGACCATGCTGCTGGGCGG